>JAGQOC010000005.1:0-34144 GCA_020427745.1 Phycisphaerales bacterium | reverse complement strand
ATGGAACGCGTCGCGGGCAAAGAAGGCCCGAAATCGATCTCAGCGGACGACTGACGAGGGCTGTTCTGAGTCCGGGATATATGCCGGCGAGAGCGCGGCGAGCGTTCCGAGGAGCGCCGCGGTCTGCGCGTTGATGAGTACCGCGTCGGTCATCGAAACGAACAGCATCCCGATGATCGCGAACATTGGGCCGAGCATCAAACCGTTTGTTTCACAAGGTTTTTTCGCGTTGTGCGCGTTGCGAATGAGCGTCATAAAGAGCACGATCCCGAGCAGCAGCCCGAGCAATCCGGTTGTTGCGGAGAGCTGCAGCGGTGTGTTGTGCGCATGATCGTGGATGAACGAATCGGTGTCGTCGTGCTCTGTGGCCCACTGTTTGTAGCCGCCCGCGCCGACACCGGCGATCGGGTGAGCGGTAGTCGCGTCGATCGCGAGCTGGGCCATACGGATGCGGGCACCGGTGTGTGAGTTGTACTCGCCGTCGATCGCTCCAGTGATCTCTGTGCGTGCTTCGGCAGCGCGTTCTCTGATGTTCCCGCCGTCGATCGCGAGTACAGTCGCGATCACGAGTGCGCCAAGAACAAACGCACCTACGAGCACCCGTCGGTTGAGTCGCTTGGTGACGAAGCCGTAGAGGAGGATCGTCAGCACCAGCGCCGCCATCGCGAGCCACGCACCGCGTGAACCGGTCGCGAGGACGGAAACACACATCAGCACGCTCGCAACGATCCAGAGCGGTCGGCGGGCCCGGTCGAACAACGCCGCGGGGAGGACGAGCCCGAGCCCGGCGACGAGCATGGATCCCGCAACGACAGGCTGTGTCCATCCGGAGATTCTGTTGGGCTCGTGCCAGAAGAATCGGTAGAGCGTGCGGTTCCCGAAGCCGTCGAAGGCGTCGAAGACCTGGGCGATCATCATCGACGCGTACCCGACGAGCAGCGCGGAGAGCAGGAGCCCTCGATGGCGGATGACCGGGAACAGGAACCCGGTGGCTGCCAGCCAGCGGAGCTGGGAGATCTCCTCCGCGCCGAGCAGCGGATTGGGTGACCAGAGCAGCGTGATCCCCATCCACCCGGCGAGGATGATCGTCGCGAGCACCGCGGGCTGCCCGAAGCCGTGGATCCAGAGCGGGAAGGTGTTGAGCACCCGGACGACAAAGAACACCACCATCGGGAGCACGGCGATCTGCATTACGCTCTGGGGCGAAAAGAGCAGCACGCACCAGATGAGTGCGAAGAACAGGTGGACCCTGTCCCCGATCGCGTCGCGGGCGTGCATGCGTTTGAACGCCTGGTCGCAGGCTGCCCGGTCGATGTAGGAGCCGTCCAGGAGCCCAAGAAACCGTGCGAGGTACCCCGGTCGGTCCGTTGCAGGCGGCGGTGGGGCGGGCTGGTCATCGGCGGGCATGGGCGATTGTGGGCCTTGAGCACGGGCGAATCCACCCGGATCGGCGGTCACAGGCGCGCAACAACGGGCAACCAGGGCCTGGTTGATTGGTACGATTGGGGTGGAAACGGAAAAAACTTCGGATTCTGCGTGACAGCGGCGCAGAAGTTCCGAATATGGAGGGGAAGCGAATGGGTTTGCCCCTCCAAGGAGACTCGCTATGAACGAGATCACACGGGTGCTCGGGATCGCCAAGAAACGGCTGTTCCTCATCGACCTACTCCGCACGCTCGCGGTGACGCTGTTCATTGCTGCGGTGCTGATGGTCGCCGCTCGGATCACGCAGAAGCTCGTTCCGGTCTTCGAGTTCCCGTGGATGATGAGCGCATTGATCGCGGTCGGTGTTGCGTTCGTTACCGCGTTCGTGTGGTCGCTGCTCCGTCGCCCGAGCATGCTCAAGGTGGCGCAGGAAGTCGACGAGCGCGCCGAGCTCCGCGAATCGTTGTCGACGGCGCTCTGCGTCGACCAGTCGGACGATGCCTGGTCGAGGACAATCGTCGACGATGCCGCCAGCAAAGCGAAGCGCGTGGTGATGCGCGACGCACTCCCGATCGCGGCGCCGAGATTGTGGCCCATGCCGCTGGCGGCGGCGCTCGCGCTGCTCGCGGTGTGGTTCCTCCCGAGCACCGATGTCACCGGGCTGCTCGCGAAGAAGGAGCAGCAGCTCGCCGAGCAGGCGCAGGTCCGCGAGGTACAAGCGAAGGTCGCCGATGTAAACCAGAAGATGGCCGACATCGCCAAAGCTGCGGATCTTGATCTCGACGGGCTCGGCGACGAGTCGGGCGAGGACCTCCTCAACCCCGACCGCATCGAGAACGCCAAGCCCGAAGAGATGGTCCGCGCAACACTCAAGAAGCTGACGACCCTCAAGGACCAGCTCGAGGACAAACGCAACGACGAGGACGGCGCGACCTTCGACGCGATCAAGGACGCGATGCGGAACCTCAACGCCCCCGAGCCCGGCGCGGCGTCCGAGATGGGGCGCGCGATGGCACGCGGTGATTTCAAAGAGGCTCAGGAGAAACTCAGCGAGCTCGCAAACCAGATCCAGAACGGGGAGATGTCCGAGGCGGACAAGAAGCAGGCCGCGGCCCAGCTCGAGAAGATGAAAGAACAGCTCGAAAAAATGGCCCAGAACACCCAGCAGCTCGAGGAGCAGCTCCAGGCCGCCGGGCTGAGTGAGCAGCAGGCCAAGCAGCTCTCGGGCGACCCCGAGGCGATGAAGAAAGCGCTCGAAGAGCTGGGCAACATGTCCCCCGAGCAGATCCAGGAACTCGCCAAACAGGCCCAGGCGCAGCAGAACGCGTCCGACGCCGCCAGCGCGATGGCCGAGGCGATGGGGCAGATGGCCCAGGGCATGCAGAACGGCGATATGCAGCAGGCGGGCGAGGGCATGGAGTCCATGAGCGGGCAGCTCTCCGGCATGGAACAGATGCAGCAGGAGATGCAGGCGCTCGACCAGGCGATGTCCCAGTGTGAGGGGCAGATGGCCGGGCTCGGGCAGGGACAGGGTCAAGGACAGGGGGCCCAGACCTTCGGCGAGGGCAGCGAGTGGGGCGAGACCGGGCAGTACTCCCAGGGGCAGTCCTCGCAGAACATGGGCAACGGCTCGGGCGGGCCGGGACAGGGCAACGGCGCTTCGCCCGACCAGCAGGCCGTCGACTACACCATCAAGAAAGAGCACGCGGCGGTCAATACAACGGGCGACGGCCCGGTGATCAGCTCGACCTTCGTCAACGGCGAGCAGGTCCGCGGCGAATCGACCGCGCAGTTCAGCGAGGTCGTCACGAGCGCCACCACACAGGCGGCCCAGGCGATCGAGACCAAGCGCGTGCCGCATGAGCACGAGGCGGCGATCAAGCACTACTTCGGCCGGCTTGAGAGCAAAGCCAAGGAGAGCACGGGCGAAGCGAAGCCCGCCGCAGCGGGAGCCGACGCCGACAAGCCCAAGGATCCCAAGCCGGAAGGTGACTGATGCGTTGGCTGATCGCGTGCGTGTTGTTGCTCGTGGCTGCGATCGCGCCAGGGTGCTCGGAATCCAACCAGCAGGATGACGGCGAGGACTCGGTCGTACTGTATACCAGCGCGGATGACCACCTCGCAAAGCTCGTCGCGGACGCGTTCACCAAAGAGACCGGCATCCGCGTGCAGATCCTCGGCGACACCGAGGCGACGAAAACCACCGGGCTCGTCGCGCGGATCCTCGCCGAGAGCGACCACCCGAAGGGCGATGTCTGGTGGTCCAGCGAGCCCATGGGCACGATCCACCTCGCGGCGTCCGGGGCGCTCGAGCGAGGAGGAATGGCGGGCACGGTCCCCGAAGACTGGCCGAGCGAACTCATTGGGCGAGACGGCACATGGGTGGGGTTCGCGCAGCGGGCGCGGGTGATCGTGTACGCGGCTGACCGGGTCCGGGAGCCTCCGACGACGATGCGGGCGTTGGTAGATCCCGAATGGAAGGGGCGCATCGGTATGGCGCGTCCGCAGTTCGGGACCACCCGCGGGCACATGGCCGTCCTCCGTGAGCGGTGGGGGAGTGGTTCGTTCCAGGTGTGGCTCGACGGCCTCAAGAAGAACAAGTTGCGGCTCTACGACGGGAACATGAGCGTTGTCCGCGCCGTGTCGCTCGGTGAGATCGATGTCGGGCTGACGGACACCGACGATGTGTTCGCCGGGAAAGAGAACGGGTGGGGCGTTGAGCTTGTGTACGAGTCGATCGATGACGACCCCGCGATGCCGAGCTTCGGAGCGACCACGATCCCCAATACCGTCGGGATCATCGCGGGCGCGCCGAACCCGGAGGGCGCCAGAAAACTCGCGGCGTTCCTCGTTTCACCGGCTTGTGAGCGTCTGATCGCGCAGAGCGCGAGCCGGAACACGCCGGTGCATTCATCACTTCGCGACGAGTTCTCGGACCTTGCGATGGATCCGGGCGGCGTGCTGATCGACTACGCCCGGGCGTATCCCGTCGTCGGCGACGCGATGGACGCGTGTGAGCGGACGCTGGAGGGTCCGTAGAACCACCCGCCGATCCGCCCGATCGGTCCAGACCGACCGGATCGTCGATCCAACGGGGCTTTTCGGTTGCACGAACCAATCCCCGAATCCACCGAGCCGATGGATGGTCCATGGCTCCCACGAAGCGCAGACTCGAGTTCGGCTTCCGCCCGAAGAATCGGCGAGCCCTCTTCATGTGCATCGTTCTCGCGCAGCTCGCGGTGATCCTCACGGGCGAGCTGCTTATTGACGCGTGGATCAAACGGAGCTTCGAGCTCGCCCCGATCTACGAGGACCGGCTGTTCTGGTTCCGCATGTCGATCGCCTTGTCCATCCTCACGCTCAGCGCAGCGACGATGTTCCTCGCGTCCAAGCGATACCGCGATGAGCTCGAATCCGCCAACGAGGAACTCGAGCAAGAAGTTCAGCGTCAGGTCAAGGACGGCTTAAAGAAACGCAACGCGCTGATCTTCGGGCTCGCCAAGCTCGCAGACTACCGTGATACGGACACCGGGGCACACCTCGAGCGCATCGGTTTGTATGCACGGATCATCGCCGACGAGCTCAGCGGTTCGTACCCCGAGATCGATAGCGAATGGATCGATCGTCTTGTGCTCGCCAGCTCGCTGCACGACATCGGCAAGGTCGGGATCTCCGACTCGATTCTCCTCAAACCCGGACGCCTGACTGCTGAGGAGCGCACCGAGATGGAGAAGCACGCATTGATCGGCGCGGAGACGCTGCTGGCGATCCGCGAGAAGCTCGGGCCTGACGGGTTCATCGACATGGGCATCGAGATCGCGATGCAGCACCACGAAAAATGGGACGGCACCGGGTACCCGTTCGGGGTCAAGGGCGACGACATCGCGCTCTCCGCGCGGATCGTTGCGCTCGCGGATTTCTATGACGCGGTCACGAGTGTGCGGGTCTACAAGGACGCGATGCCCCATGAGGAAGCCGCGGCGTTGATCGAATCGCTGCGGGGCACGCACTTCGCCCCGGATGTCGCCGACGCGTTCAGAACCAACGACGAGCTCTTCAACCGGATCCGCGCCCGCGTGCAGGGCGAGACGGCCCACGCCGAATCGTTCACCAAGCTCGAGGACAACGCCCGGCGGTACCTCGAGGGGCAGGGCAAACCGCTCAAGCTCGCGGCATAGCAGAGCGTTTTGGGTGGTCTGCCGGATCTATGATCCGCCATGGCGAGCACCACCACCGACGAACTCACCGATCTGATCCACGCTTCGCTGAACGAGCTGACCGCGATCCGGCATGACCTGCACGCGCACCCGGAGCTAATGTTCACCGAATCACGCACGAGCGCGGCCGTGCAGCAGCAGCTCGGCGCCCTCGGCATCGACCACGCGATCAACATGGGCGGGCGCGAGAAGGGCACCGGCACCGGGGTGATCGGTTTCCTTCCCGCGACGGTCGAGGACCCGGGCCCGTGCATCGGGCTCCGCGCGGACATGGACGCGCTGCCGATCATTGAAGCCACCGGCAAGGACTACGCGTCCACCACCCCTGAGATTATGCACGCATGCGGGCACGACGGGCACACGACGATCCTCCTCGGTGCCGCGAGCGTTCTCAGCAGGATCTCCCACCGACCCAACCCGGTCCGCTTTGTGTTCCAGCCCGCGGAAGAGGGTGGGGCGGGCGCGGAGAAGATGATCCGCGACGGAGCGATCGCGGCTCATGGGAAGCACCCCGCGGTCGAGAAGATGTACGGGCTGCACGGCTGGCCCCAGTATGATCTCGGCGTCGTCGGCACACGCCCGGGCCCGATGCTCGCGGCAACGGACACCTTCGTTGTCCGCGTCTCGGGCAAACAGGGGCACGCAGCGTACCCGCACCTGTGCGTAGACCCGATCGTTGCGGCGGCCCAGATCGTGACGGCGCTGCAGACGATCTGCTCACGCAACGCGATGCCGACGGACTCGGTGGTGGTCAGCGTAACGAGCATCCACGCCGGGAGCGCGTTCAATGTCATCCCCGAGACGGTGGAGATGAAGGGAACCGTGCGGACGCTGCGGAGCGAGACGCGGGCAATGGCACAGGAGCATTTCCGCAGGATCGTGGGGCAGACCAGCGAGGCGATGGGCTGCCGATCAGAAATCCAATGGATCCCGGGGTACCCGGTGACACGGAACGATCCGTCGGAGGCGGAAAGAGTGCTGCGGACGGGCGAACAGGCAGTCTTTGCGCGTCGTACGGAGGTGATCGAGGCCCCGACCCTTGGCGGGGAGGATTTCTCGTACTACTGCGGGGCGGTCCCGAGCTGTTTTTTCTTCCTGGGGCTGTCAGAACCCGATCAAGAGGACAGGCCGGGGCTGCATACGGACCGGTTTGATTTCAATGACGGGGCGATCGCTCCGGGCGTGGAGATGATGTGCCGACTGGCGCTATCCTAAAGTGCATGAAACCGCGGGCGGGCGTGAAGCCGGCGTGTCCGAAAACCGATGGAGTGACCATGAACCAACTGACCAAGACAATCGCTGTGTGTGCCGGGGCCGTGGTCCTTGCCTGCTCCACCGGGTGCCGCGTCGAGCGGACAGAAGGGCAGCGCCACCAGGCGCGGGCGATCGACTCGATCCTGCGTGCCGAGGCGATGCGTCTGAACCAGCAACCCAACAGCGAGCAGACGCTCGAGGGCTACGCGCACCTCAACGCGATGTACCAGGACCTGCTGCACGCCGCGATCCGCTCGGGCGAGGCCGAGCCGCTGACCGTGCAGGAGGCCGAGGACCTGCTCCGCGAGGTCGCGAGCGAGGCCCGCACGCTCCCGGCGTTCATGGACTGGTCGCCCGAGGCCCAGAAGAACTTCGAGGAGAACTTCTGGCGCTTCCGCCTGAAGAAGTGGCAGCAGTGGCGCGGTCCGGACTATATCTACGAGTAAATCTCGGCCAGAACAGACTCTCTTGGCACCCGCCGTTTGCTGGCGGGTGTTTTTTTGTCCATACAATCAGGCGTGGCAGACGATCCCGATACATCTTTTCTCGACGATGAGGGGCACGCGCCCTCGAGCGATCCGCCGCCCTGGGGGACGGAGACGCGCGCCGCGCGCATGACGCGGTTGCACAGCGATGCACGCAACCTCCCCGCGTTGCCCGGCGTGTACCTCATGAAGGATCACAAGGGGATCGTGATCTATGTCGGCAAGGCGTCCAGGCTCTGCGACCGCGTGGGGTCGTACTTTCTGCCATCGACGGATCTGGGGCCGTGGAAGAACAAGCTGCTCGACGAAGTCCACTCGTTCGACACTTTCACGACCGACACTGCATGGGAGGCGTTGCTCGCCGAGAACCGGCTGATCAAGGACATCCACCCGGCGTACAACGCGGCGCAGAAGGACGACCGCACCTTCCCCTATCTCATCGTGACCATGGGCGAGGACTACCCGCGGGTGTTCGTCTCACGCAACCCGACGGGGATCAAGAACGACGGCAGCAAGGATCCGCGTTACACCAACGCGACCATTCTCGGCCCGTTCACCTCGCCGGGCTCGCTCCGCCGGGCGGTCGAGGCGCTGCAGGGCGTGTTCAGGTACAGAACATGCTCGCTCGACATCATCGAGGGCGATCCGAAGAACAGGTTCTTCCGCCCGTGTCTGCTCGCGAGCATCGGCAAATGTACGGCACCGTGCAACGAGTCGATCAGCAAGGACGCGTACCGCGAGGACATCTACCGGTTCGTGCGGTTCATCAAGACGAAGCGATCGACCATGATCCGCGAGCTGCGCGCCGAGATGGAGCAGGCGTCGGGCGAGCTGGACTTCGAGCGCGCCGCGACACTCCGCGACCAGCTCCTCGCGATCGAGAAGCTCGACGAACGGGCCAAGACATCCGACCAGTGGCAACCCGAATCCGAGATCGGCTACCAGGACCCGCTGAAATCGTGCGCAAGCCTGCAACGGACGCTCGGGCTCGACAAGCCCATCCGCTGTGTCGAGGGCTTCGACATCGCGCACCTGCAGGGCAACGAGACCGTCGCGTCCAAGGTCTGCTTTGTTGACGGACGCCCGTTCAAGCAGGAGTACCGGCGGTTCCGCATCAAATCGTTCCGCAACCTGCCCGGCGGACGGGCGAACGATGACTTCCAGTCCATGCGCGAGGTGATCTCCCGTCGCTACCGCGAGGCCGGCGCGGGGCACGAGCTGTACCCGGATGTTGTGCTCATCGACGGCGGGCTCGGGCAGCTCCACGCCGCGATGGAGGCGTTCGCGCAGCTGGATGTCCAGCCGCCGATGGTCGTCTCGCTTGCGAAGAAGGAAGAGCTCATCTACACGATGGGTTCCGACGAACCGATCAAGCTCGGCAGAAACAACCCCGGGCTGCGTCTGCTGATGCAGGTCCGCGACGAATCACACCGGTTCGCCCAGCACTACCATCACATCCTCCGGCGCAAGAAAACACTCGGCGAGGACGGGTGAGCGATCAGTCCCGGTAGCGCAGGTAGTACACCACCCACGCGTACTCGTCGGCCTCGACGACCACCGGGACATACACCGTCTCGTCCCACCCGCCGATCGTGTGTCCGTGATGACCGTGCCCGCCGTGCACACCGATCGAGATCCCCGAGCGATGGACCGGCTCCTGCACGACCTTGTCGGCCTTGCCCACATAGTGCGCCGACCAGACCGCGTAGTCCGCGCCGATCGACTGCGCGAACTTCGCCAGTGATCCGTCTTGTGGCGACAGGTCGTCCGTCGAGCGGAACACGTTCCGCCCGAGCACAATGATGTCGCGCGGGTCCCCGGAGATCTGCAGCGCCCGCAGCAGCACGCCCTGCTCCTCGAACTTGTCGTCACGCGACCACTCGGACCAGTGGATGTCGGATGCCGCCCGCTGCTCGTCGATGTACCGCAGCGCCTCATCGACCCGCTGCCAGGGCACCTCGCGGATCTCGACATCGTCCGTCCGCTCGTAATGCCCGATCGGTGCCCCGGTGTAGTGGTCCTTCCAGGGTGTCGAGCAGCCGGCGAGAATGATGGCGAGGATCGGGATGACTGCGGCGAGCGATCGGAACATCACGGCTGCGCCTCCGCGGCATCGACTTGCTCGGCGAGCATCTCCTCAAAGATGCGGGGCGAGATCGTCTCCGTATGCCCGTCGGCAAAGCCCACGACGACCCCGATATATTCTCCATGCTTCGGATCCTCGTACACGATGATCCGGCTCGCGTCGTAGTCGTGCGGCCCGCCGAGGTAGATGTAGGACACACCATCGCCGTCTTCGCGTGGAGAGACCAAGATCTCTTGCCCGATCAGACCGGAGTCCACGAGCGCCTGCTCCCATCCCTCAACGGGCGGGAACGAGCCATCGTGGTTGTCCGCATACACGATGCACGCCTGAACAATCGATTGCACCTGCGTCTGGCTCATCAACAGTTGCGCCTGCTGCCTCGCCTTGCCGAGCGCCGGGAGCAGGATCCCCACCGACAGGCATGACCCAAGGACCCCCACCGCGCCGAGTGAAGTCCCCGCGATCGCGAAGCCCTGCCCCTTTTTCTGCCCGTTGGCGCCGGTCGTCAGGATCCCGATGATCCCGAGGATCAACGGCACCAACGCCAGCGGCCCGAAGCACAAACACAGAATCCCCAAGACCATCGAGGTCACCGCGAGCCCGGAGGTCGGGCGGGTGTCGATGCCGGGCGGTTGGTACATCTGCGGCGGGTTCTCGTGCTCGTTCATGGCTGCTCCTTCTCGCGGAGTATAGCGGAGCCCACTGATTCCGGTGCGGGCGGCTGTAAGCGGGACTGTTGTGCCGCGAGCATGCGATCGGACTCGTCGAAAGGAGCAAACTCAACAAACACCGGAACCTTCCGGTTTCCAAAGCTGATCCACGCTGACTTCTCTTTATCCATGGCGTATCCCGATGGGATATACGCATCCCACCACAACCGGATCCATCACGCCTCGTCGAGCGCCCGCTGGTAGCGGGCCATCACCTTCGCCCGCGTGATCAGCGCGATGGGTTTCGCCCCCTCGAACGCGTCGACGAGCACCAGGCTCGACACATCGTGCTCCGCAAACTTGTCGAGCACGGTGTCAAGGTTCTCCCCAGCACGGATTTTGGGCAGATCATCGCGCAGCAGCTCGGCCACCAGCAGGAGCGGGATCGCCTCGCGGTCGATGAGCGCCGTCCGCATGTCGGCGCCGGTGACCATCCCCATGTACCTGCCGTCGGCGTCGACGACCGGGAAGTCGGGGACATTGTGGTACGCGTGCAGCGTGATCAGCTTGCTCAATGGGTCCGACGGGTAGATCGGCTCGCTCGGGAGCCCGGAGTACTCCACGCTCGTCACGGGGACATGACGCAGCAGCGAGTGATCCCGGTTTGTTCCGATGCGGATCCCGAGCCTGCGGAGCTTGGAGGTGTAGATTGAGTCCGCCATGAGCATGCGGGCGACGATCGTGGAGATGATCGCGGCGAGCATGATGGGCCCGAGCACGCGGGGCTCGCGTGTGAGCTCGAAGAGCATGAGGATCGCCGTCATCGGCGCAAAGGTCGTCCCCGCGACGACGGCCGCCATCCCAACGAGCGCGTAGCTCGCGGGTGATCCGCCGTCGGGGATCAGCCCGAGCATCTCGAGGAAGACGCCGAAGGTCCCGCCGATCGTCGCGCCGATGAACAGCGACGGCGCGAACACGCCGCCGCTGCCGCCGCTGCCGAGCGTGAGCGTGGTCGCGACAATCTTTGCGCCGATGAGCAGCCCGAGTGTCATGACCGCGATCCAGGTGACTTCGGCGGCGGTGTAGTGCGTCGGATCGAGCAGCGAACGGATCATGGAGTAGCCGTTGCCAAAGAACACGGGTACCGGGCTCTCGCTGGGGATCAGCGATCCGGAATCGAGCCGGGCACCGATATGCATCAGGGAGACGCCCATGAGCCCGAGCAGAAGAGCGCCGAAGACGGGCATCAGCACCGGGTGCAGTTTGAGCTTCGCGAAAACATCCTCGCCGATATGCAGCGTGTGGGTGAACGCCCAGGCGCCGATGGCGCAGAGCACCCCGAGCACCATGTAGCTGGGGAGCTCGCTGAGGGTGAAGAGGTACCCGGTGAGCTCGAACGCGAAGATCGCGTCCTCTTTGGGGAGCAGGACCTGGGTCATCGCCGTTGCGAAGACGGACGCGATCACGATCGGGGTGAACGCCTTGAGCGAGAAGTCGCGGAGCAGGATCTCGATCGCGAAGAACACACCCGCGATCGGTGCGTTGAAGATACTCGCGATGCCGCCCGCGGCTCCGCACCCAACGAGCGTGCCGATGTGCCTCGCATCGACCCGAAGCCACTGCGCGAGATTTGATCCGATGACGGCACCGATCTGGACGATCGGCCCTTCCGCCCCCGCCGACCCCCCCGTGCCGACGGTGCAGATGGAGGCAACGACCTTGACGACGCCGATCCGGGCGGGGATCTTACCGTCTTTGCGCACGATCGCGTCGAGCACCTGGGGCACGCCGTGCCCGCCCGCCTCGCGCGCAAAGCGATAGACCAAAATCCCGGTCAGCAGCGCGCCGACCATCGGAATCAGCGGGAGCAACAGCAGCCCCCTGGTCCCCGATGCCTGGAAGACGGATTGCAGATGCTCCGTCCAGTGATCTATCCGCTCGAGTGTCCACGAGAACACGACAGCGCCGATGGCGGTCAACGCGCCGATCACCGCGCCGATGACATTCAGCCACCCATCGGGATGATCGTGCACCCAAGCGCCGAGGCGCTTGGTCAGCCGGGTTATGCTCTTGAATGCGGACACCGCGGCATGTTACGCAACCATTCCGCGGATCTCACCGAGATCAGACCGCTTCGCGCGGGTCTTCCTGAAGAACAAGCTCGTCGACCCTCGGCGCCTCGGGCACGGGCTTGCCCTTGGAGTCCGTCAGAGGCGTGCCGTCCATGCGGGTGATGACCAGCACGGGGTGCCTGCGCTCGTGCTCTTCGAGCTTCTTCTCGAGATCTGCCTTGATGTCGTCCTCGAGCCCGGCCCACTTCCCGCGGCCCCGGCACTTGGGGAAACGCGAGCACCCGAGCCAGGGACCACGCGCACCGTTCCGCAGATTCAGCGGCGATTCACAGGTCGGGCACGGCAGCCCCGTCTCCAGCGGCGGCACACTCGGAGCGTTTACATACCCCTTCTTGTCGATGTTCAGGATCATCCCGTCGTCGTTCGTCTCACCCTCTTCGAGCGGCGTCGTCAGGAACGGACCGAACCGCCCGGTCTTGCGGATCATCGGACGCCCCGTCTTCGGGCACTTCACATCCACAAACTCCGCGTGCTGAGGCTTGCCCTCGCGATCGCAGGGGCACGCGTAGCTGCAGTCCGGGTAGGTCGAGCAGCTGAGGAACCTGCCGTTCTTCCCGAACCGGTACACCAGCGAAGACCCGCACTTCTCGCACCGGTACTCCTCGGGCGCGGGCTGGATCTCCGCCTTCGCGTGCGTCATCTCCTCGTGCGCCCGTTCGAGCGCTTCGGAGAATCTGCCGTAGAACGCCTCGAGCATCTCGATCCAGTCGAGGTGTTCCTCTTCGATCTTGTCGAGGCGTGACTCCATGTCGCGGGTGTACCCCAGATCCATCAGCCTCGGGAACCCCTCGATCAGCTTGTCGGTGACGACCTCACCGAGGTCCGTCGCCCAGAACGCGCGCTGGATCTGCTCGACATACCTGCGGTCCTGGATTGTCTGGATGATGCTCGCGTAGGTCGACGGGCGACCGATCCCTTCGGATTCGAGCGTCTTGATGAGGCTCGCCTCGCTGAAGCGCCCGGGCGGCGCGGTGAAGCGTTGCTTGGCGCGCACATCGAAGGGGAACATCGGCTGGTTCTCTTCGAGCTTGGGCAGGTTCAGCTCGTCGCCCGAGGTCGGGACCCCCGAGACGCGGAAGTGCCCATCGAACGCGAGTGTGCGTCCGGTCGCGCGGAAGAGTGCCCTGTCTTTCTCGCCGCCACGGATGAGCACCTGCGTTGCGTCCCACTGCGCGGGGACCATCTGCGACGCCACGAACCGCTCCCAGATAAGCTGATAGAGCCGGTACTGGTCGGGCTTGAGGGCGTTCTTCACCGATTCGGGCGTCCGTATCACGGCGGTCGGACGGATCGCCTCGTGCGCCTCCTGTGCGTCCTTGTTGCGTGACTTGAAGTAGTTTGGTTTCTCGGGGAGGTACTTGTCGCCGAAGGTGTTCCCGATGTACGACCGAGCCATGCTGATCGCTTCGGGCGCGATGTAGGTCGCGTCGGTACGCATGTAGGTGATGAGACCTGTCAGCCCCTCTCCCGGGATATTGATGCCCTCGTACAACCCCTGGGCCGCACGCATCGTGCGCTGAGCGCCGAACCCGAGCCGCGATGACGCCGCCTGCTGGAGCGTCGAGGTGATAAACGGGGCCGCCGCACGCGCGTTGGTGCGTTTGGTCTCAATGGACTCGATGCGATACTTCGTGCTCGCATCCGGCGAGCCCTCGATTGCCCGCGTCCATCGCGCCGGCCCGCGCCCTTTCGGGTCCTCCGAGACATGCACCTTTGCGCCGCTCAAGCCGCACCCGCGAACAACATCCGCAACCGAATCGGAAATATCGAAAGTGTCCGGCGTACCGAACGCGCTGGCGATCTTCTCCAGCCGCTCCTTCACCGCGTCCTTGTCCATGAAGTCGGGCTCGGGGACGATCTCAGCGCTGACGATCCGCGGATCAAACTTCTCGCCGTCGTACTCGATCAGTTCCGCGCGGATCGTGTTGTTGCTCCCCAGCCACGCGTTGCGTGCCCTTTGCGTCGGGGGCTTGCCCTTGTCGTCCGTCTCGTCGAGGAACGCCCGCCACTGCGGCCCGAGTTTCTCGGCGCTCTTCGCGTCGAGCGCGAAGTACCCGCTGACGGTCCAGTACTCGTCGGGGACAAACGCGGCGATCGCACGCTCGCGTTCGACAATCAGCCGCACCGCGACGGACTGCACACGCCCGGCGCTGAGCCCGCGTGCGACCTTCTTCCAGAGCAGGGGCGACACCTGATAGCCGACAATGCGATCAAGGATCCGCCGCGCCTGCTGGGCGTTGACACGGTCCTCGTCGATCGGGTGCGGGTGGTGGAACGCCTTGTCGATCTCCGCCTTGGTGATCGCGGGGAAGATCACGCGCTTGGCGTCCTTCGAATCGATCCCCAGTTCCTGCGCGAGATGCCAGGCGATCGCCTCGCCCTCGCGATCAAGATCGGTCGCGAACCAGATATCCTCCGCGTCCTTCGCGGCACGCTTGAGGTCCTTCATCACCTGCTCTTTGCCCTTGAGGATCTCGTAGCTGGGCTGGAACCGTTTGTCGATCTTCACCCCCGGCACCGGGTCCTTGACGCCCTTTGGGTTCTTGGATGGGAGATCGCGGACATGCCCCACGGAGGCGAGCACGACAAAGTCGCTGCCCAGGTGTTTGTTGATCGTCTTGGCCTTGGCGGGGGATTCGACGATAACCAGCGACTTGCCCTTGGCGGAGCCGGCCTTGTACGCGCTCTTGAACGACCGCGACGATCCGGAGGCCTTCTTGGTGACCTTTTTGGTCGTCGCCGATGACTTCTTGGTCGTCTTCTTAGCGGGCTTTTTGGTCGTTTTTTTCTTGGTGGTCGTCTTTTTGGCCATGTGCTCTGCCGGTGTGTAAAGTAAGGTCTCGCGGGCCATCAGCGAACGCCCGGAATCTGCGAGAGTCAAGCCGATGTCGGGGGATCACTCCAAGATCATCGGCCGCTGCCCCGCATAGGGGACGAAAAGGGCAGAATTCTTGCGATTATTCCTGACCGCTCAGTTTTCGTCCGATAACCCATCTTGCATGTGGTTCAATGCCTCTCGGGCAAGATCACCCGCATCTCGCATATCCGCCTTTATCCAGACAGAACCAGAGCGAGGGCGGAGCCGGCGCAGCCAGGTCCGCTGGTTCTTGGCGAGCCGGCGCGTCTCGATCTTCACCCGCTCGATCGCGTCATCGAGCGAGCATCGACGCTCAAAGTGGGCGATGAGCTGCTTGTACCCGATCGCTTGGACGGCCTGGTCACCCAGCAGACACCCCTCCCACAAGCCCCGGACCTCATCCACCAACCCCTGCTCGACCATGATCTTCACGCGCCGGTTCGCGCGGGACTTGATCGCGTCGGCATCCCAATCGAGCCCAACGAGCACCGCTTCGGGGCGATGGGTCTGCTCGGCTTCCCATTGCCGCTGGAGTTCGCTGATCGGCGTACCGGTCTGGAGGTAGACCTCCAGCGCCCGCGCTGTTCGGCGCTGGTCGGACGGGTGGATCCGCTCGCACGCTTTCGGATCCGCCTCTTCGAGCAGCCGCCGGCGATCGTCCTGCGCCATCTCCCGGACGCGCCCGCGGATCTCGGGCGTCGGCTCGGGGGCGCTGAACATCCCGTCGAGGAAGGACTTGATGTACAGATTTGTGCCACCGACAACGATGGGGACGATCTCCCGCGCCCGCATCGCCGTGATCATCGGCTCGGCGAGCGTCAGCCAGTCGTGAACGGTAAACCGCTCGATTGGATCGACGATGTCTATCAGGTGGTGGGGGATGCCCCCCTGTTCCTCGGGCGTGGGCTTCGCGGTACCGATATCCATGCCCCGGTAGATCTGGAAGGCGTCGGCCGTCACGATCTCGGCGGGCTGCCCCTCGGCGTGATACAACCGCGCCAGAGCGATCGCGAGCGAGGTCTTCCCGCCCGCTGTCGGGCCCACGATGACCGGGTAGCGCTGCACGGGGGACTCTACGCCCTAGTGTTTGTGGTGGAAGGACCGCCCCGTCAACTCGTGTTCCGCAGGCGTCACCGGCTGAGTAAAGCCAGCGAGTTTGACGCGGTGTTTGCGCACAAGATCCGCAAATCCCGAGGCCCGATCACGCTGCACCTCCGGCCCAACGATCTGCCGCATCACCGGCTCGGGCTCTCGATCGGTCGGCGGGTGGGCAACGCCGTCACGCGGAGCCGACTCAAGCGGATGATCCGCGAGGTTTTCCGGCTCCACCACGCCACGATGCCGATGCTCGGCGAAGCGGGCTATGACCTGGTCATCTCCGCCCGCAAGCACGACCCGATGACGCTCGATGCGTACCGAGCCGCGATCATCGACGCGATGATGGACGCCCATGCGGTGCAGGTGCGTCGTGACGGCTGAATCAGAGACGAGTCTGGACCCGCTCCCGATGCCCGGGCTGGTTGCTCGGGTGTGCTCGCTGCCGTTCGTGACGCTGATCTGGATCTATCGCATCACACTCTCGCCGTTCATCGGCGGTCAGTGCCGATACGAGCCGACCTGCTCACGCTACGGACTCGACGCGTATAAATACCACGGCCCGATCCGGGGGACGATCCTTACTCTGCGCCGGATCGGACGCTGCCACCCGCTCGCCAAGGGTGGTTACGACCCGGTGCCGATCCCCGAATCCGAGAAATCGTGCGAACCGGCGGAGAATCCAGAGCTAAAGTAAGTACAGGCACACTCACTTTTCTGGTTTTTCACCCACAGGAGCACCCATGGCCCGACTCCCCGCGATGAAACGACGCGAGCAGTTGCTTGATGTAGCGATGGAGCTCTTCGCCAAACGGGGATACGCCGGCGCGACGACGGCCCAGCTCGCCAAGGACGCCGGGATCACCGAGCCGATCATCTACCGGCACTTCAAGTCCAAGCGGGACCTCTTCGTCGCGCTCATCGAACGCACGGGTCGGCGGACGCTCGAGCAGTGGGAGAAGGATCTGAGCGGGATCGACGATCCGGGCGAACGCCTGGGGCGGATCCTCAACGACAACCCGATGGTGTCCGAATCCGGACGCGACGGTTACCGCGTGCTGCTGCAGTCCATCTCCGAGATCGATGACGAACTGATCCACAAAGCGACCAGTGAGCACATGACCCGCCTGCACGCGTTCATCACCCGCGAGATCGAACGCGCCCAGGAGGCGCATAAGGTCACCGCCAAGTTCAGCGCCTCCGTCATCGCGTGGGTGCTTGTCAGCGTCGGCATGGGCTACGGCGTGCTCAGCGCGATGAGCGTCCCGGGGCACGGTTTCGATTCGGGCGGCACGCATGTCAAGGATGTCCTCGCACGCATCCTCGTCGGGCGCGAGCCCAAAGAGAACAAAGCCAAGCCGACCGAGTAACGACGGGTGCTCACCAAGTGATCTATCTGGACAACAACGCGACCACGAAGCCACTCCCCGAGGTCGTGGATGCGATGACGATCGCGCTGACAGAAATCTGGCACAACCCATCGAGCACGCACCGCGCCGGGCAGAACGCCAAGCACTGCGTCGAGACCGCACGCGCGCGGCTCGCTGCCCTTATCGGCGCACGCCCGCGTGAGCTGACCTTCACCGGCACCGGGACCGAAGCGATCGATCTCGCGATCCGCGGAACACTGGGCGTGAACAAGAAGACCTCGGTTGTCACGACGGGCATCGAACACCACGCCGTCACGGCGTTGTGTGAGCGTTTGGGAACCGGCGGCACCGAGATCCGCAGTGCCCCGGTCGGGCTCTCGGGTGTTGTTGATCCAGACGCCGTCCTTTCGCTGATCGACGGCACCACCGGGATCGTCAGCGTGCAGTGGATCAACAACGAGACGGGGTGCATCCAGCCGGTCCTTGAGATCGCGCGCGCGTGCAACGAGCGCGGCGTCGTGTTCCACTGCGACGCGACGCAGGCGGTGGGAAAGATCCCGATCGATCTCGGCGCCCCGGGCATGCCACGGATCGATCTGCTGAACTTCGCCCCGCACAAGTTCCACGGGCCCAAGGGTGTCGGCGTGCTGCGGACGGCGCGGACGACAAAGCTGCTGCCGACGATTGTGGGCACGCAGGAACTCGGGCGACGCGGCGGGACGGAGGGTGTGCCCGCGATTGCGGGCGCCGGGGCCGCGGCGGAGCAGGCAATGCTCTGGCTCAGCGACGATACAAATCGGGAACGCATCGGGGAACTCCGCGACGAGCTCGAACACGGGATCCTTGAGCACTGCCCGGGCGCGACGGTCAACGGCGACCCAACGCGGCGCGTGTGGAACACCACAAACATCGGGTTCCCGCGCCTTGAAGCGGAGGCGTTGCTGCTGTTACTCTCGGAGAGCGGGGTGTGTATCTCGGCGGGGTCGGCGTGCGCTTCGGGGTCCATCGAGCCCTCGCCGGTGATCCTCGCGATGGGCACGGACCCCAAAACCGCCCACGGCTCGGTGCGTTTCAGCCTGTCGAGGTTCACGACACCGGGCGAGATCCGTGATGCGATTGGGCTCGTGGGAGCGGCGGTGGATCGGCTTTCACGCACGCTTCCGGGGGTTTGACTGGTTTCTTTTCGACGATTCGGCTAGGCTGGGGGCATGAACCACGCCCAGTTTGACGGCTCCGCGCCGGTAGAAATGTACGCCGAACCCGAACGCACCAGCATCGCCGCGATCCTGAGCCTTGTGCTCGGCATCCTCGGATGCTGCGGCGGGATCACCGGCATCATCGCTGTCCTCCTCGCGATCTTCGCGATCATCGGGATCAAGGGCTCGCGCGGACGCGTCGGTGGGATGGGGCTGGCGATCGCCGGCCTGCTCATCGGCCTGCTCATGGCGGCGGCGTGGATCGCGGTCCTGCTGGGCGTCAAGGGCGCGATCAACGGCATGGACAAATATGTCACCCAGCCCACCGCTCAGATCTTCCTTGATCTGCAGTCGGACAACTTCGACGGCGTCCGCGCCGGGCTGGTCTCTCCGGCAGCCGACGCCACCGACGAGGAGCTCATCGCGTTCCGCGATGCGTACACCAGCACGCTCGGCAACTACAAGGCGAAACCGAACGGGTGGGGTGAGTACATCGACGGCTGGATGTCGATGGGCCAGTACCTGCAGAACTACCAGGGTCGGCAGGGCATGATCCCGATCCCGCTCTACTTCGACAATGGGACAGCCCTCGTCGTGCTCATGGTGAACCCGCAGAAGCAGTCCAGCAACGGGCAGCCGGTCGCGGAGGAACTGATCATCATCGACCAGAACGGGACCGAGTACAAGCTCCCCGCGAACTGATCGCGGAGCAGGAATCTCAGCCCCATCGGACGCCGATCGCTTGATCGTGGTACGATGCCTCTATGCACACACCCGCGGACCAAAAACCCGTTATCCGCTGCAAGGAAGTCGTCAAACGCTTCGGCGACCAGACCGTCCTCAAGGGCGTGACCTTCGATGTCTATCCGGGCGAGACCATGGTCATCATGGGCGGTTCGGGCTCCGGCAAATCGACCATGCTCCGCACCATGATCGGGACGCACACGCTCGACGGCGGATCGATCGAGCTCTTCGGGCAGTCCCTCTGCGGTATCAGTGAAGAAAATCTCAACGAGGTCCGAAAGAAGTTCGGGATCCTCTTCCAGTCCGGGGCGTTGTTCAACTCGATGACGCTCGCCGAGAATGTCGCCCTGCCGCTGCAGGAGCACACGGACCTCGACCAGGAGATCATCGATATCCAGGTGAAGATCAAGCTGGAGCTCGTCGGGCTCCGCGAGCACGCCGACAAGTACCCCGCACAGATCTCCGGCGGCATGAAGAAACGCGCCGGGCTCGCCCGCGCTCTCGCCCTGGATCCGAAGATCCTGTTCTACGACGAGCCCAGCGCCGGGCTGGACCCCGTCACCAGCGCCCAGATCGACCAACTGATCCTCGCGCTGACCAAGCAGCTCGGGGTCACGAGCGTGGTCGTCACCCACGAGATGGATTCGGCGTTCACGATCGCGGACCGGATGGCGATGCTCGACCAGGGACGGATGCTCTGCGTCGAGGACCGCTCGTGGTTCGAGAACCTGCGCGATATGCCGAGCGAAGAAGCCCGAACAATGGACGAGGACAGCCGACTTGTCCGACAGTTCTTACGCGGCGATGCGGACGGCCCGCTCGCGGCGAGGCGCGATGAAGAGGGCTACAGCGCGGACCTGTTCGGGATGACCCCCGACCGCGTCACACGCACCCCGAGCGTCGAGCCCACCCGGGGCTGAAGACGGACGAAGAGAACCCAGAGGAACCCACCATGAGCGTCGCGGTGATCAAGAAGAACAATGTGATGGCGGGCAGTTTCCTCCTCGCGAGCATTATCCTCGCGTTGGTCATCGCGTTCGTCTTGGGCGATTTCCTGGGCAGTTTCGGGGACAAAGCCGAGTACAGCGTCCGTTTCCCCACGAGCGTCGGGGTTGTCGGGCTCAAGAGCGGCGCCGAGGTCACCTTCGCCGGGCTCCCGGTCGGGCAGGTTGTTGCGGTCGAGCCCGAGCTGGTCAAGGACCCAAACAGCGGCGTGATGATCCCCTCGGCGATGCTCGTGCGGATCAGCATCGATTCCGATATCCGGCTCCACGAGGATGCGTTCGCGGATCTCTCCCCGCCCATCCTCGGCGGGGTCTCGCGGATCAACTTCACCTCCGCCGGTGCCGGGTCGTATGAGGGCGGCCCATCCGACGCCGACGGCCTGCTCCAGCCGGGCGAGATCCTCCGCGGGCGATTCGCCCCGAGCATCCTCGCCCAGCTGGGGTTCACGAGCGAGCAGGCCGACCAGATCAAGGACACGATCGCGAGAGCGCAATCGATCTCCGCCAACGCCGACGAGATCACGGCGAGCATCCGGCGGATGGCAAACACGCTGGAGCCCGAGTTCGGATCGGGCGTTTCCGATGGCCGGATGACAATCGCGAACATCCGCGCGTTCACGGACAAACTCAACAGCGAGGGCGGGTGGGCGTCACGCGTTGATGGTGTGCTCAGCAAGGCCGACGGCGTGATGGACGATGTCTCCGTGATCTCCTCCGACGCGAAAGCAACGACCAACTCGGTCCGCGAGATGATCGACACCAACCGCGGGCGCATCGACAGCATTATCGCGAATGTTGATGAGACGACAGCGAACATCCGCGGGAAGATCGACCCCACGACCGAGCGGTTGAACGAGCTGCTCGAAAAAGGGACGCTCGCACTCGGCTCCTACAACGAGGTCGCGGGAAACGCCAATGCGTTGCTGCTCGATGCACGCCCGAAGATCGACGCGACGCTGGACAATGTCCGCATGGCGAGCACGCAGGGAAACCTCTTCCTCGAGGAGGTCCGCTCGCAGCCGTGGCGTCTGCTCGCCAAGCCGAAGAAAGAGGACCTCGAACGCGAGCCGCTCTATGAAGCCGCGCGGACCTACGCGTCGGCGGTCGGTGATCTCCGGGCGGCGTCCGAGGCGCTCGATGCCGCCGTCTCCGGGCAGGTGACGGGCGTGAGCGCCAGCGACATCGCGCGGATCGCGCAGGTGGTCGACGCGGCGTACGGGCGTTATGAGAACGCCGAGCGTGGGCTGCTCGAGGTCCTCAAGCTGCCCACGGACGCGTCGGGCAAGCCATGATCCGTCGCTCGGACTCCAGCACACCGGGCGTGCTCGCCGGGCTCCTTGCTGGCGCGCTGGGGGTCGGTGTGCTGTGGATCGCGGCGAAGGTCTCGACGCCGGCGCGGGCCGCGGGCGTGCAGAACGACGCGATCCTCCAAGTCACCCAGTGGGCATCGGACACACTCAACGCGGTGCTCAACACCATTCCTGAAGACGACCATGCCTGGCTCGGCACACGCTGGTACGACCCGGGCGTGCCCGATGACTGGACAACCCAATCGCCGAGTGTTGCCCCCGAGCGCGTCGTGGTGCTGATCCACGGGCTCGATGAGCCGGGCGGGATCTGGGACCAGCTCGCGCCCGCGCTGCACGACAGCGGGCACACGGTTGTGCGGTTCGAGTACCCCAACGACCAGCGGATCGCGCCGTCCGCGTCGGCCTTCGCGGATGCCCTCGAAGAGCTCCACGGGCTGGGGGTCGGTCGTGTTGACATCGTGGCGCATTCGATGGGTGGTTTGGTCGCGCGGGAGGCGATGACGCGCCCGGAGCTCATGTCGAAGGATCTCCCGGTGTTTGATCGGTTTATCACGCTCGGCACGCCGCATCTGGGCTCGCCGTGGTCGCGGATGCGCGCGGTCGCCGAGATCCGCGAGCAGACACAGCGTTGGATCGAGTCCCCCGACCACGACCCCAAGCGGCTGCTTCTGTTCGCCAAAGACGGCGTCGGGCAAGCGGGGAC
The DNA here is from genome assembly GCA_020427745.1 of Phycisphaerales bacterium. Taxonomy (GTDB): domain Bacteria; phylum Planctomycetota; class Phycisphaerae; order Phycisphaerales; family UBA1924; genus UBA1924. The sequence continues at coordinate 11,616 of JAGQOC010000005.1, read as the reverse complement.
CGATCTGCTCCCCGGATCGGAGTTCCTCAACGCGCTCAACGAGCGTCCGATGCCCCCCGGCGTGCGGGTGACCTGCATCGTCGGTCGGGCGGTGCCATTCGGGGACTTTGATCCAATGGTGATCGCGGGGAGCGGGGCACTCGAGCAGCTTGTCGGCGTTCGTGATGCCCGGGCGATCGGGCGGGGGCTCGATGATCTGAAGCGTGAGCTGGGCGACGGGGTGGTCCCCGTATCATCGGCCGTCATGCCCGGGGCGACCGACATCGTGGTTGTTGAAGCCAACCACCGCTCGATGATCCGCTCGATCGAGCTGGGACAGGCGATCGGGCGGATGACCGGGAAGCCGGGCGGGCCCGAGCCACCGGCGATCCGGGTGATCGTCGATCGGCTGAAAGTGCCGAAACCGAAAACACCGGACAATATCCTTCCATAACACCGATCCGGTCGGAATTTGGTGTATACTCGGGCATGGCCCAGCGTCGGCACCACTATGAGCGCGCCTTTGAGGAGTATCTCCGCACGACGCGGATCCCCTATGTCGCGGTCAACGAGGCACGCAAGGCGTTGCTGCCCGAGCGGGCCGCGCTCCGGACCACGCGGGCGGGCGAGGACCCGGAATCGCTCAAAAACTTCGACTTTGTGATCTACGGCGACACCCCGAATCTCTTGGTCGAGATCAAGGGACGCAAGCTGCCCCCGCTCCGGCTCAAGGACGGCACGCCGGGCAAGGCACGGCTCGAATCATGGGTCACGATGGATGACATCGAGTCGCTGATGCGCTGGCAGGAGCTCTTCGGATCGGGGTACGAAGCGGCGTTCGTGTTCATCTACTGGTGCGCCGACACCCCCCCGGACGGGCTGTTCGGCGAGTTGATCGAGCATCAAGGGCGATGGTACACCCTGCGGGCGATCACGCTGGGTGACTACATCAGCGCGATGAAGGTCCGCAGCCCGCGATGGAGGACACTGCACCTCTCGACAGCGGATTTCGATCGGCTCGCGGCGCCGTTCGCCCCGCCCTCGGCAGCGTCCGCCCACGCCGGGGCAGGGGAATCGCCCGTATTCGACCCGTTCGCACGGAACACACTCGGCGACAATCCGGCGCGGAATCCGGTTTTTGCTTGACCCGGACTCGTTGACGCGTGTAGCGTTGTCGATGATGACCCCCCGATTGATCACGAAGCAACTCTCCATCCGCGGTGCCCTCGGCTCGCTGAACACCCGGATTCTTGGTCTCGGCGCCGCGGTGCTGATGAGCTCGGCCGCACTCGCCCAAGACACGGAGGCCCTCCGCCCGCCGAAGGTCGCGGATCCACCGAGCGCCCCCAAGGTGATGGTGTTCCTCCTCATCGTCTTGCTGGTTGGTGCGGTGGTGTTCGCGGCGACACTCAAGACCAAACGCGGGCACCAGGACTAGGACGCCCGGAACTCTGCCGCATCGGTGTGCGTAAAGCTCTTCATCGGGTTCGGCGTCACGAGTTCATCACCCACACGAAAGGGGCCCCTCATGCGTGCCCAGACAACAATCCGCAGACGACCGGGCAACGCGCTCATGGCGCTGAACCTTGCCCTGCTGAGTGTGCTCGCGTTGATCACGCTCGCGCCCCGAGCGGGCGCCCAGCCTAGCGACCCGAGCGCCCCACGCGCCCGCGGCGAGTACACACTCGTCGGCGGGCAGACCTCGTCGGGCAACAGCAACGCGATCTATGTGCTCGACACCGCCAACCGCGAGCTCGTCGCGCTGCGGTGGAATCCGAACACAAGCTCGCTGGAGGGGATCGGGTACCGCAACCTGGCCCAGGATGTCTTCGCGGAGCCCGACCGATGAATACAACGCACGAAACAGCAACGGATCGGGGCGGGCGCGCCGGGTGGCTCTGGGTCACGGCGGGTCTTCTCTGCGGACTCATCGTTGTGCAGGGCGCGGGGATGCTCGAGAGCGAGGCGGTCGCGGACATGACGACGACCTCCCAGTCGTACTCGATGATGACGACCGACGGCGGGACGGACGAGGTGCTCGTGGTGGTCGATTCACGCCAGGAATCGCTGATGATCTACCGGGTGAACCAGAGCAACCGGCTGCAGCTCTACAAGCGTGAGCAGCTCGGGCCACTGTTTTCGCGGGCCCGCGCACAGGGAGCGGTGCGTCCCTAGACTCCCGGGCGGGCTTTTCCGCGTGCATTTCCGGGGATTTCATCCGTGCCGATCCATCCGTTGCCACAGTTCGAAGAGGACCTCGCGGTGCTGCTCAAAGAGCGCGAGGACCGCGAGGCCTACGAGAAGCTCAGCGCTCCGAGCACGATCGTGGTCCGGTTCGGCTACCTCCGCATGATCGGCGAGTTCCCCTACACGGGCGACGCCAAACCCGGGTGCGGGTCCAAGCTGGTGGTGAAAACGCAGCGTGGCGTCGAGATGGGCGAGATGCTCACGAGCACCTGCCGAAACGCCGGGTGCTCCAAGAGCGTGACGCGCAAGGAGATGCTCGAGTACATCGAGCACTCGGGCGGCAAGCAGTACCCGTTCTACGAACAGGGTCGTGTGCTACGGATCGCGACCGCGGAGGATCTCAACGAAGAGCAACGCCTCGAGCAGAAGAAGAACGAGTACAAGATGGCGGCCAAGCGTCTAGTGGAAAGCGCCGGGCTGCCCATGCAGATCGTCGAGGCTGAGCCGCTGCTCGGGGGCGACCGGGTCGTGTTTTATTTCTCCGCCGACGACCGGATCGACTTCCGTGATCTCGTGCGTGATCTGCAGGACGCGATCGGTGCCAAGGTGGAGCTGCGCCAGGTGGGCGCACGCGACGAGGCCCGGATCACCGCCGACTACGAACGGTGCGGGCAGTACTGCTGCTGCAAGAGCTTCCTCAAGGTGCTCAAGCCCGTGAGCATGAAGAGCGCGAAGATCCAGAAGGCAACGCTGGACCCGCTGAAGATCTCGGGACGCTGCGGGCGGCTGATGTGCTGCCTGCGGTACGAGGACGAGACCTACGAGCAGCTGCGGAAGAACCTGCCGAACCGGAAGAGCCGCGTCGGCACACCCGACGGCGACGGGATCGTGGTCAGCACCCAGATCCTCACGCAGCTCGCGCTCGTCAAGCTCGACTCGGGCATCGAGGTCGCGGTGCCGGTCGAAGAGCTCACCGAGCCCGGCCTCAAGCGGGCCGACGAGCCGAAACCGGAGCGGGCCCCGCGATCGCGCAGGCGTTCCGAGGGTCGAGAGTCAAAGCCCGACATCCAGCCCGATGGGGAAACCGCATTCGACGCGCCCAGCGACGCGCCGAAAAAGAAGAAACGCCGACGGCGCAAGCCCCGCGATCGGTCGACGGGGGTGAACGAGGGTGGGTCTCCGCCGCAGCGCCCGACACCCGCCGCGGATGGCGAGGGTGGTGCACCGAAGAAGAAGCGTCGGCGCAAGCGTCGGCGTCGCCCGGGCGGTGGGGATGGGGCGCCCGGATCGCCGAAGAATGAATAAGCCGTGTACCGCCAGAGCGTGAAACTCCTCCCTCCATAGGCAAAAGACCGAGATCTCATGAGCACCACCAAGCACCACAAGCCCGCGGGCATCAAAGAGACCATCACGAGCCTGACGATCGCGCTGATGCTCGCGTTCCTTTTCCGCGGCTTCGTGATCGAGGGGTTTGTGATCCCGACCGGGTCGATGGCGCCGACACTGATGGGCAAGCACCTGCAGTTCACCTCTCCCGCCAATGGGTACCGCTGGGCGGTCGGGCCGTGGAACACCGCGCGATCGAGCAAGATCGAGGTCAATGATCCGATGAGCGGCGAGCGGATCACGGTCTCCAACAAGCGCCTCTCCTCGGGCGATCGCGTGTTCGTGCTCAAGTATCTCCCGTTCTTGCACACCCCGGACCGGTGGGATGTCGTCGTCTTCAAGAACCCGGGAACGAACGAGAACTACATCAAGCGCATGATCGGCAAGCCGGGCGAGCAGATCGCGCTGGTGGACGGCGATGTGTTCACGCGCCCGTTTGTCGAGGGCGTGACCGCTCGCTCCGGGTGGGACTCATGGATGGACGACTCGTGGTCCATCGCACGCAAGCCCGAGCGGGTGCAGCGGACAATGTTCCTCCCGGTCTACAACTCGCGCTACGCACCGATCGACCCCAAGCCGAGCTTCCGGTCGCCCGTGCGCGGCTCGACCCCCGGGTGGGACGGGCTGCAGACTAGCACCTACACCTATACCGGCTCCGCGGAAACGACGCTCGAGTGGGATTCGACGGTCCGCCCGATCACGGACCGGTACCCGTACAACCAGCTGAGCCCGCACTTTGATCTGTTCGCGCCATCGACGCTGCCGCTGGGAACAAACCAGCCTCGCCCGTTCCCGGTCTCGGACATCGCGATGAGCGTAAATGTCCGGCCCGACGGCTCGCCCCTGACGCTGACGCCGACGATCGAAGCGCGCGGCATGGTCTTCCGCGCAGTCGTGGACACCGCCGCGGGTACGGCGAGCGTCGAGATGAAACCGGACCAGGACGAGTCGACCAGCTGGGTGACCCTCGACACGGGCGAGACCGGGACGATCGAGACCGGGATGTACACCCGCGTTGAGTTCTGGCATGTCGACCAGGCGCTGTATGTCTACATCGACGGCGCACTCGTCTGCGGCGGAGCCGAGAAGGGCGCCTACACGCTCACCCCTGCACGGCGTGCCGAGGCCGCTACGGCGATGAGCTTCGATCAACTGCGGACGGACGAAAGTGTCGGCAACGGGGTGACACACGCCGGGGTGTTCTCACGCCCGGAGATCTATGTCCCGCCACGCGTGCGGTGGGGGTTCAGCGGTGGCGGGTTCACGCTCACCAATGTCTCCATCGAACGCGACATCAGTTATCAGATCTCCCTGCCCGATCTCGTCGAGAGCTACCCGACAAGGGGCGGGCACCCCAACTTCTTCCCGACGCTCACACCCGACGAGTTCTTCATGTGCGGCGACAACTCGCCGCGCTCTCTGGACGGGCGGCTGTGGAGTGAGGATTCGATCATCCCGTGGGTCCGCGAATACATCGACGCGACGCCGGGCGTGGTGCACCGTGACCTTGTGGTGGGCAAGGCGTTCGTGGTTTATCTCCCCTCGCTGCTCCGTGATGGGACAATCCCGACGCCGGATGTCGGCAAGGCCCGCTGGATCTGGTGAGTATGGACCCCCACGGGGCCGCTCTCGATCGATTCCGGTGAATTTGGACCGGTTTGGTTATTGACACACGCAACTGTTTCTGGGATGCTGGTTCCGCCGGCGTCGTGGTCGGTGGACATCTGATGAATCGCCGGAAGGTTTCCTTTCGGTCGCGGCGAGCCTTTCTCTGGGTCTCTGGCTCTCTTTGGGTGCCCACTGATAAGTGAGTGCCCCGTGACCGATCGGCTTCCGAGCGGTGTGTGTTGTGCGGGTTCCTGCTCCTCCTCCTGAGCAGGTTCGCTCAAGACATGCAAGGGGCGGCATCCTCTCGTGGGTATGCCGCCTTTTTTCTGCGCCAGCTGCGGTCGTCCCAGAACACGGGCCCGGGGTCCGATCACCCCCCTCCCGGATTGTTATCGGGCGGGATTTGGGGTCTGATTGTTACAACCCGATGAGATCGTAAGTGTTTGGAATACAAGAAACTTGCCTTCCACGCGTGATGGTGTATTCTCCACCCGTCCGAGGGGGTGTGTGATTCCGTCCTCGGCACACGAGTCAACCAGAGAGATGAGACCCGCAGGGATGCGGGGAGGAGAGAAAGCCATGAAGAACCGATTCGCTATCGCTGCTGTTTGTGCATTGACCGCGACCGTTGCTGTCGCAGACACTGTGGACGCCCAGTATGTTGGGATCGCCGGGGGCTATCAGGACGCGACCCGCTTGAAGGTCGGCCACTCGACCTACTTGGCCGGGCACATGGTCCACGAGTTCACCTCGGGCCCCCGCTCCGGCGAACGATTCTCGACCTTCTGCATCGATTTCTCGGAGCGTGCGACTTCGACCGACACGACCTACGAGATCGTTGAGGTTGCCGACGCTCCGATGCCCGGCACGCCCTACGGGCAGGCGATCTCCGACGCGATCAACGCGGTCGTCGCCAACGCGGTCGAGCTCGGCTGGATCGACAACCAGCTCCAGGCCGACACCAACCAGACTGATTACTACGCCAAGATGGGTGCGATCCAGGCTGCGATCTGGGAAGCCTTCGGCTCCCCTGTCCGGATCGAGAGCTACCGCACCGATGGCGATCTCGCGGACTACTACTACGAGCTGACCAACCCCCAGACCTTCGACGACACGCTGCGTCTGAACGGGCTCAAGGCGATGGTCGCCCCGGGCGTGCAGGACATGCTCTATGTGGTCCCGCTTCCCCCGGCAGCGTTCGCCGGTGCGGGGCTCCTGATGGGCATCGCCGGTGTCCGCAGCGTCCGCCGTCGCCGCAACGCGTAAGAACTGTGATTGCTCGGTGATCCCTCCCGATCACTCGTCCTTCTTCTTCAGTGACTCATGAGCACCCCGGTCGTTCTCGATCGGGGTGCTCGCGTTTTGGAGGATCTCGTCGTAGGTCCCGCCCTCGATAAACTCGCTGTCGATCTCGAGGAATCGCCCCTCGAAACACGCCGAGCAGTTGCCGAGACAATCCCGGCAGACGAAGCCGCGTGCGATCAGATCGTTGCGCTCCGTCAGCGTGGGCGGGTTGTTCACGCAGAAGCGGATCGTGCGGCTGGTTGGTTGGGGGCTCGGGTCCACAGGGGAGTATAGATCGCGGGCCGCGGTGTCCGGGTGTAAAAAAACCGGGCCTTCTCGGCCCGGTCTTGGGTGCTGCTTCAGGTTGATGATTATCGACGGCGGCGGGTTGCGAGCGCCATGCCCACCGCGAGCAGCCCGGTGGTCGGTGCTGCGGGGACAAGAACAAAGTTATCGAACCCACCCTCGGGGCCCGAGCCGGTGATGACATCGCCACCGAGCTTGACGGCGCTGACATTGCTGATCAGCCCGGCCCATGTGCCGGTGACCATCTCCCACTCGCTCTCGACGATGTTGACATGCACGGTCTGCCAAGAATCATCGACGAGGTAGTCCGCGATGATGCGTGCCTCGGAGCCGTCCGCGCCAACCAGGCGGAGCCTCGGGTAGTTGAGGGGCTCGCCGGGAACGGTCGGGGGGGTCGAGAGGATGATGTCGTACTCGAAGTAGCCACCGACATAGCTGGTGTAGTCACCGAGGTACTCCGCGGGGGCGAAGATCTGCGGCGGGGGCGCCGAGCCGTCGGTGCCGTCGACATACTGAACGAAGCCGCCGGGGTTGCCGCCGAAGAGCGGCACTTCGTACTCACCGCCACCGGTACCCGATGCGTAGGTCCAGCCCTCGAGGCTGCCGGAGTCCCAGGTGTTCTGGGCGATGATGGTCGCGGACGCAAGTGATGCGCAGCCCGCGAAGGCGACCAGTGTCATTGTCTTTTTCATATCTGCTCTCCTCCTTGTGAGGCCGGCGACGATCCGAGAACCACTCCGCTCCCTTGCTGAATCGTGAAAAAGCCGGCTCGTATGGAATGTACCACTTCTCTATTCTACCTGATCGGTGGATATCCACCAGTCAATTATTCGTAAGCACGCCCCGTTTGGACGCGGGTGTGGGAGAATTCGGGACAACTCCGGGGCTCTCGGCGGGTAATCCGCCCCGCTGTCGCGCCGATCCTGCCGATTGGCCAGCATTAGCCGGCCTGGTTCTCCCCGGGGCGGGGCGTCAGATCGACCGCCGGAAGTGGCGCACCAGTCCCGCGTCCTCAAATCCGATCGCGAGGTGGGCTTTGTAGGACAGGGTGTTGAAATGCTGGGTGTCCGAGCCCATCTCGGTGCACCCACGCTCGCGTCCCCAATCACACGCGGCGTTCATCAGCGCGCGCCCGACCCCGCGCTGACGCGCATCGGGTTGGACATACCAGCCCTCGACATAGACAACGGGCGAACTCGTGCACTCCTCCGCGGTCGATCTCAACGAGAGTTCGATGAACCCGATCGCGCGTTCGTCCTCATCGATCGCGAGGAGACACGCGTACGGCTGACCGTTGATCTTCCCGGTTGTCGTGATCTCCTCGATCTCGTCATCGAGATGGTTGAGGTCCTCTTCTTCGTACAACGCGCCGCGCATGGTCAGCCATGCGGCGCGGTGGGTCGGGGTGTACGGCTGGATGTTCATTCAGCGGTTTTTCCCTAGTGTGCGATTAACAAGCATCGCGCTTTACATGACTTTGACTGAAGATCAGAATACAACCAAACAACACCCCGGCCACACACCCGAGTATCACCCCCAAAAGTGTCATCCCAAGTGCGTATAGAAACACGACCTCGCCGCCCCATTCGTTGAATGGTCGTCTCCGCGTTATCTCGACGAGGCGAATCTCATGCTCATCAACCGTGTATGTGTAGGTCTGGATTGGCCATCCCTCTGATTGCTCCTTGGATGGGGAGACGATCAGTGAAACAAGTGTGTCCTCTTGCTGTTGTACAAAGCGGGCGTGTGCTGATTCAAAGTCAGAACCCCCGATAGGCACACCGACCTCGCGTATGCCGCCCGGACCGATCTGTACTATGTAGTCATTTGCCGAATCGATGAGCAGAGGTGATTCGTGCGCCGACCGGAGTATGGGTTGATTCTGGTGATTCAGAACAACATACCAGTACTCTGGAATCATCGACGAACCGGAATCCGAATAAAGCACCTCCGAAGAGCCGTCGGCTTCACTGAATCCGGTGTTCCACCCAACCACGATGCCCAGCGCGAATCCGAGAACTCCGCCGATTGCGGTTGCGAGAAAAATAGTCAAGGTCGCTCGCGCTCTTGAATGGTGCATGCCCATACTGCTTCACATCCTCGCATCCGCGTCGTTGCGATGATTTCTGAACCATTCGATCGTGCGTTTGAGCCCTTCCTCAAACCCGACCTTGGCTTCCCAGTCCATCAGTTCTTTCGCGCGCGAAACATCGAGGCATCGGCGCGGCTGGCCGTCGGGTTTCGTTGCGTCCCAGCGGATGCGCTCTTCGATCGTGTCCTCGTCCGCGAACCTGGTCAGTTTCGCGATCAGGTGCACAAGATCGCGGATCGTGATCTCCATGTTGGTGCCGAGGTTGATGGGGGTCGGGTCGTCCATCTTTTCCGCGGCGGTCAGGATCCCATCGGCGCAGTCCTCGATAAAGAGGAACTCGCGTGAGGCGCTCCCGGTCCCCCAGACCTCGAGGAACTCGTCGCCGCGATCCATCGCCTCGATGCATTTGCGGATGAGCGCGGGGATGACATGCGATGATTGGAGGTTGAAGTTGTCCCACGGGCCGTAGAGGTTGACGGGGAGCACGAACGCGGACTTCATGTGGTACTGGAGCTTGTACGCGTCGAGCATCTGCCACGCGGCTTTCTTTGCGACGCCGTACGGCGCGTTCGTGACCTCCGGGTACCCGTTCCACAGGTCGGACTCTTTGAACGGGACGGGTGTGTGATTGGGGTACGCGCAGATCGTCCCGGTCTGGATGAACTTGCCGTTGCGTTCGATGAGCCCGTCGATGCGCGCTTGTTCGATGAGGTGCAGGGCCATGGCCATATTGGCGTAGAAGTATCGGCCCGGGTTTTTCATGTTGGCACCGATGCCGCCGACCTCGGCGGCGAGGTGGATAATCATCGTGGCCTTGTCGGAGCCGAACGCGTCGTTGTAGAGCGAGACGACGGCGTCTTTCTCGGTGAGGTCGTACTTCGCGGAGCGCGGGATCACGATCTGGTTATCCGCGACCCCGCGTTCGTGGAGCCCCTCAACGATGTGGCGTCCGAGGAAGCCGGACCCGCCGGTGAGGATGATGCGTTGGTCTTTCCAGTTCATTGAGGCCATCTTGAAACTCCTGCTCTGCATGTACGAAAGTGGATGATAGTGCCGATACGCCCCCATGCCCGTGGGGTATGCTGTTTCGGAGCCCAGCCGATGACCAGAGAACCGCCCAGAGGACCGATCAAACTGCTCCGGCGTCGCGTGCTGCCCGCGCTGGCGAAGCTCTGCGCGCTCGCGGGGCTGTTCGTGCTGGTGCTGTGGATCGTCGGGCGGGTGCTCACGGACCAGTTCGTCTGGTCACAGTACCTCTGGTGGGTGCCTCCGATCTGGGCGATCGGGTCGGCGTGGGGGCTGCTGGTGGTCTCGGCGGTCTTCGGGAGGTTCGCTCTCCGCCCCGGCGGGATCGTCCTGCGACCGATCCTCATGCTCGGGTGTGTCGGGTGCAGCGTGTTTCTGCTCATCGGGATCTGGCGTGTGCAGCGTGTGGTGTTCACGCCGGCGCCCTCGCCACGAGAGAGCTCGCTGCGCGTGCTGCACTGGAACCAGTCGGCGTACAACACCTCCGACAAAGCCCCGCCCATCATCAAGGCGCAGGATGCGGATCTTGTGCTCGTCGTCAACGCGAGGCGGAACAAGTCACACAAGCTCCTGCTCGAATCGCTCAGCGAGATGGCGCCGAGCGACACGGACCACCGCATCGTGCCCGGCACGCGGGTGAACTTCGACCCCAACCATGTCACTGTCCGCGGGCAGGCGCTCGTCGCATCGCGATACCCGATCCTGCGGACATCCACGGCGTATGTCAACCCGGAGATATCGCCGGAGGACGCCGTCCGCCCGAACGGTCAGTCCGGGTGGATCATGTTCATCGAGCTCGATATCCACGAGCTTGATCCTCAAGGCCCGGGCACGATGGTTGTCTGGCTCGTCGATCTCCCGAGCGAGCCGATGCTCTGGCGGATGGAGTCAATGCGCGAGGCAGTCGCCGCGATCAACCGATGGAACGGGGTGTATTGGACGATTCAAGACGACCAGTGGCGGGCGGTGGATAGTGATGGGCTCTTCCCATCGCCGGATCTGGTGATCGGGGATTTCAACACACTCCGCGGCTCGGCGTCGCTCATGGAGATCGCGCCCGGAACACGGGACGCGTTTGCCCAAGCGGGGCACGGCCGCGGCGGGTCTTGGGTGCCGAGGATCGGGAATCGGTTCCTGCGACAGCCAATGAGACTGGCGGACTGGCATATCGACCTCGCGCTGACAGGGCCGAACTGGCGGGCGACGGATTACCGGCTGATCGACCCCCCGATCGGGCCGCACAAGATCCAGGTCATTGATGTCGTTCCCGTCGAGCAGTAATTTGGTCTAAATATCTTGATTTGTCGATATTTTAAGATATACTCTGGTGATGCTCCAGCTCAAAGATATCACGGCGATGGATCGGCTCGAGGAAGCCGCCGAGTGCTTGCGGACGCTCTCGCATCCCGTCCGCTTGCGGATGGTTGAGGTGCTGCTGGACCACCGGATGACGGTGGGGGAGATCGCGGAGCTGTGCGATATCCGCCCAAATGTGGCCTCCGAGCACCTGCGAAAGATGAAGGACCGCGGGCTGCTGGACCTCGAAAAGGACGGACGCAAGGCGTTTTACTCGGTCGCCGAGCCCGGGCTCCGCTCGATCATGGGTTGTGTGCGCTCACGGTTCGGGAATGCTTGTGTCGATGAACAAGATGTTGAATAGGGAGCATTTTTTTCTGTATTTATGTCGTCATTCTGAGATATTTCGACTCTTTATAATGGGAGTAGATCAATGGCAGCAAATCTCTTGA
>JAGQOC010000156.1 GCA_020427745.1 Phycisphaerales bacterium | reverse complement strand
AGACGATGACCGGCTCGAAGAGGTAAGCGAGCATAATCGCGAGGATCAGCGGGACGGTCACGACGGAGACCTTCTGCCCGAGCCAGACCAGCAGGAGCACGCCGAGCACGAGGAGGACATCACGCACGGGCTGCATCTGCCAGAGGTGCAGCTTTGCCCAGTTCGTCTTGGAATCGGTGTTCGGGGTCGGGTCGCTCATGCGGATAGCATAGCAGCAATCAGCGAATTCCGCTTATTTGATGAACGGCAGCCCCGGATCGGCGAAGACCTCTACGAAGTCGTAGACATCGTCGAAGTCCTCGATGCAGTCGTCCTCGGTCGCCCGCATCAGGTCGGCGTCGACGAGCGCGAAGATGATGTTCCCGAAGTCGCGGGTCTCGGTGATCCCCCACTTGCTCAGGACGGTCTGTGCCATCATGCCGTAACGCTGGATCGCGAAATCGCGGAGCCCGATGCAGAGCTGGTAGCCCGTCACATGACGCCCGTCATCAATGATCCCCAGTTCCGTCACGGTGGACTCGGTGGTCTGCCCGTGGACATGCTCGGCGGTGTGGGCGAGCCCGTCGCGGATAAACTGGAACGCCTGCGGCGAGTAGCCCCCGGCTTCGTCCATGAGCTTCGCGATGTCGATCTGCACTTCGGGCATTGGGTGATCTCGGGGTTCCTGAGCTCCACAACAGTACGCCTGTTGTACCGATTCGGGACAATCGGGGTTCGGTCTTTATCTTTTCGCACCCTAAGACCGTTTGGATCCGGTTCAATCGGGTTTCAATACCCATCGGAGCGGTTTCGCTGCCCACGCCCCGGCGTACCCCACGCCGATGCGGGGTGTCCGCTCGATCCGCGCGTCCGGGACCCGGGCCCCTTCAAAGACGGCAAGCTTGGCGCTCTGGGTGAGATCGAGCCCGTCGTGCGAACGATCGATCGCGAGCGCCTGGCACAGCTTCGCGGGCCCGTTGCACAGATCCCGATCCCGGAGCGGCGTCTTGCGGGGCTTGGCGGTGCGGTGGGCACGCATGACCTCGATGTCCTCCGTCGGGTGGATCGCGCGGATCAGGACGGCCGCCGGGTGTCCCTCGCGGAGACAGGAGATGTTGAAGCAGTGGTGCATGCCGTAGGTGAAGTAGACGTACGCCGTCCCGGGTTTGGCGTACATGGACTCGTTGCGATCGGAGCGGTGGTTGTTGAACGCGTGCGATGCGCGATCCTCGGGACCGAGGTAGGCCTCGGTCTCGGTGATGATGCCGGCGAGGCGCTCGCCGGTCAGGAGTGTGCGGACAAAGGTGCATCCAAGGAGTATGCGGGCGAGTTGATCCGCGGGGGTTGTATACTGCTCGTCACCAAACCGATCAGGCATACGCGTGCAGCCCAGGCAGCATCAGGTTCACGCCGAAGTAGGTCCAGAGCATCACGATGAACCCGATCACGCTGAGCCATGCCGTCGTGAGTCCGCGGTTCTTGAGCTGCATGAAGCGGGCGTGGATCACGATGAGGTAGACGATCCAGGTGACGAGGGCCCAGGTCTCCTTCGGGTCGAAGGCCCACCAGCGCCCCCAAGAGTGGTCCGCCCACCATGCGCCGAGGAGGATCCCGACGCCGAGCGTCCAGAACGCGAGCTGGAGGATGGTCATCGTCGCGGTGTCGAGGTCCTTGAGTGTGCGGGCGCGGCCGGTGTTGCCGTCGGAGTCGTCGAGTCCGAGTGCGCCCGCGGCGACGGATTCGCCGCCGGCGGTGGCGAGCTGGGCGCCGCCGAAGAACTTGCCGGCGTAATGGGTCCCGAGGTAGAACAGCGAGCAGATGAAGCCGAGCGTGATGAGCCCGTAGCTGGTGAGGACGGTCGTGACATGGTACTTGAGGAGGACGGAGGTGTTGAGGATCGCGGCCTCGCGCCCGATGGATTCACCCGGGATGCCGGTCTGCGTCGCGGTGATGAGCACGAGGAACCCGGTCCCCGCGGCGGCGGCGCCGAAGAGCCACTGCTTGCGCCAGAGCATGACGATCGTGCCGACGACGGCGGCGAAGAGCGAGAGCCCGGTCATGGACTCGAACTGGTTCTGGATCGCGAAGCGTTCGGCGATGATCGAGCGGAGCGTGAACCCGAGCCCGTGGAACGCGAGGGCAACGATGAGGGCGGCGACGCCCGCGCCGATGAGCCACCTGCGCCCGGTGCCGAAGGCGAGGATGAGGAGGATCAGCGAGAGGAGGTAGATCCAGAGCCCCCACTCGAACGCGTTTGCCTTGTTGTAGAACGCTTCGATGGATCGGCGGGTGGTGGGATAGGTGTCGGGGTGGATCGCTTCGAGCGCGGTCGCGAGCTCGCTGGCGGCGGCGTTGACCCCCGCGGCGTCGCCGGCACGCCAAGAGTCGGCAAACTTGTGCGCCGCGATCCGCGCGGGCGTGTTGTCGCGCAGCGCCCCGAGATGGATCCACTCGGCATCCTTCTTCTCGGGGGCAACAACAAGGAGGTTGGCGAGCCCGTCACGGAACACCCCGAACGAGCGGTCGAGCTGCCCCACCGCTTTTCGGTAGGGGGCGGAGTCGTCGTGGGCGGCGAACGCCTGGGAGACATACTGATCGACCATGCGTGGGGAGACCATGCCGGTCTTCAGCCACGCCTGTTGTTTTGCGTAGTCGTCGGGAAAGGCGAGGGCGAGCATCGATCGGCGGAGCGGGAGGTAGTTGATCCCGAGCAGCGGGCGATCGAGGTAGTACACCGGATCGATCATCGTGTCGAACATCGTGAACATCGGATCGAAGGTGACCTTCTTGACCTTCTCCGTGCCACCTTCCTGTGTGCGGAGGAGATCGAAGTGCTTGTGGCGACCGGTGAGGTTCTTGACGGTGTCGTTGGCGAGGGTCGAGAGGACCTTGACGCGGCCGTTGTGGAACACGGCGACATCCTCGAGCGGCGAGAGATCGAGCTGCTTTGCAAACTCAACCTTCGCGGCGGTGTCCATCGTCGCGGCGACGGGCGCGCCGAACGGATTGACAACCTCTCCGCTGTGCTCGGAGACGGCGTGCTGCTCCGGGTGGGCGTTGCCCTCCACCTGCTGGGCGGGGCAGAGCGTGGTCAGCATGGCGGTGACGAAAGCGAGCAGTGCGTGTTTCATGCGGTACTCTTCGTGTGTTGGGCGGCGACGGACGCCGCGATTCGTGCCTTTTCCCTGCGGACGAGCCACGGTTTGACATAGAAGGCCCAGGGGATGCCTATGCCCATGAAGATCGAGCCGAGGGCGATGAGGTGGATGCCCGGGTTGTTGCCCACACCGAGGATGGTGAACGAGACACGGGGCTTGTCGAG
>JAGQOC010000155.1 GCA_020427745.1 Phycisphaerales bacterium | reverse complement strand
GAGCTTCTACACCGAGCAGCAATCCCTCGATGTGAAAGAGGGTCTCGCCCGCCGCGTGCAGGAGGGCTGGTTCGTCGGCAAGGCACCCTATGGCTACCGCAACGTCCGCAAGGACGGTCGGTGCGTCACCGAGACCGACCCCGCCGCCGCCGCAGTCGTCCGCCGCATCTTCCGGCTCTACGCCTACGAGCCCCTGACCGTTGACGCCCTCCGCGACCGCCTGCACGCCGAGAACATCGAGTACCGCCCGGAAGCCCCGCGGTTCACGCGGAGCAAGCTGCACCACATCCTCCTGGACCGCTCGTACCTGGGCGAGGTGCCCTTCAAGGGCAACTGGTACCCCGGCAACCACGAGCCGCTCGTGGAGCGGGCGACGTGGGACAGGGTGCAGGCCCTCATCGGCGGGCACGTTTACCACTCCCACGAGATGACCTTTGCCGGCGGCTTCATGACCTGCGCTCACTGCGGCAAGGTTGTCACCGGCGAACAGGTCACCAAGAAGACCAAGTCCGGCGAACGCCGGTACGTCTACTACCGCTGTAGCCGGTACACCGCCGACGGGCATCCCCGCGTGCGTCTGCCGGAGAAGGAACTCGACCGCCAGCTCATGGCGGTCTTCGACTCGATCAGGATTCAGGACGATTCGGTACGGGAGTGGTTCCGCACCGTGCTCGCCTCGCAGTCACGCGACGAGCAGGCCGAGACCCGCGCCAAGCGTGCCGAGTTGCAGCGTCAGGCGTCTCTGCTCACCGAGCAGCAGGACAGACTCCTGAACCTCCGCCTGGGCGACGAGATCGAGCAGGACACCTTCGCCGCCAAGCACACCGAACTCCGGGAGCGCCTCGCCTCGATCAAGCTGCAGCTCGATGTGCTCGACCGCTCGCACGACGAAACCGCCGAGTTGGCATCCAAAGTGTTTGAACTCTCGCAAACCCTGAAAGAGCAGTGGGTTGACGCGGATTACGCCTCGAAGCGGCGCATCCTCGAAATCGTCTGTTTGAACTGCCGCCTCGACGGCACAAACCTCGTCGCCACAATGAGAAAGCCCTTCGACGTGCTCGTCGAAGGGCTTGATCTCTCGAAAAGTCGGGGTGAGAGGATTTGAACCTCCGACCTTCTCGTCCCGAACGAGACGCGCTACCAAGCTGCGCTACACCCCGGATATCCGGATCCGAAGACCCGGCCACTACGATAGCACGCAACAGTCCCGTCGGCCAATCGTCCCGCTCAGAATGGTTCGAGGAAGCTCGGGATCGTCGTGTAGACATTGTCGTCCGTCGTGGACGGATCCCCATCCGGGCCGCACGAATAGAAGTACGGACGCGGGCCCGGGCAGGTCCCCCCATCCGAGTCCGCGACAAGATCCGGATCCGCCCGGCGTTCTTCGGGGGTCATCTTGTTCCGGCGGACATTGGACACAATAAACGCCCGGTTCACGCGGAGGCTCTGGAGGAAGCCCTGATCGAAATAACCGTTCTGGTGAGCAGCGATGTTGATCGACTGCCCGTCGTCGCCCTCGGTCCGTCTGGTCTTCTCGATGATCCCGTCGAACTTCGGGTGCACGAACCGGATCGGGTTCCCCCAGGCATCAAAGACGGTGAGCAACTGCGGCTGCTCCGCGAGCGACGCCCCCGGACCGACCCCGCCGTTCGAACCACCCGCCTGACGCGATGGGGTGTACTGACGGATGAACTTTGGGTCAATCCCCGCGAGGACATCCTGAACCGACGGGACATCCTGAGCCGCATAGAGGAAGTACCCCACGGAGTTGACCAGCATCTCACCGCTGTCCGTCGTCCCGTCAAACGCCGGGTAGTACCCGGCGTTCCCGCTCCCGACGAGGTTCCCGATCGAACGCGGAAGATCCTCGTTCCGCACGGCAACCAACGCGGGGGGGATCTCCCCCTTCGAATCGATGTACACACTCAGGGTCTGGTCCAATGCCTGGAGCACACCCTCGGTCGCACGCGTCTTCCCGGTCGCCACCATTCTTGCCCCGACCCCGAGACTGATGGCGGCGAGCAGCCCGATGACCCCGATCACCACCAAGAGCTCGATCAGTGTAAACGCCCGCCGCTCGGCGCAGAGGCGTTGATTCTTGTGAGAATGGGTAGGGCAACTCTTCACGGGCGACTCCTTGTCTGGGCATCCGACCAGTGCTGGACCGATGCGGCACGATAAGCCTAGGGGCGTCCCTTCCCCATCACCATCTACGCACCCTCGCCCATTCCGGATCCGGGATCGCTCAGGACCCCGCCCCCTCACCGTTTGGCTTGGGCGTCTGCGCGGGCCTCGCGGGCGGATTCCCCCCCACCGAGAACCCGGGTCCCATGATCGAGCTGCCCATAATGTTCCCCGCCGGCACCCCCTGCGGACGCTGCTGAGGGCGTTGCGGAGCGGGACGCGGTGCCTGTTGCTGCGGCGGCGCGAGCCGGGCCTTGAACACGAGGTCCGTGACCCGCTCGCGGATCTCCTTCATCATCGTGAGGAACATCCGCTGCCCCTCGCGTTTGTACTCGATCTTCGGGTCTGTCTGCGCGATCGCGCGGAACCCGATCGAATCCCGCAGCTGATCCATAATATAGAGATGGTCCTTCCACGAGCTGTCGAGCGTCTCGATGAGCACCATCTGCTCGAACTGGATGAGCTCCGGGCGATGAAGCGTCTCGACACGGGCGTGGATCGCGTCCGCGCGATCGGCCTCATCGAGATAACGCATCCGCTCCGTGATCCCCTTGCCGTAGCGCTCAGCGAGGAACCCATCGAGCTCGTCGTCGTTCTCGATCGCGACCGCTTCGTCGATGGTCTTGGTGAGCGTGTCGTTGTCGAGCTGCTCGCCCATCTTCTCGATGATCATCTCCCGCATCTTGCTGGGGGGCGTGGACTTGATCGTCTCCGCGTCCAGCTCGATCCCGAGCCGGTCCTTGGCCCACTTGCCGAGGTGCTCGAACGCGCCGGCGGGATCCTGCCGCGCCATCATCATCGTCATCTGCATGATGTAGTCCGCCGGGAACTCACACTCGCGGACGCGGTACCTCGCCCGCGCCTCCTCAATGACCAGATCCCTCACCAACCGGTCCGGATCCCGGTCCGCCGCGATGATCTCGTCGGCGGTCACATCGAAGGTGAACTTCCGCTTGATCCATTTGCTCAGCTGCTCCGCCCCGTAAGTCGACTTCGCGAACGAACCGATCTCACCGAGTTCGGTCTCGTCGATCTTCTGGAAGGCGGCTTCCTCGAGCATGTTCTGCACCGCGATGCGCTCCTTCGCGCCGCCCTCACGGAGCGAACCGGTGTCGAGCTCAACGCCGAATCGGTTCTTCGCCCACTGGTGCAGGCCCGCGGAATCGAAGCTCACCGCAACCTCGGATCCCTCGACGGGCATGTACTCGCCCAGCGTAACACCGATGACCGCCGCAACATCCTCCTTGGCGAGCCTGCGGATCGTGGTCTCCATCGAGTCCGCGTCCTTGCCCTTGAGCCGATCGGGGAGAATCGAGCAATCCAGCTTCTGCTTGGCGTACTCTGCAGCGCACAGCGCCGGGTAGTCCGAATCGAGGTACTCGCCGATCCCGTCATCGACGACATCCTCGATGTACTCGAAGATGAGATCCTTGACCGAACGCCCCTCGAGCACCCGCTGGCGGAGCCCATAGAACCGCTGACGCTGGTGCTCCATGACCTCGTCGTATTCGAGAATATTCTTCCGGATCTGGAAGTTGCGCTCCTCGACCTTCTTCTGCGCCCGCTCAACATTCTTGCTGAGCCACGGGTGCTCGATCGCGTCGCCTTCCTTCATGCCCAGCCGAGCGAGCAGCTTCATCGTCGTCTCGCCCGCGAACATCTTCATCAGATCGTCCTCGAGCGACACGAAGAACCGCGACGAGCCGTTATCGCCCTGACGCCCGGAGCGTCCGCGGAGCTGGTTATCGATCCGGCGCGACTCGTGGCGCTCGGTGCCGATCACATGCAGACCGCCGAGCGCCTCGACATTCTCGAACCACTGGATCCGGTGCAGCTTGCAGCGTCCGTTCTTATCGAGCTCCTCGCGGAGTTCCTCCGCCGACGATGCAGCGATCCCCTTCGGGCTCAGCCAGGTCGTTCCCTCCGCCCAGTGACGCAGCAGCATCAGCTCGAGCTCCGCGAAGTCCATTTCCTCTGCCTCACGCTTCTTGACCCCCTGCGCCTTGAGCTCGGTCGGCGCGATCTTCCGGTAGACATTCTCACGCAGCTGCTCGTCGCTCATGTCGACGCTCAGCCCGCGCGAGGCCATCCCCCGCTTGAGCAGGTGCTCGACATACTGCTCACGGGTGAACCGCCCAAGCTTGATGTCCGTTCCTCGACCCGCCATGTTCGTCGCGATCATCACCGCCCCGAGCTGACCGGCATCCTCGACCACCCCCGCTTCTTTCTCGTGCTGCTTGGCATTGAGCACCGAGTGCTGGATCTGGTACTTCTGTGTCAGCATCCGGGCAATCATCTCGGACTTCTCAACGCTCGTGGTGCCGACGAGGATCGGACGCCCAACATCGTGGAACGCCTTGATCTCGTCAACGATCGCCTCCCACTTATCTTTCTCGCGGAGGAACATGAGATCATCGTGATCGTTGCGTGCAATCGGCTTGTTGGTCGGGATCGCGACGACATCGAGCCGGTAGATATCGTGGAACTCCTGGGCCTCGGTATCCGCCGTTCCCGTCATGCCGCTGAGCTGCTTGTACATCTTGAAGAAATTCTGGACGGTCACCGACGCGACGGTCTGCGTCTCGGGCTTGACCGCGACCTGCTCCTTGCACTCGATCGCCTGGTGCAAGCCGTCGGACCACTGTCGCCCGATCATCGGGCGACCGGTATTGGTATCCACGATCACAATGCTCGGCTCGGGCTTGCCGGTCATCCGGTCCGGGATGTCCATGACGATGTAGTCCTTGTCCCGCGTGTAGACAGCCCGGGCACGCAGCGCCTGCTCGAGCAAGTGCGGCAGATCCATGTTCTCGTCCACATAGAACGACCCGATCCCCGCAACCCGCTGCGCCTCGGCGATCCCCTCGTGTGTCAGGTGCGCACTCTTGCGGTCCATCTCCAGCTCGTAGTACTGCACATGCTGGTCCCGCTGGTGCTCGAGTTCGGGCAGTTTCTTCTTCGCCTCTCCCAGCCGCTTCTGCAGTTCCGGGATCGTTCCCTTGTCCCGCGTCTGTCGGATATCACCCTCCAGACCCTGGATCAGCTCTTTGCAGTGCTGGACATCATCCTCCATCTGCTGCCACGGCTGCTGCGCATCGACAAGGTGCTTGGCAAGCGAATCAGCGATCTGGTACCGAGGCTGATCGTCGTGGGCCATCCCGGAGATAATCAGAGGCGTCCGGGCCTCGTCAATCAGCGTCGAGTCCACCTCGTCCA
>JAGQOC010000154.1 GCA_020427745.1 Phycisphaerales bacterium | reverse complement strand
TGGGCATGCACTTCAAGCTCGGGCTCTACGAGCACCAGAGCGCGGGAGCGATCCAGGCGGTGATGGACCTGCTCAACAAGGCTCCGCACCTGCTCGACGATGAGAGCGGGCAGTCGATCAAGAAGATCACGATCACGGCCTACGAGCCCGCGTTCGGGATCATCGGCGACCCCGCCAAGCGCAACCCCACGACGCGCCAGAGCGCGGACCACTCGATGGTCTATATCATCGCGACGCTGCTCCGCAAGGCGCTGGCGGCCAAGAAGGTCGGGTGGAAGGAGCTCATGCTCGAACCCTACGACTACTCGCCCGACGCGATCAAGAACGAACGCACGCGGATGCTGATGGACAAGATCGAGTTCGCACACGGCGGCAAGGAGTACGACGATCGCTACCCCGACGGGATCCCCACCTCCGTCGTCATCACCCACAGCGACGGCACCGCGTTCGACTCGGGCATGGTCATG
The DNA here is from genome assembly GCA_020427745.1 of Phycisphaerales bacterium. Lineage (GTDB taxonomy): Bacteria > Planctomycetota > Phycisphaerae > Phycisphaerales > UBA1924 > UBA1924. Next base: position 9,224 of record JAGQOC010000154.1, on the reverse strand, counting down.
TACCCGGGCGGGCACGCACGCAACACGACCGCGGACCTCAGGGACATCCTCGCCCACAAGTTCAACCTGCTCGGCAAGCTCGCGTTCAGCGATCCTTCCTCGATCGTCGCGCGGTTCGACAATCTCTCGGAGAAATCCGTCGAGGATGTCCGGGGCATGAACGACTTCGAGATCCAGACCCGCGACGGGTACGAATAAATCTTGATTGCGAACGATCCATCAACGCCGGGAAATCCCGGCGTTTTTTTCATTCCTTCGCCGCTCCGGGGAACGCGACCGGCGAGCGGTAGCCTTCCTTGTCGTAGGCGCGGACGCCGAAGAAGTAGTTGTCCTTGCTCAGGTCTACCGTGCCCTCGGTGACATTGCCCACATCCTGCGCGTGGTCCCAGGTTGCGCTGGTGGTCTCACGCCAGACGATCTCGTAGCCCGCGACATCCGTCTCCGGGCACGCGTCCCAGCGGAGCGTTGTGTCGTTCGCGAGATCCGCGACGATGATCCTCGCATTGGTCGGTACACTCGGAGCGTTCGCAAGGTGCACCAATGTCGCGGCGTTCAGTCTCGTCACATTGGCGAGGTATTCTGCGTCGACATGCTCGGCGCGATCACCATACGAGACGCCGTCCTCCGTGCGGACATCCTGATGCTGACGGTCGTACGACTCGTGCACCTCGCAGAAGCGGATCGCGGGGAGCCCCATCTCGTCGAACGGCGTGTGGTCGCCGCCGCGAAGGAACCGGTCCGGACGCATCACCAGCATCGGCTGGACCGCGGTCTTGTGCAGGTCCGCGACATCGTAGATGTAGCGGGCGAGCTGGCGGGAGGTGTTGTCGGACTCGCCGCCGTAGGTCCGCATCTGCTTGAGCGCGGCTTTCAGATCGTCGCCGTCCATTGTGAGCAGCTCGCTCGGGATACCCTGCGAAAATACCCGCACATGATCGCGGTCCTCGCGTCCGTTGGGCCCGGTCGGGTCGCCGATCATGTCGTTATTGAGCACCCCCGCGATGCCCTCGGCGTTCTGCTGGGCGTGCAGCCGTGCGCCGACCAGTCCCTGCTCCTCGCCGGTCGTCGCCATCAGCACAACCGTCGCGTCGAGGTGCTCCTTGGCGAGCACGCGTGCGAGCTCGATGAGCGCCGCGACCCCCGAGCCGTCGTCGTTGGCGCCCGGAGCATCGATCGTGGAGTCCATGACATCGGACGCTCGGGAATCAAGATGGGCGAGCACATAGTACCGACGGCTCCGCGCCTCGGGCATCGAGCCGGGGATGGTGCAGAGGACATTGGTGACCTCGACAGGCTCAAGGATCCTGCGTCCGTCTGAGTCCACATTGTGCCGATCCAACTGAACAAAGGGTTTCTCGTCGCCGATTTTGCCCGAGTCCGCGATCGCGTCGCTGAACTGCTTGTGCACCCAGCGCCGAGCGCCCCCAATGCCGTGGCGATTGTTCTCGGTTTCTGAGAGTGTGTGGCGTGTCCCGAAGGAAACGAGTGTGTGAATATCCTCGATCATCCGCGTTGGCATCACGGAGTCCATCACACGCTTCGGGGTCTGCATCAGTGTCCTCTCGATGTATTTGACCATAGATTCACCCATCCCGCGCTCGAGCGCCGCGGCGACCACCTCGTCCTTCCCGAGACCCTCGTGCTTCGATTCGTAGACGGCGTAGAGGGCTTTCATCCGTGAGCCCGAGCCGCAGTGGAGCAGCGCGGAGCCGTCCGCATGCTCGACGGCGTTGCCGAGCTGGTCGGCGTAATCAAACGAGAGCGCGGAGCCGCGCATCGGGATCAGCACGAACTCCATGCCGAGCGATTCAACCAACGCCCGCTCGTCGAAATCCAGTTTCTCCATCTCGGCTTCGGTGCGTGCACAGATCACCATCTTCCCGCCGCTCTCCGCGAACGCACGGATCTCTGCCTCGTTCGGCTGACGAGAAAATATCGCGTGCCCGTCACGGGGGAGAGCCGCGAAATCCAACGGTTCCTCAGCAGGCTCGGCGTTCGTGGCCGCGGATTGCTCCGTCGTGGCTTGCGAGAACGCATGGACGGGAAGGAGACACGGGGCAACCAAGGCGCTCAAAAGAACAGCCCGGTACAATCGGTCGGCATGCGGTTTCATGCTGAGATTGTACCGGGCTACGGAAGCGAGGGTGTACGCGGATTCTTATCGACGGCGGCGGGTGGCGACTGTACCGCCGAACGCGAGCAGCGCGAGCGAGCCCGGAGCGGGGGTCGTCGGACGCCAGCTTGTATCCATGAACCCATCGTGGGCGAATGCCCAGTTGGTCAGCGATCCGTTCCCGTCGTAGGCAGTTGTCAGACCGGTCACCGGGTGGACCCACGCACCAATAAAGCTGCCGAACTGCATCCCGGTCCATGCGGATGCCGCCGGGTAGAGCGGGGAGTGGGCGTTCATCACCGAAGTGTCGATCGAGAACGCGAAGGTCCTCGCACCAGCGGCATCGGTCACCGAAGCCGAGAGAAGCTCGTTCAGGATCGAAATATTGTTGTAGATCTCATCGGGTGCCTGCGTGCCCGGGGCTTCCGAGCCGTCCATGTAGCTGGTCTGCGTGTTCTCTCCGTTGTAGGCGAAGGCCGTCAAACGCAGATCGCCCAAGTCCGTCGCGTCGAAGTAGAGCAACGCGAACTCACCGGCGTAACCCTGCGGGTTCGGCCCGCCGTTGATCGCCAGCGTGAATCCGTCCGTGATCTGGTCGGAGAAGGTCATCTCCCAGGTCAGGATGCTGCTGCTGCTGTCGTAGGTGGTGTGGATCGAATCAAATGTCCCGCCCGCGTTGGAGACCCCGGAATCGCCTGCGGCCCAATCCCAGACAAACAGGTCCGCTTGGGCGACTGTGGTCGCTGCGCATGCAGTACCCACCAAAAGAATGCTTGAAAGTTTCATTTTCACCCTCTTTTCTCATGCCCGCACTGAATCCGACGATCGGTGTGACTCCCATTCACCCCGCGCCGGCACATAGTTCAATGCGAACTAACTTCCTATTCTGTCAAACATTACGACAGACCCTCACTGGATTATGGCCAGTGACGCCCAGTTTCAGAAAGACAAAATCCACAGATTGATAAGAAACCATGGAAAATTGGTTTTTCGGGCATTTATGAAGAGCAAATTATACGAACAAAATCCTTTCTCTGATCGTATCCATCCCATTTGCAGTGACCTAGAGACACGACACACTCTTTGAGTTCGCCTCAAAATCATCGAAAATGCGCGGGTAGGATCGTGGATGCCAACCCCAAACACACCATCCGCCCCCCACCCTGGCCACACCCTGAGAACACTGATGGACCGCAGCGTCGTCGCCGCTCCCGGGGCATTCAACGCGCTCGTCGCCCGTGCTGTCCGCCGGGCGGGCTTTGACGCCGCATATGTCTCCGGAGGTGCGTTGAGCGTCGCCGGCGGGGTTCCGGATGTTGGGATCCTCTCTCTCGACCACTTCGCCCGCGTCGTCCGCGAGGTCGCGACGGGTTCCGGGCTGCCCGTGATCGCGGATGCCGACACCGGTTTCGGCGAGGAGGAGATGGTCCGGAGGACGGTACTCGAGTACAACCACGCCGGCGCCGCCGGTCTGCATCTGGAGGACCAGGTGTTCCCCAAACGCTGCGGGCACCTCGACGGCAAGGCGTTGGTCCCGACCGAGCAGATGGTTTCCAAGATCCGATGGGCCGCCAAAGCCTCGCAGGACTGCTCGGACGGCAACTTCATAATCTGCGCCCGCACAGACGCCAAGGGTGTCGAGGGCTTTGACAGCGCCGTCGAGCGGGCGAGGGCCTATGTCGATGCGGGCGCAACGATGATCTTCCCGGAGGGGCTGCACTCAGAGGACGAGTTCAAACGCTTCGCGGACGCGATGAAGTCGATGGGGAGCAACGCGCCCTACATGCTCGCAAACATGACCGAGTTCGGCAAGACCCCGATGATCTCCCTCGACCGGTTCGGGGAGCTTGGGTACCAACTCGTGATCTTCCCGGTCTCCACCCTCCGCATCGCGATGGGCGCAATCGATCGGGGGCTCAACGAGCTCAAGGCCAAGGGCACACTCGAGGGACAACTGGACACCATGCAGTCCCGCAAAGACCTCTACGAGTTGATGGACTACACCCCCGGAACACCCTGGGAGATCCCCGCGAGGTAGCCCGCGATTGCCTATGATCGGGGAGTTTCGACCGATCCCGCACCCGCAATGAGGAGCCCCGCAATGACCAGCGCACCTGTCCACGCCAAAGGCCTCGAAGGCGTTATCGCCGACGAATCCGCGATCTGCAATGTCGAGCAGACCGCGTTGATCTATCGCGGGTACGAGATCGCCGACCTCGCCGCCCACGCTTCCTTCGAGGAGGTCGCGTTCCTCCTGCTCATAGGTCACAAACCCAACGCCTCAGAGCTCAAAGCGTTCAAGGACGAGCTCATCGCGGAGCGTGAGCTCCCCGAGATGATCAAACAGAACCTGAAGCACGCCGGCGAGCTGGTCAACAACAAATACGCCGTGCCGATGGACATCCTGCGTACCGCGGTCTCAGTGCTCGGGCATCTCGATCCGGACTGTCAGGACAACTCCGCCGAGGCGAATCTCCGCAAAGCCAAGCGTCTGCTCGCCAAGATCCCGACCGTCATCGGGCACATGCAGAACTCGATCGAGGGCAGGGAGTTCGTCGCGCCACGCAGCGATCTCTCCCACTCGGCCAACCTGCTCTACATGATGACCGGTTCGGAGCCTTCGCCCGAGGCGGAGAAGGTCATGGATGTCTCGCTCGTGCTCTACGCCGAACACGACTACAACGCGTCGACCTTCACCTCGCGCGTCATCGCATCGACCCTCGGCGACATGCACGGCGCCGTCACAGGTGCGGTCGCGGCGCTCAAGGGCAAGCTCCACGGCGGCGCCAACGAGGCCGCAATGGACATGCTCAGCGATATCCGCAACGACATCGGGCCGGACAACGACGCCGCGAAGATCACCGGGTGGATGCACAAGGCGTTCGCCGAAAAACGCAAGCTTATGGGCTTCGGGCACCGGGTCTACAAGAACGGTGACCACCGCGCTCCGATCCTGCACGCGCTCGGGCGCAAGGCCGCCGAAGCACGCGGCGAGGAGTTCGTCAAGCTCTTCGAGCTCGGCGAAGCCGTGCAGAAGATCATGGCCGACGAGAAGACGATCTATCCGAATGTCGATTTCCCGTGCGGGATGACCTACTTCACGATGGGCATCCCCGTGCCGCAGTACACGCCGATCTTCGTCGCCTCGCGGATCACCGGATGGTGTGCGCACATCATGGAGCAGCACGCCAACAACCGGATCATCCGCCCGCGTGTCGCCTACATCGGCCCCGCGCTCCGGAACTGGAACGACTGAACGACAACGAATCAGCAAGAAAGAAAAACGGACCCGACCGGGTCCGTTTTTCATGTTACGCGTTCTTGTCGGCGTCCGGTTTCTTTGCAAGCCGCATCGGCGGAGCGTGGTTCGTGTTGATCACGCCGCAGTCCTTGCAGACGGCGCCGTACGCCCCCGTCGGCTGACCGGTCAGGTCCGCGCCGCATCCGGAGCAGGTCATGACATTAAGCTTGGCCGTCATCTTGTTCACGACAACCGTCGCGATGGTGAGCGTCACCCCCACCACCGGGAGCGCGGGCCATGAGGCGAGCCCGACCACACCGATCGCGGCGAGCACAAGCCCGATCACAACTGCGAACACCCGCAATCTCAGCTTACGGAGCCAAGGCATCTTGTTGGTGATCATCTCGTTCACCGACTCGTTCATCGCGGGATCCTCCGGATCATGAACCGTCCATCCTTGACGGCTATTCCCGGATCCGATCGGGGCCGACAGCGGACCGATTATACCGATCTATCGGTCCATTGCCCTGTCAGAGTGGACGATAGAGATCGATGATCTCTCGGAGCTTGTCCGGGGCCGGGAGGTGGTTGACCTGGATCTCGATGCCGTCCTGCCCGGAGGACGCGATCCCGAGCTTGCCGACCTTGTAGACCCGCTGGAGGAAGCTCTGGTCCACGGTCACATTGCGGATATTGTCGTGAACAACCTCGCTTGTGGAGCGAGAGAACAGCCCGTGATGCATCACGGTGCGTTTGGTAGTGATCTCCAGAGAAGCCGTGTATCGTGCGACCCACCACCAAGCAATCAGCCCGAGCATTCCCAGCGTCATGGGCACAAATAGGGCGTAGTACCACCCGACCTGGTCCGTCACCGGCACCCAGACCAGCCCCACCGCACCCACCAGAGCGACCAGCACCGCCAATGCGAACCGGATCATCCGGGACCGGGCCCAGCATCGCCGGACCTTCATCACCCGGACCTCGGGCCCGGTATCGGGCGGGTACCCGGCCGCCGCCGCCTTATCGACCCGTTCGGAGGTTCTCGGCGTACCCGTTGGATCAACCTTCGATTCGATGGTTGCGGCCGCGGGGACACGGTTGATGTCGCCGCAGTGCGGGCAGGGATACTTCGTCCCGGCGAGCTCGTCGGCGATCTCCAATACCTCTTCGCAGTTGTCGCATTGGATCCGGATCATGCGGCCCTCCCACCAATGGTACGGGATCCACCCGCCACGATTACACCCGTACGAAAAAACGCCCCGCTAAGGGCGGGGCGTTCGGTGGTGTCATTCCGATCAGGATTACTTGGATGCCGCCATCTTCTTGTTGAACTCGTCGGCGGAGACTTCCTCGATCTGGGCATCCTTGAGGACGGCGTCGAGGGCCTTGTGCTCGCGGACCTGCTGGAAGAGGGTCTGAATCTGCCCGGTCTTGATCAGCTCGTCGCGGAGCTGCTCGGGGCGTTTGCCCTGCTCCATCGCGAAGCGGACGATCTGAGCGTTGATCTCGGGCTCCTCGACCTTGACATCGAGCTGCTCGGCGACCTTGTTGAGGATGAAGAACTGCTTGAGCGACGCCGCGGCGCTCTCGTTGGACGCGCTGCGGAGCTCGGCGATCTTCTGTTCGACCTCGGTTTGCGGCATCCCGCGGTAGAGCATCTCCATCCGCTGACGCTCGAGGTTCCGGGCCGCCTGGTTGGCGGTGAGCCCGGCGGGGAGCTCGAAATCGCACGCATCAGCGAGCTGCTTGCCGATCTGCTGGCGCATCACGGCTTTCTGCTGGACCTCGGCGCGTTGCCCGAGCTGGGCGGTGATCATCTCGCGGAGCTGCTCTTCACCGGTGAAGCCGTACTTGGCAACGATGTCCGCCATCGGGGCGGGGACGATGCGGTAGACCTTGACGACCTCGAAGGTGACGGTGAGGTCCTTGCCGCGGAGCGCTTCGAGCTCGTGCTGCTCTGGGCCCTTGACCTTGATGGTCTTGGACTCGCCCTCCTTGGGGAGCCCGATCTGCTTGGCGAAATCGGGAACGATCACGCCGAGGATCATGCCCTCATCGGTCCCCTTCTCGGGGACACGAACGACGGCACCCTGGATGTTGTAGTGCTCGGTGCCGTCCTGATCGACCATGACCGCGTTGCCGGTGAGGTAGTCGCCCGGCTCGGGTGCGTCGCGCTCGTCGAGGGAGCCCTCGTTGATGCCGATCTTCTCGATCTCCTGGTCAACAAGCCCGTCGGGCAGAGTGGCGTCGGGCTTGAGGATCTTCATGCCCTTGAGCTCGGGGAGATCGAACTCGGGCATGACCTCGACCTCAACCTCGACATGCAGGGGCTTGCCCGCCTCGACCTCGATCTCGTCGAAGATCTCGGAGGTGGGCTGGGAGAGCACCTTGAGCTCGTTGGACTCGACGGCTTCCTGGTAGGCAGCCGAGACAAGCCGCTGACGAGCTTCGTCGCGGACATACGCGCCGTAGCGTTTCTCGATGAGCCTGCGCGGGGCGTGCCCCTTGCGGAAACCGGGGATCGCGGCTTCGTGCGAAACCGCGTCGTAGGACGCGCCGATCGTCTCGTCGACGGTCGATGCGGGGATATCGATCGAGATGCGTTTGCGGCAGGGCCCGACCTCGTCAATCTTCACGGTATTTTTGGAATCAGCCATGACAATGGCTCCTTGACAGCGCCCATCCGTCGATGGCTGGGCAGAGCGCGTGCTGGTCAGACACCGATCCGCCAGGGCACGCCTCCGACCCGGACCGGCTCGGCTGAAACTCTCAGCCGGGTGGGAAGTGTAGCCGGGGGTTGGTTGGTGGACGAGATCGCTGCCTATCATCGGGTTCCGCAGCCGGAGTGGCGGAATCGGTAGACGCGGCGGATTCAAAATCCGCTGGGGTAACACCCTTGGGGGTTCGAGTCCCCCCTCCGGTATTCAGTTTTTTCCCATCAAACCACGAACGGAACACCCATGGCCGACGAACACCCCCAGCAGCAGCAGGTCCAACTCCGGATCGACGAATCCAAAATGACCTCGACCTACGCGAACACCATCCGCACCTCGACCACCTACGACGAGATGGTCATGGACTTCGGGATGAATATCCCGATGCAGGCCCCCGGGCAGGCGCCCACGATCGTCTTCAATGTGGGCTCCCGCGTCGTAATGAACTGGTCGGGCGCCAAGCGACTGGCGATCTCCCTCGGACAGGCCATCCGGCAGTACGAGGAACGCAACGGGGAGATCGACATCAACCCGCCCCGCCCGCCGGCTCCACCCGCGGAAGGCTAAGAAGCGACCGATCACCCCTCCGACGAGGGGTTTTTTCATGCGCGGAACAAGATTGACACAAATTACCCTGAATCAACGACAGAACCCACGATTTCATGCATCCAAACGACGCGGGGAATGTGTCTAAAAACAGTAGAATATGTCGATCTGACCTGTTTGCGGAGGAACGGAATCCATGACGACCAATGTCGCATCCCACACGGAAATCACCGACGAACTCATCGCCCGATCCTCGGCCCCCATCAATCGGCTCGCCGAGCAGGTCGGGACGGTTGTGGTCGGGCAGCACCATATGGTCCGCTCGCTGCTGATCGGGCTGCTCACCGGCGGGCATGTCCTGCTCGAGGGCGTGCCCGGGCTCGCCAAGACGCTGACCGTCAACACGCTCGCCGACGCGATGCACGCGAGCTTCTCGCGGGTGCAGTTCACGCCGGATCTACTGCCCGCGGACCTGATCGGCACGCTGATCTACTCGCCCAAGGACGGGACCTTCACCCCCCGCAAGGGCCCCATCTTCGCCAACATCGTGCTCGCCGACGAGATCAACCGCCCCCCGGCCAAGGTCCAGTCCGCCCTGCTCGAAGCGATG
>JAGQOC010000153.1 GCA_020427745.1 Phycisphaerales bacterium | reverse complement strand
TCGACTCGCTGGGCAACACCACCGCGGCGACCGGCAAGGGGTTCGCGATCGGTTCGGCGGCGCTCACCGCGATGGCGCTGTTCGCGGCGTACATCCAGATCGTCCAGACCCAGATCACCACCCAGGCCGAGGCGTTCGAGCAGAAGTCCTCGATCAACGCACCGGTCGATGCTCCGATGGGGTACGCGATCTACCAGGGCTTCAACAAGTTCGCGGTTGTGACCGGTGAGGGTGATGAGATGAATGTCGACGGCGGGATGCTGCTCGATGTCACCATGGACGGCGGCAAGCACGCTGACAAGATCCACGACATCGCGAAGAACGATGTCTTCCCCCTCACGGGCGACCACGACGCACGCTACGAGATCGGCGGCAACGGCTGGACCGCGACCCTCGCGTCCTCCGAGCGCGGCATGATCAAGGATGTGCTCAGCTTCTACAATGTCACCCTCGCGAACCCCAAGCTGCTCGGTGGTATCTTCATCGGTGTCCTCCTCGCGTTCCTCTTCTGTGCGTTGACGATGAACGCGGTGGGTCGCGCGGCGTACGCGATGATGGGCGAGTGTCGACGCCAGTTCGGTTTCATCCGCCAGGCGCTCCGCAACGGCGGCATGAGCGAGGAGGATGTCGCCAACCCCGACAACTGGCCCATGAAGGGTGTGGACCTCGACGGTCACCACTACCCCGACTACGCCAACTGTGTCGCGATCTCGACGGCTGGTGCACAGAAGGAGATGGTCATCCCCTCGGTCCTCGCGATCATCATCCCGATCGCGGTCGGGCTGACTCTTTCTGTCCCGGGCGTGATGGGGCTGCTCGTCGGCGGGCTGACCTCGGGCTTTGCGCTCGCGGTCTTCATGGCCAACGCGGGTGGTGCGTGGGACAACGCGAAGAAGCTGCTCGAGTCCTACGGCAAGACCACCGCCCAGGAGATGGTCGACGGCTCGGGCAACTCGAGCAAGGTCCCCGCGGCGGTGCGTGACGCGATCATGGCGCGGGCTAAGGAAGCCGTGGCAGCGGGCAACGGCAGCGAGATCGTCTACGGCAAGGGGTCGGACGACCACAAGGCGACCGTCGTTGGTGACACCGTCGGTGACCCGTTCAAGGACACCTCGGGCCCGGCGCTCAACATCCTGATCAAGCTGATCTCGATCGTCTCGGTCGTGTTCGCGGGGCTGATCGTCGCCTACGGCGATATCCTCGGCGGCAAGCTTGGCTTCTGATCGCTGATTTGAGTCGATTCACAGGCCCCGCGATCAATGATCGCGGGGCTTTTTCGTGCACAGAGCTGTGGTTTTGTCGACCGGACACCAGCGGGCTGCGAAGATACTTCCATGAGCAAGTTCCGGAAACTGTCGTTGGTGGGTTTTTCATTGTGTGTCTCCGTCGCGATCGCGGGCGATCCGGTCGTGGATGCCGTGCAGGCGCGGAGCGCCGAGATCCTCGCGGGCGTACGCGATGCGGGCTCGATGCAGCAGGCGTACGAGGACGCGACCATGCTTGCGGACTACATCGCGGCAAACGCGTCGGCGCGACAGCTCGGGGCGATTGTCGAAGCCGAGTCGGCTCATCGGCTGCTCCAGCTCACGCTGATGCACCCGGATGCCGTCCGCGGGCTCGATGGCATCATCAAGCAAACACTCGGGCCGCTGAACAGTACACCGAGGTTCCGCACACAGCTGTCGCTGCTTGTCGATGACCACGATGATATCGACGGCGTGTTCACGCTCGCCGGCAGGCTCGCGGGCGAGCGGGCGCAGGCGGTCGAACATTTCCCCGCACTCGCGGCGGCGTTGTGCGTTGTTCACGACAACCCCTACCAGCGGTCGATCAACGAGAACCGCGTGAAGTCGCCCGATCCGATCGAGATCTTTGATTACTTTGTGAGCAACAACACGCGGATGACCAACGATCTGAGCACGATGCCGGCGGAGCTGCTCGTGCATGTCGTCGATGTCACGGAATCCATCGAGCAGCTCGAATGGGCGTTGAACACCTACGGCAGGTTCCCGCAGATCGGCGATCGCTTCTTCGAGATCAGTTACGACTATGACCACTTCCGCAGGAACACCCCCAAGAAGGTCACCGAGGCGGGCGACTACCGGATCCAATCGATCAAGCAGTATGGCGGGGTGTGCGCAGACCAAGCGTACTTCGCGGAATCCGTCGCCAAGGCGTGCGGGATCCCGTCGTGCTATGTCCGCGCCGCCGGCGCGGATGTCTCCCACGCGTGGATCGGGTTCCTCGAAACGAAGGGACGCTCCAGGGCGTGGAACTTCGACGAGGGACGCTATGAGGCGTACCAGAACCTCCGCGGGCAAATTCGCGATCCGCAGACCGGCGAGGTTGTCGC
>JAGQOC010000152.1 GCA_020427745.1 Phycisphaerales bacterium | reverse complement strand
CGGGCCTCGCCCAAGGCGGCGGAGGACGCGGGGATTGAGGCGATGGCGGAGGGGCGGTATTTGGATGCCGCCGAGGCGTTCGCGGCGTACATCAAGATCCGCCCGGAGAGCTTTGTTGGGTACTACAACCTCAGTGCGGCGATGTCGCGGGCGGGTGAACTCGACGCGAGCCAGATCGCGATGACCAAGGCCCTTGAGCTCGGGTTCACGGACCGCAAGCAACTGATGCGGGACGGCGATCTCGCTGCACTGCGCGAGACCGAGTTTTTTCGGTCGGTGATGGACGCGTGGGATGAGCTGATCGAGACGCGGCGCAAGGTGGACCTGCAGACCGTTTCGCAGCTCATCACACTCAAGAAACAGTTGCGCACGAGCGACGATCACAGAGTCGAGCTGGTGAGTGCGCACGGTGAAGTCGCGACGGATCAATCGCTCGCGGAGATGGATCTGCTGGCGCAGTGGGCGGCAGAGAATCTGTTCGCAGCGCAGGCGGACCCGGCGTTTCTTGAGGGCTTGCCTTGGGTGATGGTGGTGCTCCCGGACAAGACAGGGTTTGCGCGGTGGGCGGTGACGGTGTTCGGGCCGGGCGTGCGGGGATCGATCAGCTCGGTTGGCGGCGCGTATGAGCATCAGGACCGTCGGCTTGTTGCGCAGGATCTCGGCGCGACCTTCCGCCACGAGTTTCTTCATGTGCTGCACTGGCGGGATATGAACGACCGCGGGCAGGCGCACGCGCCGTGGGTGCAGGAGGGGCTCGCGTCGCTGGTTGAGGACTACGACATGGGGGACGATCGGTTGGTGCCGGTCGCGTCGTGGCGGACAAATATTGTCAAGCGGCTGCGCGATGTGCGCAGGCTCACCCCGATCGAAGAGCTCGCGCACACCGAGATGGAGCAGTTTACATCGAGCCGACCGCTCGCCAAGTACGCCCAGGCGCGGGCGGTGATGCTGTTCCTTCTGGATCATGGCAGGCTCGGCGCGTTCTACAACGAATACACCAAAGGCATCTCGGAAGACCCCAGCGGCGTGCTCGCTCTCAAGCGGGCGATGGGGATGGAACTCGACCAGATCGAAGAAGCCTACGAGGCGTGGATTGATGCGTTGCCAGCGGTTCCCGAGACGGGGTCCGATCTCTCCGCGACGCTCGGGATCGGGATCACCACCGGCGAGGGTGATGGCGTGGTCGTCGAGAGCCTCACCAGCGCCGCCCGTCGGCGGACGGGGCTGCACACGGGCGAGGTGATCACCGCGATCAACGGGCGTCCGACGCGCGATCTGTTCGAGTTCATCCGCGTGCTCGGGTCGTATTCCGCCGGACAGAGCGTGACGCTGACGACGCGCCGGGGGATCAAGTTCTCCGAGGTCCAGGTGGAGCTGCTCGAACGGTGAGGATTGCTCGCGTACCCTTGTGCGGGCAATGACCGCCCGTGGAGAAGCCATGCACACGACTGACGCGACGAATCGGCTGGAGGCGTTGATCCACGATGTCCCGGATTTCCCCAAGCCCGGGGTGGTGTATAAGGACTTCTCGCCGATGCTGGCCGATCCTGGAGCGCTCGCGCTCGCGGTCGAGCTGATGGCCAATCCGTACCGAGGCAAGGGGGTGAACCTTGTCATCGGTGCGGAGTCGCGTGGGTTCATCTTCGGGACCGCGATCGCGCAGGCGCTCTCGGCGGGGTTCGTGCCGATCCGCAAGCCAGGGAAACTGCCGCGTGCGGTGCACGGTGTGGACTACGCGCTCGAGTACGGCACGGACCGGCTGGAGATGCACCAGGATGCGCTGCCGAAGGGTGCAAAGGTCTTGCTCGTCGACGATCTGCTCGCAACGGGAGGGACGATGCGGGCGAGCTGCGAGCTTGTCTCGAAGGCATCCGTTCAGATTGTGGGGATCACGGTGCTGATCGAGCTCGGTTTCCTCGGGGGGGCGGCGAAGCTCAGCGAGTTCGCGCCGGTCCATTCGGTGATCCAGTACTGATGGGGGCGAAGATGGGCGAGACCGCGGTGTATGCAGGGAGCTTTGACCCGCCGACCAACGGGCATGTGTGGATGATCGAGCAGGGGGCCCGCTTGTTCGATCGGCTGATCGTCGCAGCCGCGCGCAACCCCGAGAAGGGGTACACCTACGAGCTCGATACCCGTCTGGGCTGGCTCAACGAGGTCTGTTCCGCGTTCGACAATGTCGAGATCGCATCACTGGAGAACGAGTTCCTCGCGCATTACGCCCACCGGGTGGAGGCGCGGTTTGTCATCCGCGGCATCCGCAACGAGGCGGACTACCAGTACGAACGCGGGATGCGCTATGTGAACTCGGATCTCAACGATGGGTTGACGACGGTGTTTCTGATGCCGCCGCGGGAGCTGTGCGAGATCTCATCGAGCTTCGTCAAGGGCATGATCGGCCCGGAGGGCTGGGAGCCCGTCGTGGAGCGGTACCTGCCGCGCTGTGTGTTTGAGGACCTCAAGAGCGGGCACTGATGGGTTGTCGGGTCCGTTTACGGGCAGCCGGCGTTGAACTCGTCGAGGAATGCGAAGACATCGAAGATGTCGTATGAGCCGTCGCCGGTGAAGTCCGCGGTGGGATCATTCGCGTTGAACGCATCGAGGAACGCGAAGACATCGAAGATGTCCAGCGAGCCATCGCCGGTGAAGTCCGCGGGGCAGGGCGAGGTGCCGGTGATGGTGAGCGGCGCGTCGTTGTCGTCGAACCCGGTGTTGGTATCCGCGTCGGAGGCGATGATGCGGATGCGTCCGTCGCTGGTGCCGACATCGGGGACGGACCACGCGTAGCCGCCGGTTGATGCGTTCACGCCGGTAGCGATCGTGGTGGGGAAGCTCGCGCCGCCGTCGGTTGAGAGGAGGATATCAACGGTAGTCGCGCCGATATCGTCGTCGACCATCCAGGTAATCAGCTCGAGATCACCGGGGTCAACGGTGGTGGGGGTGTTGTAGGATGTGGTCCAGACGGTTGGAGATTCGCCGTTGAAGTTCTCGGGGACATGCATGACGATGCAGTGCATGACGCCGGCGGCGGTCACCAGCGCCTGGCAGTTGATCTGCGAGATGGTTTTATCCGGGCACGCCGCCTGCCACGCCGCCAGCGCGGTCGCGTTGTGCACAGACGCGGTGGAGTTGGTGTAGGTGGGGATGAGCACGAGGTCGTTGCAGATGACCGCGTTTGTGAAGGTGTAGTGCGTCCCGCCGGAGCGGACTGCGGGCACGCGGATGACATTAAAACCGCGGCCGGCGAAATAGTTCGCTGCGTTGTTGCTCGTGATCGCCCAGCTGGCGGTGGGCTCGTTGACCCACTCGGAGATCATGACGGTGTTGTCGTCGATCATGATCATCCACATGTCGATGTGCTGTGTGGAATCGACGAAGGTCGGGTAGGGGGTGTAGAGCGTGGTCTCGAGGTTCTGGTAGTCCCGCCAGTGCTGGATAATCTGCGACTCAGAAAGCCCCGGGTTCTCGTTGACGATCAGCCGCGTGGAGTGCCCGAAGCCGCCGGGTGTGGTGGTGCCGGACTCGAGGTGGTAGTTTCCCCCGCCGTGGACGAGGGGGATGAGGTGGCGGTCCTGGCTCTTCCTGTTTGCGAAGTCGGTGGGGACGGTGTTGTCGTTGGGCCTGGGCCTGTTGTAGGTGTGGTCGACGATCGCGCGGACGCCGCCGGTGCCGTCGGGGTTCACACCCTTGTAGATGTAGCGAGGCCCGTAGTCACGCATCCAGATGGAATCGGTGGTCTTGACAATGAACTCGACCTTGGACATGTCCGCGCCGAAGGAAGCGATGCTGCTGGTGGCGGTGTTCCGCTCGGAAGTCGAATCGACATAGACGAATGCTTTGGCGTTTCCGATCGTTGTGATGTCGCGGACCATCTGGTTGATGATGGTTGTCCAGGAACTGGTTCCCTCGTAGGCGAACATGATGCCCTCCATCCGGTCGTACTCGGCGACGCAGCGGATGGTGCCCTCGGGGATCGCGCGGAGATCTTGGGCGACGATCGGGTTCTCGGCGATATACGCTCGCTCTGCCTCGGTGAGCCCGCGTGGGAGGATTGGGCCGTCGGCGATGCGGTCGGCGGGCTCCGCGGCGCCGGCGAGCCCGGCAAAGAGGGCGGTGATCGAGAGGGCGACAGGCAGTCCACGCAGCATGGAGGTTCTCCGAAGGGGCCGGCTCAAAGAATCCGGGATGGATCGACGAGTTCGCACCCGAGCGGGTGCATCTGGAATATACCACGATTCGCCCACGGATCGACCCGGTTCTGGTGAATCGGGCGATGCGGGGGAAAAACAGGGCATTGCCTATTTTAACAGAATCCGTCTAGGCCGGGGCATACTCGCCGAGAGCCTCGAAGAGGGGCCCGAGGTGCTTCTCGTAGTTCCGCCAGCGTTGCTTGCTGGATGCGTAGATGGGTTTGCGGACCTGCGTGGCGCTCGCGGTCATGACATGCTGCTTCGATTCGTGGAAACGCATGCACGCGTCGTCCCAGGACAGCCCGACATGCTCGAGCATCGCCCGGACCTTCGTCTCGGGGTTGTCGACGAGTTGCTCGTAGGTGTTGATGTAGATCGGGCGGTCGATGATCTGGGTCCAATGATCCATCAGGGTGCGGTGTGCAGCGTACTGCTCGCCGAGGGTGCGGAGATCGCGGGCGTAGGGCAGGTTGTACCCGAAGTTCTGGAAGTAGGCGCTCAGGCAGCAGTCCGCGGGGTCGCGGAGGCAGTGGATAAACCGGGCCTTGGGGAACATCCTGGACACCATACCCAGGGTGCGGTCCGCGTTCATGTGCTTGTCGATGACCCGAGCGGGTGAGTTCGGGAGCTGCATGGCGAGGTACTCGAGGTACTCGCTGGCGTACTCACCGAGCCGATCGGTCGTGAGGTTCGATGGCGTGGTCCGAAGGAACTGCTGGAGCAGCACGGGGGATTCGCCGACAGCGCCCGCCTGCGGGTGCGCACTGAGGATCTGCTCGGTGAGCGTTGTCCCCGAGCGGGGCATGCCGATGACGATGACGGGCTGCTCCGAGCTGTTGGTCGTCGGGGCGAGATTGTCGTGGAAATCCTTGTTCCAGAGCTCGATCGATGCCTTGGCGTTGGTGGGCGCACCGGGGGGGAGGATCGTGTTGGCGGTGCGGAAGGACTCGAAGGCGCGATCGTATTCGCCCAGGGCGTCGAGCATGTGCCCGAGCGTGAATCTTGCCGTGAGCTTGTGGCGTTCGGAGAAGTCATCCCGGGCGAGGATCTGGTTCGCGAGATCGATGCCCTCGCTGTGTCGCTTGTTCGCCTGCAGGAGCTTGAGCTGCGCGACGAGTACCAGGGGGTCCGGGGCGGAGAGGGCGAGGGCTTCGTCGAGGATGCCCTCGGCGAGTTCGGGCGTGCCCGAATCGATGAAGAGGTTCACTTTGGCAAGCAGCGCGGGGGCATAGGTGGGGTCTTGGAGCAACGCCCGGTCGAGCGCCTCGAGAGCGCCGTCGGCATCGTTCATCCGGAGCTTGGCGAACGCGACGATCATCAGGGTCGGTGGGTGGTTCGGGCGTTGCTTCCGGGCGCGCTCGACCTGCTCGAGCGATTCGGCCCCCCTCCCGGAGAGCGCGAGCACATGCCCGTAGCGGGTCTGGAGCTCCGGGTTGTTCTTATCAAGCTTGAGGGCCTTGCGGTAGAGCATCCCCGCGCGTGCGAGGTCCTCGTTCTTGAACGCCTGCTGCGCTTGGAAGGCGAGCGCGTCGACATTGTGCTTTGATTTGGACATCGCGGGATGTTAGGACCCCGACATATCGTCGATGAACGCGTTGGCCTCGTCGATCGAGGCCTCCATGTCCGCGATCAGCACCGCGATCTCGCTCTCCAGCTCGTTGAGCGTCGTGTCCAGCGAGGCGATCGCCCGGGCGTTGAGGTTGTGCTTGAGGAACAGCACCTGGTCGTTGAACGCGCGGAGCACCGGGTCCATCTTCGACTCCGCGCGGCGCATCGCGGTAATCACATCGCCGTAGCGGTCGCGGGTCTCGTCGAGCTGCTGCTCGGATGCCCTGCGGAGCGCGTCTGTTGAGTACTCGTTGAGCTCCGCTTCCCACTCGGTGAAGAGGGCCTTGGCGACGCGGTCGACGGACTTGATCTTGTCCCGGACCTTCTCCGCACGCGATTCGGAGCGGTCGAGTTGTTTCTTGAGCCGGTTGTAGGCGCTCTCAAGCTCGCCGCCGTCGAAGCTGGTCAGGGATTTGAGCTCGTCGAGGGTGGACGCGAACTGCTCTTTCGCGGACTCCTGCGCGTCGCGTGTCTCATCGACGCGGTCGACGAGCTGCTCGCGTTTGGGGGTGCCGAGTTTCTCGCGGACGGCGATCCCGGTGGATGCGCATCCCGTGATCAGGAGTGCCAGGGCGATCAATGGAAGAAATCGTGCGGTGCTCATGGCGGAGTATAGGGCATGAAAAAACGGCGACCGGGAGACCGGCCGCCGTGGGGGATATCCGAAGGGTGCGGATCAGTTGAGGATCAGTACGGTGGTGTAGCCCCACTCGTTGTTGTTCCAGTTCCCGTTCCCGTCGTCGTCACCGGCCATGCCAACCTCGTAGGTCCCGGTGCCGAGCCCGGAGATGATCGCGCTGATCCCGAAGGGGATGCGAGAGCCCGCGGGCACCTGGAGGTTGAACATCCCGCCACCGATCAATGTGGGGGCTACTCCGCTGCCGGAAACGCGGTATCCGATATAGATATCCAGCCCGCTCGCGCCGACACTGCTGCCGAAGGCGCGGTTCGATACGACCAAGATGCTCTGCCCAGCACTTACAGTGACGGTTGTGGTCGCCGCGAGGAACTGGGTCGTTGCGGAGGGTGTAACGCCGGCGCCGATTGCGGCAAAGCTCTGGTTCTGGAGTTGCCAAGTCGCGTTGCCCGACGAGTCGCTCTTGAGGACCCGTCCGGTCCCTGCACCCGTGGGGATCTGGAGCCCGCTTGTGCGCGTGGTGCCGACAACATCAAGGGCGGCGACGGGTGTATCGGTACCGATACCGACATTGCCGCCGAAGTACCCGCGTCCGGAGAAGTAGCCCGCGAAGCCGTCAAACGGGGCAATTCCGAGCACGCCGTATCCCGTCGAGCCGTCCGAGCGTCCAACAACACCAAACGAGCCGAAGCCCTGTGAGTAGCCGACCACGCCGGCGTATTCATCCCCGACACCAAGCACACCTGTGCTCACGCTCCCGATTCCGTCACCGCGGAGGCCGGCCTTGTCGGAGAACGGGAACGAGACCGGCCCACCAAGCGTGCCGTAGATCGCGGAGAGCCCGATGGTGCTCGTGTTGTTGATCGACAGGACGCTCGTTGAGTCCGACTGCTCGCCGGAGTATGGCAGGCGCAGCCCGAGGGCGTACGGCGTCGCGGTCATCTCCTGTCGCGGGCTCAGCGTGGTGTACCCGCCGCCGACATCGCAGTTCCCCGCCGCGCCGCCGGGGCGGATCGCGAGCTCGAGGTCGCGGGCGTCGCCGAAGAACTGGTCCCCGAAGTCGAGCTGGGTGGTGAAGACGCCGTCAACGACCGGGACATTGTCGCGGCAGATCGGGCCGGCGACGATCGCGCCGAGGTCATCGTACAGGATGAAGCGGATGTCGTACGCGCCGTTGGCCGGCGAGCCGGCGTCCATCAGGTTGCCCTGATAGGTGAACGAGCTGCTCACCGGCGTGCCACGCGGGACGGCGTTGCCGATCGGCTCGAGGTCCTGCAGCATCCAACCCGAGGTGGTGTACTGCTTCTCGGGCGCAGCGGTGCCCTCCTGAGCAGATGCGACAGAGACGGCGAATCCGGACAGGATCCCCATTGCGGTGCAAAGACGATTCATGATGTTTCTCCCCATGTGTGTGGCCCCCCGGCCGAGATGCCGGGGAGTGGTTTTCCCCTAGTCTGACAGCCGGACAGAAAATTTGCAAGGGGAGGCTGGGGATTTTGGGGGGTTGG
>JAGQOC010000151.1 GCA_020427745.1 Phycisphaerales bacterium | reverse complement strand
AGTTCGTCGAGTTCTACGGCCCGGGTCTCGCGGAGTTGAGTGTTCCGGATCGTGCGACGATCGCGAATATGGCGCCGGAGTACGGCGCGACCTGCGGGTTCTTCCCGATCGATGCAAAGACGATCGAGTACTTCCGGTTCACCGCGAAGACCGAAGAAGAAGTCGCGCTCACAGAAGCATGGGCAAAGGCGAGCGGGTTCTTCTGGACACCCAATGCGCCGGAACCCGAGTTTGGCGCGGTTCTCGAGTTGGATCTGGGGAGTGTGAAGCCCTGCGTGTCGGGTCCGAAGCGGCCGCAGGACCGGATCGAGCTCGCGGATCTGCACAAGGCGTGGGAAACCATGCTGACCGCACCCGTCGGGCCCAAGGGGCTGGGCGTGAACGCGGATAAGGTCGACGCGTGCGTCGAGATCACGCACACGGAAGAATCACACCCCGCGTCCGTCGGGCAGAAATCGGATCTGTGTCACGGATCAATCGTCATCGCGGCGATCACCTCGTGCACGAACACATCAAACCCGGATGTCCTGATCGCGGCGGGGTTGGTCGCACGCAAAGCGCGGGCGCTGGGGTTGAACCGGAAGCCATGGGTGAAGACATCCCTTGCACCCGGTTCGAAGGTCGTGACGGAGTACCTGGACAAGGCGGATCTGACAGATGATCTGAACGCGGTCGGGTTCAACACGGTTGGGTACGGATGCACGACATGCATCGGGAACTCTGGGCCGCTGCCCACGGAGATCGAATCGGGGATCAAGGAGGGCGATCTCGCGGTCGCGTCGATCCTCTCCGGGAACCGCAACTTCGAGGGACGCATCCACCCTGCGATCCGCGCGAACTTCCTCGCGTCCCCCCCGCTCGTTGTCGCGTATGCGATGGCGGGGCGGATCGATCTTGATGTCTACAACGAGCCGTTGTGCCAGACCCCGGACGGGAAGGATGTGTATCTAAAGGATATCTGGCCGACGAACGACGAGATTGATGCGCTCAAGGCGAAGGCCGTCACGACGGAGCAGTTCGAGGCGAAGTACAGCGCCGTGTACACGGAGAACGAGACCTGGAACAAGGTGCCGGTCTCGAAGAGCGAGCTGTTCCCCTGGGAGGATTCGTCGACTTATATCCAGAACCCGCCGTTCTTCGAGGGGATGACGGAGGACGCGCCAGGATTCCAGACGATCACGGACGCGCGGGTGCTGTGTCTGGTTGGTGATTCGGTGACAACGGATCACATCTCCCCGGCGGGGCGGATCGAGCCGGAAACACCGGCGGGTCAGTACCTGATCGGGCACGGCGTCGCGGTCAACGACTTCAACTCGTACGGTTCGCGTCGCGGGAACGACCGGGTCATGACCCGCGGGACCTTCGCGAATGTGCGTGTGAAGAACAAGGTCGCGGCGGACCCCAAGACGGGCGAGCAGCCCGAGGGCGGTTGGACGCGGAACTTCACAAAGGGCAACGATCTGAGCAGCGCTCCGGTCGAGTACATCTTCGACGCGGCGATGGACTACAAGAAAGCGGGCACGCAGCTCGTCGTCATCGCGGGCAAGGACTACGGCATGGGTTCGTCACGCGACTGGGCGGCGAAGGGGACCATGCTCCTCGGCGTGAAGGCGGTCATCGCGGAGAGTTTCGAACGCATCCACCGGAGCAATCTGGTGTTCATGGGTGTGCTGCCCTTGGTGTTCAAGGACGGGCAGAACGCATCATCGCTCGGAATTGAGGGCGACGAGACCTTTGACATCCTGATGCCCGGAGCAATCGAGCCCCGCTGTGATGTCCGTGTGAAGGTAACGCGTCCGGACGGGACCAGCTTCGAGTTCGTGACGATGTGCCGGGTGGATACGCCCGTGGAGATCGAGTACTTCAAGAATGGCGGGATCCTGCAGACGGTGATCCGCAAGAAACTCAACGAGAGCAAGCAGCTGGCGTGATCTATGCTACCAAGCAAGCCCTGAGAAAGCACGGCTCCGGCTGTGCTTTTTTATTCGCACACAAAGAAGATTAGCGTTTGCGAAGCACTACAAGTTTCTGTGCGGGCATGTCGACCTGCGCGATACGCTCGGAGCAGTACTCGATACACGCGTGCTCAATCTCCGCGAAGAGCCTTGTCACAAACGCACGCGACTCATCGTTCGCGACGCCATCGAGCAACTGCTGGGTGAGTGCGCGAACCGTATTGAATCGTTTCCGCGTCGTGCTGTCCGGTCCGTCGATGCCCATCGGATCATTGGAGAAGAACGAGCTCGCCCTGATATCGGCGATCTCCAGACCCGCATTGAAACACGCGTTTTCAAAATCGTACCGATTGCGAACAGCCATCCAGTTGGTGCGCATCGTCGTGCGGGGCATGTACTCGGTCGTGATCACTCGCCCGTCATCCGCGAGCAATGACGCGATATTGCGGAGCGATTGCTCAAACTTCTGCGGCTCCGGAATATGAAAGAGCACATTGCTGACATTGATCGTATCGAACGGATCTGTATGGCCGTCCAGAATGAGTTGTTCGGATGTGATGTCGGCAGTCTGGAACGCCACCTTGCTTGTCGTCTCAACCGATGCGGCCCACTCTTTGAGCAGCATAACAGAAGACTCCGCAAAGTCGATGCCCGTGAGCGATGTCGGCGTGTAGCGTTCAAGAATGAAACGGATCCAGCGTCCCGAACCACTCCCGATATCGAGGACACGCGCGTTATTCATACGGATCCCGAGATCCGAGATGAGACGCTCGTAGATAGAATAGATCACGGCATCCTCGATCGGCGAGGAGTAGTTCATCGCATTTGATACGCCTTGACTCCGGGCGTCGTTTGCGGATTGCCACTGCTCACGGTAGTACGCTCGGATATCATCTTGTGTCATCGGCATGCCGGACTATCGGCTTCCCTGCCTGAGTAGCATTACTTTACACAAATAGCGAGGTATCATGACTGACTTCAACAGCGAGAAGAACCGGTTTGTGTGGATGGATATCCCGGTCGCGGATCTCGATCGGGCGTGCGCGTTCTACGAGGGGGTGATGGGGATCAAGTGCCATCACGAATCGTTCAGCGGGTTCGATTTCGCGGTCCTTGAGCACCACGATGGGAACGGCGGGTGTCTTATCCCCAAACCCGATGGCATCGTCGGTCAGGGAGGGCCGCTGGTCTACCTGAATGTTGACGGACGCATCCGCGACGCGGCGGCAAGGGTCACGCAGTTGGGCGGGAAGGTTGTGCAGGATATCCACGCGATCGGGCCGCACGGCTTCCGGGCGTTGATCGAGGATTCGGAGGGCAACGCCTTTGCGCTGCATTCCAACACGGACGCGTGAGCCTGTCCAATGAAAAATCCACGCCGGTATCTGGCGTGGCCTGAACGGTTGGCAAGCTGGTGCGGATCAGCCGTGCTGCATCATCTCCGCGGGGATCTCGATACCGAGCTTGGACGCGACGCGTGCACCGTAGTCGGGGTCCGCGCGGAAAAAGTGGCAGAGCTGACGCATCTGGACTTCCTCGCGGGCATCGCCGAGGGCACCGGCGATGCGGGTCGCGAGACGATCACGGTGGGCGTCATCGAACATGCGGAAGAGGTTGCCGGCCTGGGTGTAGTCGTCGTGATCCACGGTGGAGTCGAAGCGGTCGACGATGGTTTGCCCGAGGTCCCATGAGGGATCCCGGAACTGCGGAGCGACCTCCGGCATGTTGGGTCTGGAGGAAGGCCAGTAGTTCGATCGGGCGCCGTAGTTCTCCGCGGACGCCATATAGCCGTCGCGTTGGGAGTTGAAGACGGGGCACCTGGGCTTGTTGACATCGAGCTGATGGAAGTTGTTCCCGACGCGATGGCGGTGGGCATCGGCGTAGGACATCAGCCGGGCCTGGAGCATCTTGTCGGGGCTCGCCCCGATCCCGGGAACGAGAGCGCTGGGGCTGAAGCTCGCCTGCTCCATCTCGGCGTGGTAGTTCTCCGGGTTTCGGTTGAGCTCGAGCTGCCCGACCTCGTGGAGGGGGAACTCCGCGTGAGGCCAGACCTTGGTCAGATCGAATGGATTCCACCCGGTGTCTTTCTCGAACTGCTCAGCCTGGGTCTGGGTCATGATCTGGACCTTGAGGGTCCAGCTCGGGAAATCCTTGTTCTCAATGGCGGTAAAGAGATCGCGCTGCGACGACTCGCGGTCCTCCCCGATGAGACGGTCGCCCTCGTCATCCATGAAGTTCTTGATGCCCTGATTGGTCTTGAAGTGGAACTTGCACCAGACGCGTTCGTTGTCGGCGTTGATGAAGGAGTAGGTGTGCGAGCCGTAGCCGTTGATATTGCGGTACCCGACAGGGCGCCCGCGGTCGGAGAAAAGGATCGTGACCTGATGGAGCGACTCGGGGCAGAGGGACCAGAAATCCCACTGCATGTCGTTGTCACGCATGTTTGTTTTGGGATCGCGCTTCTGGGTGTGGATGAAGTTGGCGAACTTGTAGGGGTCTCGAATAAAGAAGACCGGGGTGTTGTTGCCGACCATGTCCCAGTTCCCCTCATCGGTGTAGAACTTGAGGGCGAAGCCCCGGACATCGCGTTCGGCATCCGCGGCCCCCTTCTCCCCCGCGACAGTGGAGAAGCGAGCGAGGACCTCGGTCTGCTTCCCGACCTTCGAGAAAAGATTCGCCTTGGTGAACTTCGTGATGTCGTGGGTGACGGTGAAGGTGCCGAACGCGCCCGATCCCTTGGCGTGGACGACGCGCTCGGGGATCCGCTCGCGGTTGAAGTGCTGCA
>JAGQOC010000015.1 GCA_020427745.1 Phycisphaerales bacterium | reverse complement strand
GATCATCGAGCGCAAGGACAAGCAGGCCCGCGCCAAGGAGCTCGGTGCGTTCTTCAGCGACAACAAGCACGGGTACATGCTCGCGATCATGATCGCCAAGCTCGAAGAGTACCTCGACATCTTCTACGAGCGGGACTTCTTTGATATCACCATCAGCGCAAAATCAATGGACGCGTCGCTTGTGATCGATGCGTACACGGAGATCGCCAAGCGTTTCCCCCACCCCTTGCACCTCGGCGTCACGCACGCGGGGCCCAAGGAGACCGGGTGCATCCGCTCCGTCGTCGCGTTGGGGACGCTGCTCGCAAACGGGATCGGCGACACGGTCCGGATCTCGTACGCCAACGACCCGATCTACGAGGTCGAGGACGGGCTGGAGCTGCTCTACACGCTCGGTTTGCGGGAACGAAAGGGCGCCGAGCTCATCGCGTGCCCGACATGCGGGCGCATCCAGGTTGATCTGTTCTCGCTCGTGCAGGATGTGAACAACAAGCTCGCGGCGGAGATCGAGGTCCCGATGAAGGTCGCCGTCATGGGGTGCGTTGTGAACGGACCGGGCGAGGCGGAGGGCGCGGATGTCGCGGTCTTCGCAGGGGATCGCAAGGGCATCATCTATGTGCAAGGCGAGAAGGTCGCGACGGTCCCCGAGGAGGAGATCCTCGATCGCTTGCTGAGTGAGTGCCGAACCTTTCAGGACCGCGTGCGATCGGGTGACGCGAAGCTCGGCGAGAAGAAGGTCGACATCGTCCCGCCGGACCCCGAGGGCGAACTCGGCTCAGGTTGGGAAAAGATGGCGCACGAGCGGATGCACGGGGGGACCACGCCGCTGACGATCAAGGGCTCATAGCCCCACAAAGCCCGTTCAGATCTGTTGAATCTCCGGAATCATCCTTGGCAACCGTGCCGGATCTGGTACACTCGGAGGGCGACCGCTCGGTCGCTTCAGGAGGAATCAGCATGCTCGGGTCTCGCATCACCGCCGCGATGGCTTCCATCGTTCTCGCTTCGTCGTTCGCGCACGCCAATCCATACTGCGCTGCGGATCTCAACGACAGCTACACGCTCGACATCTTCGATGTCTTCGAGTACCTCGATCTGTTCAACGCGAGCGATTTGCAGGCCGACTTCACCAACGACGGCTCGCTGGACATCTTCGATGTCTTCGCGTTCCTTGATGAGTACAACAACTGCAACCTCACCGACTCCGACGGCGACCGCATCCCGGACGCGAACGAAACCGACGACGGCGTCGCGGTCTCGGTCTTCCAGACCGGGACCGACCCGTTCAACAGCGACACCGACGGCGACGGGCTCGAGGACGGCGACGAGGTCCTCGGCACGCTCGGGGGGCTCGACCTGCCCGCGCTCGGGGCGAACGCGCTCCGCAAGGACATCTTTGTTGAGTGCGACTGGTTCGCGGGGTTTATTCAGGGGAGCAATGTCAACTTCCGCCCCACCGCCGCCGGCGAGCAGCGGCTGGTCGAGGCGTTCGCGTTCTCCGATGTCGAGAACCCGTACGGGCTCCCGAGCGGGATCTCGCTGCACCTGGACTATGGGCAGGGCGGCGCGTTCACCGGTGGGAACCAGCTCCCCGGCACGCCGGTGTTCGTGACCTTCCTGGGCGAAGACTACTGGGACTATCGCAACAACAACTTCGCGCCCGAGCGTGTCGGGTATTTCCACTACGCGATGCTCGCGAACCGATACAACTCCGACAGCAACGGCAGCTCGGGCGTCGCGCAGCTCAGCGCCGACAACATGATGGTCACGCTCTTTAGCGTCAACAACGACTACAACCAGACCCAGACCTTCATGCACGAGCTCGGGCACAACCTCGGGCTGCATCACGGCGGGATCGAAGCGAAGAACTACAAGCCCAACTACAACTCCGTCATGAACTACCGCCACCAGTTCCCCGGGGCGGACGGGAACTTCGACACCTTCGGCGACGGTATCCTGGACTACTCGCACGGGTGGAACGCCTCGCTCAACGAGCTCGCGATCGACGAGACCACCGCGATCAACGGCGCACCGCTCGATCTGAACTTCAACGGGATCATCGATTTCGGCGGCTACGCCCGGAACCTGAACTGCGGGACCGGGACCACCGCCGCGTGCGGCGACAGCGCCGGGTGCTGGGACGATGTCTGCGACCTGCTCGAGGACAACGACGACTGGGCCTCGATCAACTGGCAGCGTCTGGACGGGATCCGCTCGCGGAATCTCGATGCGCAGCCCGAGGTCATCAACTGCGAGACGACCCCGCCTCGTTCGGAATAATCAGCGACCGTTCCGGACGCCGGCCATCACGCCCTCGCACACCGACGGGTTCATCACGATCCCGACGGGCGAGCTGAGCCCCTGCCCGATCGCTGCCTGACGGACCGCCTTGATCTGCGAGCGTGAATAGCCGAGCTTCTGCACGATCGTGCGGAACGCGAGCTCGCGCGGGTCCATCTTGCGTGCGCGTCGGCGTGAGAGTACGACGCCCGCGATCAGCATCAGTACCACGCCCGAGACGACCAACCCCACGGGGATCATGGAGGACTGGGTGTGCGCGGGCTCCACGCCGGGGTCATCGAGCAGGAGTGTGGTCGGTCCATCCGCGGGCATCAGGGTGCGCCTCCGTCGCTTGATTCATCGAGCTCAACGAGCAGCCGTCGAGCGCACATCCCGGCGCGCACGCGGATCCGCTCGTTCTTCTCGTCGACCGCGAGGTGCGAGATGCGCTCGACGAGCGGCTTCCAGCTCGTCCCGAGAATAGGGCGGGCGGAAGAGTGAATCGATCGCTGGGCGGCCCAGATAGCCGCGAGCCGATGATCCTCTCGATCGTCGACGAGCATCCTCGCGAGCTCATCGCTCGCATCGCGAGCGGCACCCGGATCCCGAGGAGTCCCCTCGCCGATCACCCGGCGTAGCGCATTGGCGCGGACCCGGTGCGAGGAATCGTTCTTGAACTCCAGGATCGTCGGCACGGGTTCGTGCACGATCTCGATCGCGTTTGCACGCACACGGTCATCGGGGTGCATCATCGCCTCGCGGACAAGACGCTGCGCGGAATCCGTCGCGACCTTGCCCAACGCGCTGATCGCGGTCGCGGCGGTGCGTGGATCGAAATGGTTGTCCTGCACGATCCCGATCAGGTCGAGCTCGAAGCGTTGCTCGATCCCGATCGCGCGGATGAGCATCAGGGCCTCGCAGCACTGGTCCCCATCGCCCAGACGATCGCGGACCATCCGCACGAACCTTGCCGGATCGGTCTCGAGGAGCCTGCGTGCGTGCAGACGCGAGCGGGGCGAACCCGGATTCCAAGGCGTGAGCCGATCGGATTCTTCCCTCGCGATCCTGCGCACCCAGGGCGCCGCGGAACGCTGGTTGATTTCCGCGATCTTGGCCCGTCCTTCCCATGCCGGCGAGCCGAATGATGTTGGTCGGATCCCGACCGACGACCAACGGACGGCGCTGGATCGCGCGATGGACTCGTCGGTGTCGTAGAGGAAGTCGACCAGATCCGTTCCCGAGGAGAGCCGCGACGCGTGGTGACGGACGGGGCGGGATTCATCGCCGATCGCCGCGTCGATATAGAGCCTGCGAGTCTGCGCGTCGCCCCCCGCGTAACCGAGCAGACGCATCACCCCGACCCGCGACTGCTCGGGCAGCATCGTCATCACGCGGGGCGAGGGGAGGAAGCCGTTCTCTTCGACCTGCAATCTGCCGCCGATGGTGCGTGCGTTGAAACGGATCGCACGCAGGCGTTCGGCACGCTTCGGGCGCGCACCGAGCGTCGCTTGCCCGAGCACGATCTGGTGCTCTTCGAGTGTTTCCGCGATCTGCAGGCGGTCCGTCGCGGCCTGCGCAACCGGGCCGATCACGATCCAACGCAGCGCCCGCTCGCGGAGGATCGGGACCACGGAGCGACGCAGCACGGTCCGCATCGGCGAGTGGCTCGGGTGCTGACGCTGGTTGAGCAGTCTGCGCATGCGGTGGGACGCCGCGTGCTCCATCGGCGTCTGGGCTGCGCGATCCATCAGCAGCAGCGCGGACAGGAGCGCCGATCGGCAGCGGTGCGACGAGAACGACCACGCCGCGTCGGCGATCGCCTCGAACAGCGTGACACGCTCGAGCTCGATGATCTTTGGGTCCGCGTGCAGCGTGACTCTTGGTCGCGCCGCGATCGCTGCGAGCTCGTCACCGAGCATCGCCCTCGGCAGATGACCGAGCATCGTCACCGTCAGCCGCAGCAACGCCCGATCCGCCGCCGCACGAACGCTCTGCTGTTCATCGCCCAGCAGCTGACAGACCAGACGCCCGAACCCCGGGTCGGCGGTGTCCTCGGCGATCGCGACTGCGGCGAGGCGTGATCCGGGGGTGGGATCCGTCCTCAAACGCTCCGCTGCTTCGAGCCAACGCTGTCGCCCGAGCCCGGCGGCGAGGTCACGCAGGGGCTCAGAAAGCTGGAGCCAACCGCGAGCGAGTGCGAGCATCGCATCATCCGCGGAACGCGCTCGGAGGCGTGCCGCGAGCCCGGTGACCAGCTCGATCGGGCCCGCCGCACGCGTTGAACCCGCGTTTGCAGTGGCGTAACCCGCAATTTCGATGAGCTGGTAGGCGTGCTGGTCGCGTTCGTGGATAGGCGCGACGAGCAGCGCCTCCCCGAGCGCTGCAACCCGTTGTCGGATCGGGAGTTTACGCACGACCTGATCGAGCTGAGGTTGATGTGGATGCTGCTGATTCAACGCGATTTCCTCGGGCGAGTGATGCACAGTATAGAAGAAAGTTCAACCAATTGCACCATTTGTAGTGGATTGATGTGCATGGAATCGAATATCTTGTGCCCTTGCCAAACGGAGGGGGGTCGTCCATTCCGTTGCGCAGGCATCCGGATCGCGGGACCGATCCACGCCTGTTGCCGTGGACGACCGCCGCTGAGGACGCGATCTCCTCCGCTCGGCTTCATCCAGTTTCCACCCGCACGGAAATCCACAGCCGGTGCGGGGCAGCTATGGAAGGAATCCATGGCCCAGACCAACACATCGACCCGATCTCCCCAGATGCTCTCCACCTGCCTGCAGACCTACCAGACCGCGCTCTACTCTCGTCCGCTGCACCCCGAGTTGTTCGACATCCGTGATCGCCGCCGGATCGTCTTCGGCCCGTACAGCTTCGAGGGCTGGCTGATGCCGGGTGCCCACGCGTGCCGATTCGAGATCTCCGGCGCGTGCGCCGTCGAGATTGTCACGGATCTCCCTGTGGGGCTCCCGGACACCGGCATCGTTGAACGCTTCCTGTGCGCAGGAGAGCGCGAGTACGAGCACCGCTTCGCCCGCTCCAAGCTCAGCTACATGACGAGCGTGCAGACCGAGCAGCTCTCCGAGAGCCTGTACCGGGCCAACTACGACGAACTCGACGAGTTCGCCCGCGAGGAAGAGGCCCTCGTGCACCGGTGGACCGACGAGACCGGCCCCTGCATGAGTATCCTCGATATCCAGAGGATGGCGACCGAGATCCACGCCCAGAGCTACCACCTGATCGCACGCGAGGGGCTGATCCTCCGGACGCAGTCGCTCTTCGAGCACCTCTGATACATACCAGTGCACACGATGCCCTCAGCCAAAGACAATCCGGTCGATGTGTATATGGCGACTCTTGATCATCCACACAAAGCGGATATCGAATGGGCACGCAAACTGATCCTGGGTGTCGATTCTCGGATCAGCGAGGGGATCAAGTGGAACGCGCCGAGTTTTCGTCTCGATGACGACTTTGCGACATTTCATCTTCGCAAAGCAGACAACATCCAGATCATCCTTCACACCGGCGCGAAGAAACGAGCCAGGCCGCTCTCGATGACCCTCGAGGCACCCGAGGGCATGGTTGAATGGAGGGGGAGCGATCGCTGTGTGGTCTCGCTGGGATCCGGGAAGAAGGCTCGGGCGTGCGGGCCGACGCTCAAGAAACTGATCGCGGGCTGGATCGGCCAGCTTTCCGACGCCTAACCCCTGACCGACGGGCAAATTACCCCCTCCGTTCCAAGCCCGCGGCGTCTTTGGTCGATAGACTCTGACCATGAGCCTGCGTTTCGCACAACTCGGGAGGTGGCAGAGCCGCCGAATTATGATGCCCCGCTGAGGGCCGGGCGTTGTCCGCGTCCACTGCTCGCGGGGCGATCATTGCTCTGATCCGTCCGGGATCACCGATCCCACCACTGCACAACACCAAGAATCAACCACGCCGAGCTGATCGTGCGTGAGGAGCTATCCAGCCATGTCCGACACCACCACCAGAGACGAAACCAAGCCGAACTACAAGCAGACGCTGAACCTGCCGAAAACCAGCTTCCCGATGAAAGCCAATCTCGTGCAGAACGAGCCGGGATCCATCAAGCGGTGGAACATGCTCGCGGGGAAGAAGGGTCTGTACCACGCGATGCGGGAGACCGCCGCGGGGCGTGAGCGGTTCGTGTTCCATGATGGTCCGCCGTACGCGAACGGCTCGATCCACCTCGGGCACCTGATGAACAAGTGCCTCAAGGACTTCGTGACGCGTTCGAAGTTCATGAGCGGGTACTCGTGCCCGTTTGTGCCCGGGTGGGACTGCCACGGCTTGCCGATCGAGCACAAGGTGATGACCGATCTTGTTGAGAGCGGCAAAGCCAAGAAGCTCGACACGCTCGACGACGACACCAGGCGCATGGCCGTCCGCAAGGAGTGCAAGAACTACGCCGAGAAGCAGGTGAAGCTTCAGAGCGGGCAGATGGAGCGTTTGCTCACCGTCGCGGACTATGCGGATCCGTACCTGACGATGAACCCGCGCTACGAGGCAGCGGTTCTTGAGGTGCTCTCGGGTCTCTGTGCGCAGGGGCTCGTGTATAAGGCGCTTAAGCCCGTGCACTGGTCCGTCGCGTCGGAGACCGCGCTCGCGGACGCGGAGCTGGAGTATCAGGATCGTGAGGATTTGAGCGTGTATGTCGATTTCGAAGCCGCCGACGGCGACGCGGTCTACGAAGCGTTCGGGCTCAGTGAGGACGAGCGCCCGGGCGCCAAGCCGAGCTTCATGATCTGGACAACAACGCCTTGGACGCTGCCGGCGAACCTCGCGATCGCGGTGCATGAGAAGTTTGAATATTCGCTCGTTCGCGTCGATGGCAACCTCACGGTTATGGCGACGGAGCTTGTCGAGAAGGTCTGCAAAGCGGCCAAGGCTGAGGATGTCGAGACCCTCGCAACGACAACGGGCGAGAAGCTCGTCGGGCTGCGCTATGTGCACCCGCTCCGCGACAGCGCCCCCACCCCTTCGGGCGATCCTGATGCGGACACAAGCAAGTGCTATACGGTGGTCAGTGCGGACTATGTCACGCTCGAGGACGGGTCGGGGCTGGTCCACACCGCGCCGGGGCACGGTGCGGACGACTACCAGACCGGGCTCCGCGTTGGGCTGCCGGTGTATTGCCCAGTCAAGGGCGACGGCAGCTACGACGAAACCGTCCCGGACTGGCTCGTCGGCATGAGCATCTGGGAAGCGAACGAGTTGGTCGCCAAAAAGCTGACCGAGTCGGGGCACATGTTCCATGCGCAGAAGTTCATGCACTCGTACCCGCACGATTGGCGGACAAAGACGCCCGTGATCTTCCGATCGACCGAGCAATGGTTCGTGGATGTCAACAAGCCGACCAAGCGCGACGGGAAGGGGCTCCGCGACATGGCGTTGTCGTCCACGCAGGACGGCGGGACGGTCTCCTTTGTCCCGGCGTGGGGACGCAACCGCATGCGCGGGATGCTCGACTCGCGACCGGACTGGTGCATCTCGCGTCAGCGTGCGTGGGGGCTGCCGATCCCGGCGTTCACGCTCCCCGATGGGTCCGCGTTCATGACGGCGGCTTCATCGCAGGCCGTCGCGGATGTCGTCCGCGCGAAGGGCTCCGACGCGTGGTTCACCGAATCGCCCGAGGTGCTGCTCGCCGAGTACGATGCGTCGAGTGATCCGGACGCGCCCGCGTCTCTCAAGGACGGATCGGTGAAGACCGGCGAGCTCACCAAGGGGCGCGACATCCTCGATGTGTGGTTCGAGTCCGGGTCGTCGTGGAACGCCGTGATGCGTGAGCGTTCGGGCGGCAAGGACTACCCGATCGACCTCTACCTTGAGGGCTCGGACCAGCACCGCGGGTGGTTCCAGTTGTCGCTGCTGCCATCGCTGGGCGTGATGGGCAAGCCGGCGTTCAGGACGCTGCTCACGCACGGGTTCATGGTCGACAAGGAGGGCAAGAAGCTCTCCAAGTCCAAGGGCGCGGCCCTCAAGGATCTGTTCGATCGGTACGGCGCGGATGTCCTGCGTTGGTGGGTCTGCTCGCTGGCGTACGAGAACGATGTGAAGGTCGACGAGGAGTTCTTCAAGCTCGCCGGCGAGAGCTACCGCAAGGTCCGCAACACGCTGCGGTTCATGCTCAGCAATCTCGACGGGTATGCGCACGAAGAAGGCGCTTCGTTCGATCCCAACTCGCTCGAGGCATGGGTGCTGTCCGAGTTTGATGTCATGGCCGCGAAGGCCGTCAAGGCGTACAACGCGTACGCGTTCCATGAGGTGCACAAGCTGGTCTACAACTTCTGCAACACAACCCTCAGCGGCGAGTACCTCTCCGCCGTCAAGGACCGTCTGTACTGCGACGCGCCCGATTCGGCCCGGCGTGTGCGGACGCAGCGGGCGTTGTTTCTCCTAACCGACGGCTTGAGCAAGCTGCTCGCGCCCGTGATGTGCCACACGAGCGACGAAGCGTACCGGGCGTTGCACAGCATCGACCCGAAGGATACCGACGCGTCTGTTCATCTCACCGGTTTTCCCGCCCCCACCGGGGTTCAGGCATCGCCCGGCTGGTCGAGGGTGCACAAGATCCTTGACGAGGCGGGGAAGGTACTCGAGCAGGCCCGCGCGAACAGGGGCATCGACAACCCGCTGGATGCGGGTTTGAGCGTCCCCGACGACGGCGGTGTGCTCGCGGCGTGCAACGCGGAGGACCTCGCGGACCTCTGCGGCGTGTCGCGGTTTGTTGTGACCGACTCGGGTGAGATCACGGTGCAGGATCTTTCCGATGAGCCACGCTGCGAGCGGAGCTGGAAACGCGACGGCACGGTCAAGACACGATCCGACGGCGGGATGCTCTCGGACCGTGATGCGAAAGCCGTCGGCGTCGAGTAAGTGTTCGCACCCAATCGTCACACCAGGCCCCTTGGAAACAAGGGGCTTTTTCGTCCGAGAACCGGTCTTCGTGACCGGTTGTAGGGTGTTGTGCGCACGCAACGGCGTGAAGTTGTCCGTGTGTTGCGGGATCGCAACATCGGCGTGAAAATCGTGGTTGGATGGACGAAACTTGGAGGATGAGCAACGAGCACCCCAACGATCCGACGCCGAACCCTGCACCCGGACGCAAGCAGGTTGTCCGCCCGCCGGGGGTGCGTTCGCCGCGTGAAGCGTCCGCTTCCGTGGAGGGCGCCGAGCAACTCACCAGCCTTGCGCACGATCTGAGCAACATGCTGGATGGATCGATGCGTTGGCTCGGTCTTGCAGCAGCCGCGCTTCCAAAGACAGAACAGCAGAGTTCGTACGCCGAACTCAACAAAGCACGCGAGCAGATCAACACGGTGCAGGGCACCCTCGAGCGGATGAGCATGATGGTCAATGCTGCACTCCGTTCACGCTCGATCCCGATCGGCTCGCCGATCCTTGGTGTATCCGAGGCGGTGAGCATCGCGATGGCGATCGATCACGCCGTGGATGTCGTGCGTCCGCACGCGTCGCAGTGCGGCGTGCGGATCGATGTCCGGATCGACCCAGACGCCGGACGCAGCCCGGCGGGCCCGATGTACACCGTGATCCTCAATGGCTTGTTCAACGCGGTACAGTCGATCGGGCGGGCGGTCAAGGCCGACTCGCTTGATCCGGGCGGGCTCATCGAGATTGTCGCGAAGATCGATCGCAAACGCGACGAGGTCGTGATCGAGATCAAGGACGACGGTGTCGGCATCGACGCCAAGATGCGGAACAACAAGGCCTTTGCGCACGGTGCGAGCACACGCGAGGACGGGCACGGCATGGGTCTGGCGATCAGCCATCAGATCGTGGAGCAGCTCGAGGGCATCATCACGCTCTGCAGCCGCGATGATCGGACCGACACGCTCCGCCCTGGCGCGGTGCTCCGGATCTCGATCCCGATCCAGAACGAGCACGAGGACCTGATCGGATAAGCACATGAGCGAGCAGCCACGCGTACTCATCTTGGACGACGACACGATCGTCGCGGACTCGCTGGTCGAGTTCTTCGACGCCGAGGGGTGTCAGGCAATCGGCGTGTACTCGCCCGCGGAGGCCCTCCGCGTACTCGAGCAGGAAAAGAACTCGCCGGCGGGACCCATCCAGGTGATGCTGTGCGATATCAATCTGCCTCAGATGTCCGGGATCGAGCTGCTGCGAACAGTTACCCAGGAGCACCGGCAGACCGCGGTGGTGATGCTCACGGGCTACGGCACCATCGAGAGCGCGGTCGAGGCGCTCCGCATCGGTGCGGTGGACTTTCTCACCAAGCCGGTTGTCGACGATGAGCTTCGTCTCGCGATGCAGCGGGCGTTGCGCCAGCACGAGTTGCAACGCGAAAACACGACCCTCCGCTCGCGACTGGAATCCACCTTCGGGCTCGGCAATCTTGTCGGGCACGATCATCGGATGCAGAAGATCTACGAGACCATCCGCGCGGTCGCGCCCTCGCGGACAACGGTCCTCATGAGCGGCGAGAGCGGCGTGGGCAAATCGATGGTCGCCAGCGCCATCCATCAGGCATCCACGCGCAGCACAAAGCCTTATGTCGAGCTCGCGTGCGGATCCATCCCGGAGACACTGCTCGAGAGCGAGCTTTTCGGGCATGTCAAGGGCGCGTTCACGGGCGCTCACGCGGACAAAGCGGGCAAGTTCCTCGCCGCCGACGGGGGGACGCTCTTCCTCGACGAGATCAACAGCGCCTCGCCCGGGATGCAGCTCAAGCTGCTCCGTGTGCTGCAGGAGCGTAAGTTCGAGCCCGTCGGCTCGAACGAGACGATCGAGGTGGATGTCCGCGTGATCCTCGCGAGCAACCAGCCGCTCGAGGAGCTTGTCGCATCGGGCCAGTTCCGCCAGGACCTGTACTACCGGATCAATGTGGTCAAGATCGAGATGCCCCCGCTGCGCGAGCGCGTGGGCGACATCCCGGCGCTCGCGGCGCACTTCCTCGAATCGCAATCCGAAGAACTCGGTCGTTCATTCACGGGGTTCACCGATGAAGCACTCGATGCGCTCCGCCGGTACAGCTATCCGGGTAATGTCCGTGAGCTCTCAAACATCATCGAGCGTGCCGCCGTGCTCTCGCGGAACCTCACGATCGGGCTCAGTGATCTTCCCTCGCATGTTGTCGAGGGCGAGACGCCGCGGGGTTTGCGGATCGATCGCGACCAGCAGTCAACGCCCGGCGTGTGGACCCCGATGTCACTCGCCGACGCGCTCGTTGAACCCGAGCGGGTGATTATCCTGCGTGCTCTGGAAGCCAACGACTGGAACCGGCAACAGACCGCGGAGATCCTCGGGATCAACCGCACCACGCTCTACAAGAAGATGAAATCGCTCGGCATCGACCCTTCCGACCACGCCCAGGCGGGCTGAGCATCACGGGCACCCGGCGTTGAACGCGTCGAGGTACGCGAACACATCAAAGATATCGAACAGCCCATCGGGGACGAAGTCCGCCGGCTGCTGGGCGTTGTTGAATGCATCGAGAAACGCGAAGACATCGAACACATCGAGCGATCCGTCGCCGGTGAAGTCCGCGGCGTTGCACATCGGTCCGCCGAGCAAGCCGTTCGGGTTGATCCGCTGCGCGAGGATCGGGTCATCGTTCCCGGGCC
Organism: Phycisphaerales bacterium; assembly: GCA_020427745.1. Taxonomy (GTDB): domain Bacteria; phylum Planctomycetota; class Phycisphaerae; order Phycisphaerales; family UBA1924; genus UBA1924. Next base: position 3,415 of record JAGQOC010000015.1, on the reverse strand, counting down.
CGTTGTGCTGCCACGAGATCACGAGCGCGTCGTCGGCTGCTTTCATCACGACCGATTCCGCGGGGCCGCTGCTCGCCGCCGTCCATGTTTCGTCTATCGGCGTTCCTGACCCGTCCACACGATGGACACGGACCCCATTGTCGTCCGCGATCGCGACGGCGAGGGTTCCGTTGTTCCACACCGCATCGAATGCGTCGTTCATGTCATTGAGCGGCGTGATCTCAACGCCCTCATCACCCCACAGACGCTCACCCGTGAGCGTCATCCGCTGCGCGCGGACGCTTGTCTCGGCGAGGAAACCATTGCGCCAGGTGATGAGCAGATCACCCGTTGCTTCGTCGCGTTCGACATCCGCGTCGAACTGGCGGTCCGCGCTCGTAGAGACCCGCACGCCCTCGAACGGGAACGAGAGCGAACCATCGTTATTGACCCGCTGCATCTTGATCGGGACGGGGGTCGATCCGCTTTCTTGCCCGTGTGTCCAGACGAAGACCGCGCCGCCGGCACCGTCGCGTACGGCTACCGGTGGGGTGTGCCGTGACCCTTCGTTGAAGAGGTCCGTGCCGAAGATCCGTACAGACGATGACCACGCGATCGAGCCGTCCTCATCCACGCGGTTGACATACGCCACCCTCCTGTACGCGGTCGGTGCATCCCAGAACACAATCGCGCCGCCGAGTTCGTCCGGTACCGCCGCGATGACGCGGTAGTTCGAGCCGGTGATCGAGGGCAGCAGCGTCTCGCCGCCCCACACAGAATCACCCGCGGCGTCCAGCCGATCGACCCGGAGATGAAAGTTGTTCCCCCATGACGCAAGAACAATCTCACCGTTTCCGAGGCTGGATCCGGCCTGCAGATAGCTGATATCGCCCGCGATATACCCCGGAGTCCAACGCGGCGAACCGTCGGGGAGCAGGCTCTGCAGCGGGAACTCCTGCGTGGGCGACTGCGCACGGCCGAGCACGATGGAATCACCCGACGTGACCATCATCGGCGGCAGCAGGAAGCCGCAGGTCGGGTCGTCCTGCGTCTCGATCCCGTCGACGCTGAGCAGTGTGCCGTCGGGCGCGATGCGCTGGGCACGCACGGAACCGACACAGAAGCTGTCCTGCCACGAGACCCAGACCGCGCCGTCGTCGCTGACCAGCATCGACTGGCGTGGGCCGAAGGTTCCCTCCGCAGAGCCGACTACCAGGGGCGACGCCGGGTCCGTCGGCCATGCCGCGAAAGCCGACCCCGCAAGCATCGCACAGAGCACACCCCCGATCAACGCTGCGTTCACCGATTCGGACCTCGTTGCTGCTTGCTGGTGGCTCATGGCGGTCTCCTTGTGTTTTCATACAAGATAGCCGCACACGCCCCAAGACCCCGCCCCACCCTTTGGTGGGTGCGGGATCTATTCACGGGCAGCCGGCGGTGAACGCGTCGAGGTATCCGAACACATCAAAGATATCGAACACCCCATCCCCCGTAATATCCGCGGCCGCGTCGCCCGCGTTGAACGCGTCGAGGAAGGCGAACACATCAAACACATCAAGCACGCCGTCGCCGGTGAAGTCCGCCGGGCAGCAGCCGTCGCCCGTGAGCGAGCACAGCTCGATCAAGGCGAACTCATTGGGCTCAACATTCCCGTCGCCGTCCTGGGTCGCGGGCACCTGCTTGGTCATGTTCAGTGTGCTCCCGTCGGGCGATGCGTAGCTCAGCACGGCGAGGTGCACCGTTTCGGGAACAACGCCGAGTTCACCCGCGAGGTCGATTGTTCCCTCAAGAACGGATCCGGACGCGAGCTGTGTCGCGCCGGACTGATCGAACCAGCCCACGAAGTTGTTGTCGTTCTCATTGCCGATGAACGCGTCCCACGCCGCGACTTGGCCAGCCTTGGCCCACATTGCTTGCTGCATGGCCCCGGGGTTCTGGGCGAGCACAAGGAACCGGTCCTCGCCGTTGCCCGCGGGTGTGCACGCCATGTAGAGCTGTGTGCCGTTGAACCCCGCCCAGAGCTGAATCCCGTTGTTGGAATCGACCAGCGTGACACCCGGGTCGAGCGTGCCATCGATGACGAACTGCGTCCCGACCGATCCGCCCTCGACCGTGAAGTGCCAGTCCTGCCCGCTGTTGTTGTCCCAGTTGTTATTGCCGTCGTTGAAGACGAGGTCGAACTGGGTTGCGGTTGCGGGGACAGCGATCGATGCTTCGTACACGCCGTCGCTATCCGTGTCGCTCATCTGCAGATCGGGGAGCACGCTTGCCCAGTTGTCGAACCCGTAGTGGATGAACACGCTCGACGCGCCGGCGATGGGTCCGCCCGACGGGTCGTAGGAAACCATCACCTGCTGCCCCGCCTGCACGGGGTCGGGATCTACCACCACCGCATCGCCGCCGGCCGTTGAGTTGGTCCCGACCCAGACATGCATGATGTCGGACTTGGAGACATTGCCGCCGTTGTCGGCCGCTTCGACATAGTAATCGATGAGGACCTCGGACTGCCCCGCAATCGTCGCGCCGTAACGCTTTGCTTTGCGGACCGCGGGGAGCACGCCCGCGGGTGTCGGAACATCCGCGGCTGTCATCGCGATCGAGTTCCACGCGCCGACCTCCGGGCCGCCGGCGAAGGTCTCGTTCTGGATCGATGCGATGGGGTTCTCGCCGTCGTTGTCAACACGCCAGTGCAGCGTCACGCTCGTGATCGCGGCACGCTCGCCGACGAGTGTCCAGACCTCGAAGTCACTGGGCTGGGGTGTCGATCCGAACTCGATCCCGCCCGGGTTGTAGGGTTCACGCTGCGGCGGGAAGATCGTCGGGCCCACGACATCCGCGATCGTTGTGTCCGCGTACGCGTCCTCGATCATGGTGATGACCGCGTTGGCGGCGCGGGTCGGGTTGGAGTCCCAGACCTCGGTGCCGTCCCAGTACCAGTAGTCCGATGCCTGCCCGACGAGCATCATCCGCCACGCCTCGTATTTCAGCCCGCCCGTGCTGCTCATGATTTGCGTGAGATGCCCGAGGTTGTTGGGATCCACCGGGTCGAACGCGTCGATCGTTGCGAGGTGGTTCCGCGCCTGCGTCAGCGCCGCCCATGAGTTGATGTCCGGGGACACGGCGCCCGCGGAGACATCGCCGCCGAGCCATTTCTTGAACTCCGGGTCCCCCGAGTCCGCACCGGCCCACGAGCCGTCCTCGATATGGATGACATCGTTCTGGTCTACCGGGAACCGATCGAGATAGTCGTCGACGGTCGACGCTTCATAGTCGGGGTCGTTGGCGATCCAGTTCACGAAGTTCTGAAAGTTGTGGTGGTAGTACCCCTCGGACCCGCCGCCGAAGTTGTCGCCGTCGTGGTGGAGCATGACGAACATCGGGTGCTGCGCGTCGGTGTTATCGGGGAGGTACGCGTCCAGGACCTGGTCGTAGAGGA
>JAGQOC010000150.1 GCA_020427745.1 Phycisphaerales bacterium | reverse complement strand
CGTCGGAGAACTGCTTGCCGCTCTCCACATCCGCCTTGAGCTGGTTGATGATCTTCTTGAATGTCTTGTGATCTGTTTGATCCGCGATCCCGTCGAGTGCCGCACGGAGATTGATGCCTGCGCGGATCATGACGGCGAGCTGGGTTGTGAAGTCCAGCACATTCTTCTGCGTCGGCTTCTTGTTGTTGATCGAGGCGAAGAGGTCACCGAGCCCGCCCTTGCCGACACCGGCCTTCTGCTCGTCGACAGACATCACATACACGCCCTGGTTGCGCAGAACGGTCGCGGCGGCGGCGGCGCTGTCGGCGCTCATCACGCCGCTCTGGACCTTGCCGTCCTGTGATTTGACCTGGAATCGGTACTGGGGCATCGGAGTCTCCTCGGATCAGTTCTTACGCAACGAGCTGACGCTCGAGCTTGTCGGGGAACACGGCCTTGGCGATCGCATCCTCCTTGGAGATCGTCCCGTTGAAATACAGCTCCGCGATCGACGAATCGAGCGAGCACATCCCGATCGCACGCGAGGTGTCGATCACATTGGGGATCTCGAAGATCTTGTTCTCGCGGATCATGTTGCGAACCGCGGGCGTGCACAGCAGCGTCTCCACCGCGGGCACCATGCCCGGGCGATCCGAGCGGGTGAACAGCGTCTGGCTGATCACGGCCTGCAGCGTGGTCGAGAGCATCGAGCGGATCTGGTTCTGCTGACCGCTCGGGTACATATCGATGATACGGGAAACAGTCTGCGCCGCGTTGACCGTGTGGAGCGTCGAGAGGACCAGGTGACCCGTTTCTGCCGCGGAGATCGCGAGCGAAGAGGTCTCCAGGTCGCGCATCTCGCCCACGAGGATGATGTCGGGGTCCTGACGAAGAGCGTGCTTCAGACCGGAAGCGAAGCTCACCATATCGCGCCCGAGCTCACGCTGCTCGATCAGACACTGGTCGGATTCGAACATGTATTCGACCGGGTCTTCGAGCGTGATGATGTGCTTGCGGTACCGCTGGTTCATCGACTGGATCATCGCGGCAAGGGTTGTGGACTTACCAGAGCCCGTGTCGCCCGTGACGAGCACGAGCCCGCGGGGGAGATAGGTCAGACGCGCGATGACCTCGGGGAGAGCGAGCGCATTGAGCGGCGGCACCTTGGTCTTGATCGCACGCATCGCCAGACCCACAACGCCCTTCTGGCGGTGGGCATTCACGCGGTAGCGGGCGAGTCCGGCGACCTCGTAGGAGAAGTCGGCGTCCTTCTCACGCTCGAATATAACCTTCGTTTCCTTGTTGGACATCTGCTCGAACATCGAATCAACGACCTCGGGGGTCATCGCGATATCACCCATGGGCGTCATCACCTGGTGGATGCGCATCGTCGCGGGCTCGCCGGCGACGATGTGGATATCCGAGGCGTCCATCTCATGGGCCTGACGAAGAATGGCGTCGAGTTCCACAGCGTTTCTCCAATCAAAGATTGCGTCGTACCGGGCAAGCCGGCGGGGCATTTCAACCAGTTCATCGGTGGTTTCCCGGCACCGGTTCATCACGATGAGCCCAGAGCATCCGAAATCTCCGGAGCCCGTACGGACCCAACACACGGAAAAACACCCCTCGGCGGCCGCACAAACAGACCAGCCCGCACAGACGGCCCCGAGCGGGCGCCCATCTCATTGTCAAGATTGTGTCAACATCGCCTCCCCGCCCTCGCTGCCCGTTCCTCACAGCGAACGATGATGCGCACAAAGCCACGAGGACCAGCCGCCATGAACACCCCACCACGCGTGCTCTTTCTCTGCACAGGCAACTCCTGCCGATCACAAATGGCCGAAGGCTGGGCCCGACAACTGCTCACGGGCGTGATCGAGCCGAGCTCCGCCGGGATCGTTGCCCATGGGCTCAACAAGCACGCCGTGCGGGCAATGCACGAGCGAGGCGTCGACATCAGCATGCATACCTCAAAGACCCTGAGTGAACTCAGCACCCAGGCGTTCGATCTCGTCGTCACCGTCTGCGGGCACGCGCACGAATCCTGCCCCGTGTTCCCCGGCAACGCGCGGGTGATCCACCACGGCTTCGACGACCCGCCGAAGCTCGCAGAGGGAATCGAGGACCATGAGCTCGCGATGGAACCATACCGCAGGGTCCGCGACGAGATCGAGGCTTTCGTGCGCACGATCCCGGAGATGATCGGATGAGCATATCAAACATCGAGAGCCCGATCGCGAATCTCGCCCGCGCCTGCGCCGCCGAGGCGATCGGCGCGTTCTCGATCGTCTTCGCGGGGTGCGGCGCAATCGCCGCGGACCAGCTCTCGGGCGGCGTGATCGGGCACGCCGGCGTCGCCGCTTCCTTCGGGCTGGTCGTCATGGCGATGATCTACGCGACCGGGCATGTTTCCGGGGCGCACATGAACCCCGCCGTCACCATTGCCTTCACGACCACACGCCACTTCCCACTCGGACGCGTCCCCGCGTATATCGCATCGCAGTGCCTCGGCGCGATCGCAGCCGCCGCCTTCCTGAGCGTTACCCTCACCCCCGCGCTCCAGCAGCAACTCCACGACGCGTCGCTCAGCCTCGGCGTCACCCACCCGATCGACGACCGATGGATCACCGCGTTCGTCTGGGAGTTTGTGCTGACATTCCTGCTTATGTTCGTCATCATGTCGGTCGCGACGGATGTCCGTGCGATCGGACAGAAAGCCGGCATCGCGATCGGGGGCACGGTCTGGTTCGAGGCGATGTTCGCCGGCCCGATCTGCGGCGCCTCGATGAACCCCGCACGCTCGATCGGTCCCGCGCTCGTTGCCGGGGACTTGACGCATCTCTCGGCGTACCTCGCCGGCCCGATCCTCGGGGCGCTCGCCGGCGCGTGGGTGTATCAGCTGCTGCGCGAGTCGCCCACCCAGAACGGTTGAGCTCGTCTATCGCCCCGCCATCGCGTCGCGGGCCATCACCGCGAGATCGTCCACACGCTCATTCTCGGGGTGCCCGTCGTGCCCCTTGACCCAGTGGAACCGGATCTCGTGAACATCCTTGAGCTCGTCGAGCTGTTTCCAGAGATCGACATTCTTCACGGGCTGCTTGGACGCCGTCTTCCAGCCCTTGCGTTTCCAGCCCGGCATCCACTCCTTGAGCCCCTTGAGCACATACTGAGAATCCGAGTACAGCTCCACAATGCTTGGGCGGGTGAGATCGCCGAGCCCTTCGATCACGGCGGTGAGCTCCATGCGGTTGTTGGTGGTCTGTTTCTCCCCGCCGTTTCGCTCGCGGACCTTCCCGCTGGACGGGTGGCGGAGCAGATACCCCCAACCCCCGGGCCCGGGGTTGCCCGAGCAGGCGCCGTCGGTGAACAGCTCGACATGGGGTTTCGGATCGGCGCCGGACGCCGAACGATCGTTTGATGTGCTTGCTTCCTTGCTCACGGGCGATCATACCCCGCGTTTGGTCTACGATCGTTCATGCCCGCGACCGCCCCCCCCACCGCCGCCGTGCACCGCATCGAGATCCACCCCTTGCCCAGCGCCGGCGACCCGCGAGGAGACAAGCTCGTCGCCCAGTCCAGCGCACTCGGTTTCCCCCTCGATCGCGCACACACCGCCCATGTGTACCTCATCGAGGGCGATCTGACCAACGAACAACTCGATGACATCTGCACCAAGCTCCTCGCGAATCCTGTCGTGGAGCGTGTGCATGTTGGGGCGTCCGAGCCGATCGGGGCGCTCGCGGAGGTCCACCCCCTCCCCGGCGTGATGGACCCGCCCGCGATGTCCGTCCAGAACGCCATCAAAGCGCTCGTCGGCGTCGAAACACTTGTTTCCACCGGGATGCGTTACGACCTCGTCGGCGTCTCGGACGCCAAGGCGCAGACCATCGTCCAGCGTCTCTACGCGAACCCCGTCGTCGCGGGCGTGCACGCCGTGCCATACTTCCCCGACGAGCTCCCCAAGGGGCACACGCACGCATTCAAGCTCACCCATGTCAATATCCGCGATCTGGATGACGCCGGGCTCGAAACGCTCTCCCGCGACGGGCACCTGTTCCTCTCGCTTGATGAGATGCGAGGTATCCAGGCGCACTACCAATCGCTCGGGCGTGAGCCGACGGATATCGAGCTGGAGACACTCGCGCAGACCTGGTCCGAGCACTGCGTGCACAAGACGCTCAAATCCACGATCCACTACACGGGGGCCGGCATCGATGGCATCGACTGGGCATCGCGCCCCGGGCACGAGGTCCACGACGACGGGTCGGTCACGATCCACAACCTGCTCAAGTC
>JAGQOC010000149.1 GCA_020427745.1 Phycisphaerales bacterium | reverse complement strand
GCCCGAGCTTGAAGTGCATGCCCATCACCGCGAAGTCCTCGCCCGCGGTGGACAGCACTAGGTTGAACGGCGACGCGTCCGCCTGCTTGGTGTTTGCTTTGTCCGTCCCGACCTTCTCGAACATCTGCCCGGGCCCCTCGAAGATGCGGAAGATCGCCTCGGGGTTGCGGAAGATGTCCCGCGGGCCCATGAACCCGCTCATCGATCGGCGCACCGCGGTGATCGCGACCTCCGTGGAGATCGCGGCACTGGCGCCCTTGGAATCGCTGAGCTGCTTGCCCGCGCGGATCGCGCGGAACGGGATGTAATGCGCGACGACCATACCGATCGCGGACTCGATCTGAGCTACCGAAGCGCCGAGCATCGCACCGAAGACCGCCGCGGACCCGATCGCGCCGTGCACAACATGGTCGATCTTGTAGGTCTTGAGCGAGAAGATCTCGCTGAGCCGCCCGCGGATCTCGTCGAGGCAGACCATCGCCTTGAGGGCGTACGCGCCGTCCTTGCCCGCCATCTGGGCGCCCGCGACGCACACGCCGTAGAAATCGTTGTGCCCGAACTCACCGGCGAGGTGGTTGAGCGCTGGGTTGTACCCAAAGTTTGTGCCGTTGGAGTCCCACTCGCGGACAGCCGATCCGTTGGCGAGGATCGCCTTCTCGGGCTGGACCTGGACGGACGAACCGAACACGGTTGCACCCCGCTGGACGGCCCGCCCGACCATGTGCGTCGCATCCGTAACGGGGTACTGCAGCGCCTCGTTGCGGAGGATGGTCGGCGCGTTGGTTTTGAGCGCCAGAGCCGAGAGCCCGCAGAGCACGGCGTCGGTGAAGAACATATTGGTGCGTTCGAGCACGCTCGCATCCGGATCTCCTCGCTTGGCGGGGTCGTCGGAGAGGAAATCGATGGCGTACTGGGCGATCCCGAGCGCCTGGTTGGTGTCGGCGGCGAGGGTGACGGTGGTATCGGCGGCGGTGGTGGGCATGGGGGTCCTCTGTGCTGGTTCCGATGCGTGAAATGCGAGTGGAATCGTAGACCGAAACGGATGGATCTTCCCCGTTGTTTCTCGAACGAAAACGCGGTGGGAACGCTTTCGATCCGGGCCGTGTTCGGGCATAGAATCCCATCCCCCGATGCAGTCGGGATCCACAAACCACCACAGACGCTCAGCGGAGTATTCCATGTCAAACCAGCCCGTTATCGTCGCCGCCCGCCGCACCGCCATCGGTCGTTTCTTCGGCGGGTTCTCCCGCGTCAAATCCACCAAGCTCGGATCCATCGCGATCGAGGCGGTCCTCAATGATGCGCCCGCCGCCAAGGACCACATCGACGAGTGCATCATGGGCTGCGTCCTCCAGGCCGGGCTCGGGCAGAACCCGGCGCGTCAGGCCGGGCTCGGCGCGGGATTGCCGACCACGCTCAGCGCGAAAACCATCAACAAGGTCTGCGGCTCGGGGCTCGAAGCCGTCATGATGGCGGCCCAGACGATCAAGGCGGGCGACAACCACGCCGTCGTTGCGGGCGGGATGGAGAACATGACCGCCGCCCCGCACTACGCAGACATCCGCAGCGGCGTGAAGTTCGGGCCCACCGAGTTCAAGGACCACATGGCCCACGACGGCTTGACCTGCGCGATGGAGAACTGGGGCATGACCATGGCCGCGGACCACATCGCCAAGAAGTACGACATCTCCCGCGAGGAGCAGGACCGCTTCAGCGCCCAGTCGCACCAGCGCGCCGCCGATGCGACGAGCTCGGGGTACTTCAAGGACGAGATCATCGAGACCACCGGCGAGATGCTCGGCAACAAAAAAGCCCCGGGTACCGAGGGCGGCGTGAACGCCGACGAGGGGATCCGAGGCGACTCAACCGCCGAGGGGCTCGCCAAGCTCCGCACCGTGCCCGGGCACGAGTTCATCACCGCCGCCAATGCGTCACAGATCTCCGACGGCGCCGCGGCGACAGTCGTGATGAGCGAGTCGAAGGCCTCCGAGCTCGGCATCAAGCCGCTATGCAAGATCGTCAGCTACCACACCTCGGGTGTTGATCCTAAGGACATCTTCGCCGCCCCGATTACGGGCATCCGGGGCGCACTCGACAAGGCGGGATGGACAATCGACGATGTCGATCTCTTCGAGCTCAACGAGGCGTTCGCCGCCCAGGTCCTCTGCAACACCAAGGAACTCGGGATCTCCGAGGATGTCCTGAACATCTGTGGCGGCGGCATCGCCCTCGGGCACCCGATCGGTGCGTCCGGCGCCCGGGTGCTCGTGACCCTTATCCATCAGCTCAAACGCACCGGCGGCTCCAAGGGCGTCGCGGCGCTCTGCCTCGGCGGGGGCAACGCCGTCGCGATGTGCATCGAGATGTGCTGAACGAGCGAATGACCAAGAAACACGGGGGCCGACCGATGGCCCCTTTTTTATGCGGAAGGAATGAAGATCATGACCACCATCCTCATCACCGGCGCGAACCGAGGCATCGGGCTCGGGCTCGCAAGGCACGCCGCCGAACGCGGGTACACCGTCATCGGCACCGCACGCAACCCCGAGAATGCGGGCGAGCTCAAAGCCGTCGCCTCCCGCGTCGAGCAGCTCCATACAGATTCTGTCGATTCGGTCAACGCGCTCGCCGAGAAGCTCAGGGGCGAGCCGATCGATGTGCTCATCAACAACGCCGGCATCTTCCCGCACGAGTGCGACGACATCAACGACCTCGATCTCGATGCACTCCAGCGTGTGATCCAGACGAACACCCTCGGCCCGATCATGCTCACCCGGGCGCTGATCCCGAACCTTGAACAATCCAAGCGGAAGACCAGCGTCTCGATCACGAGCAACCTGGGCTCGATCACGGACGCGAGCAAGGGGCAGATGGGTTTTCTTGGGTACCGGACATCCAAGGCCGCACTCAACATGGCCAACGCGACAATGGCGCATCAGCTCAAGCCCAAGGGGATCAACTGCGTCGTGATCCATCCTGGCTGGGTCCAGACCGACATGGGCGGGCAGGCCGCTCCGCTTACGCCAGACGATTCCACGCGTTCAATCATGGACACCATCGATGGCTTGAGCATGAGCGACACCGGGCGGTTCGTGGACTACCAGGGCAAGGAACTGCCCTGGTAAACCCCCGGGTTTGGGCTCTTTCTCAGATCAACCGTCGGGCGAGCCGATACACGGGTACGCATGCCCGCACCCCAGCCCGCCAGCCCGATGCACGAGCGATTCCTGAACACGAAGTTCTTCGGGTCGCTCGACGGGCTGCGCTGTCTGTCCATCCTGGCGGTGATCTGGCATCACACCGCCGGACACTCGTTCCCCGGAATCCCGTTGAGCGAACGCGGGCACCACGGCGTCACCCTCTTCTTCGCGATCTCCGGGTTCCTCATCACCACCCTCTTGCTGCGTGAGCGATCCAAGACCGGGGATATCTCCCTCAAGAAGTTCTATATCCGCCGATCGCTGCGGATTTTTCCGCTGTACTACTCCGTGCTCATCCTGTACACGGTGCTGGTTTTCCTGATGGAGCGCACTACCGACGACGGGCGTGAGTTTTTTCAGAACCTCCCCGCCTACGCGACCTACACCTCCAACTGGTTCGTGGATCTCAAGGGTGAGCGGGTGATCTTCTACTTCGCGTGGTCGCTCGCGACGGAGGAGCAGTTCTACCTCGTCTGGCCGTGGATCGAGAAATACCTCAAGTTCTGGGGGCCGGTCGTGTTCATGACCATCATGCTCGCGATCGCTTTCCTCGCGTCGAGCGGGATGCTGGGACTGCAGGACGGTTTCCTGCGGACCGTGCTCGAGAGCATCATGCCGGGGATCTGTCTCGGCGCGATCCTTGCCCACCTGCTCCATCACCCAAGCACCTACCCGATCCTCGCGAAGATCCTCGGGTGGCGGTTCAGTTCGATCGTTTTTCTCGGTCTGTTTGTCGGGTACTGTGCATTGCCGACGCTCAACGAATGGGTCGTCCACTCGCTCGGTGTGCTGCTCGTTGGCTCCTGCGTTGCTCGAGAGGACCACTTCCTCCGCCCGCTCTGCAGAATCAGGATCATCAGATGGATGGGCGCGGTCTCCTACGGCATGTACATGCTGCACATGCTCGCCAAAAACGCCTACGACAAGCTCGCTCCCAAACTCGGTGCGGGTCGCGTGGCGGATCTGCTGCATCTTGATCCCGCGATCCTGCAGTTTGTGGGAACAACCATCCTGGTCGTGATCGGCGCGACAATCAGTTTCCGCTACTACGAGTCCATATTCCTCAAGCTCAAGCACCGGTTTTCGACCGTCTGACGGGGAAATCGGAAAAATCCGCATAACCCGCTTAACCCCACCCTCTTTTGCTCCGATAGCCAGTGGACCTCGTGAACAGGAGATCCAGCATGGCATTCACCACCGAACAGATCGACCGGCTCAACACCAGCTTCTCGTTCCTCAAGCCCCGGCTCGGGCTCGTCGGAGACATCTTCGAGCGGTCGCTGCTCGAGACCGACCCCGCGATGTCGACGCACCTCCCGATGGACCGCGTGAGCTTCGAGCTCAACATGCTGCTGATCTGCGGGCACACCGCAGACCTCGAACTGCTCGGCGATCGATTCGCGGAGATGGGTGAGGACCTCGCGGAACTCGGCATCGGCGCGGACCAGTTCCCCGCCGCCCGCGACGCGATGCTCCGCGCGTTCGCCGCCGTCTCCGGCTACACCTGGACCCAACGCCTCCAGGACGATTGGGCGAGCGTCTTCAACACGGTCGCGGGCTCCGCGTTCAGCAAGGTGCCCAGCTACCACAAGGCCGCCTGAGCCCTGTCCAACCAATGATTTCCGCCGCGGGGTGCACGGAGGCACCCTGTTTTTGTGCGCACAAAGGGTATGATCCCGCTCGAACAACGCCCCCAGTTTCAAGCGAGATCCCAATGACTATCCGCACGCACAACTGCTCCGAGCTCCGAGAAGAACACATCGGCCAGACCGTCGCCCTCGCCGGGTGGGTCAACGCCTACCGCGGGCACGGCTCCGCGCTGATCTTCGTCGATCTCCGAGACCGCTACGGCGTCACCCAGGCGGTCTTCGAGTCCGAATCCGCCCCCGAGCAGCTGGTCGAAGCGGGCGGCCGGCTCCGCAATGAGGACTGCGTCCGTGTTGTCGGGACCGTCCGCAAACGCGCATCGGTGAATGACCGCATCCCGACCGGGCAGATCGAGGTGGTGGTGTCCGAGCTCGAGGTACTCTCCAAGACCGCGCGCCTGCCGTTCGTTCCGAGCACCGAGCAGGACCTCCCCAACGAGGAAGTCCGCCTGCGTCATCGGTACATCGATCTGCGTCGCCCGAGGATGCAGGAGATCCTCCGCACCCGCCACCGTGTTGCCAAGCTCACACGCGACTACTTCGACGCCCACGGGTTCCTCGAGGTCGAGACCCCCGTGCTCTGCCGGTCGACGCCCGAAGGTGCGCGCGACTTCCTTGTTCCCTCGCGGAACCAGGAGGGCATGTGGTACGCGCTGCCGCAGTCCCCGCAGCTGTTCAAGCAGATCCTGATGGTGGGGGGTTGCGATCGCTATCTGCAGATCGTCAAGTGTTTCCGCGACGAGGACCCCCGGGCCGACCGACAGGCGGAGTTCACCCAGATCGACCTTGAGATGAGCTTCGTGGACCGCGACGAGGTCCTCGAGATCATGGAAGGCTTCGCCAAGACCATCTGGAAGCAGGTTCTCGGCGTGGAACTTCCCGAGTTCCCGAGGATGACCTATCAGGAGGCCATGGACCGCTACGGCATCGACCGCCCGGATACCCGCTTCGCTCTCGAGCTCGTCGATATCTCCGACCTTGCGCCCAAGACCGGGTTTGGGGTGTTCACTGATGCGCTCGCCAAACGCCGCGGCGTCGTCAAGGCGATCCGTGTGCCCGGCGGGGCGGCGATGTTCACCCGCAAGGTCTCCGACGCCTTTACGCCCTTCGTCCAGCAGTTCGGCGCGGGCGGAGCACCGGTTACGAAGTTCGCTAACGGTGGCTTCGAGGGCGGCATCGCCAAGTTCCTCGGCGAGATCCAGGGCGAGCTCGTCCAACGCCTCGGGCTCGAAGACGGCGACGCGGTTGTCTTCGGCGCGGACACCTACAGCATCTGCACCAAGGCGCTCGGCGAGCTCCGACTCAAGATCGCCCGCGAGCACGGGTTCATCCCCGAGGGCAAGTGGAACTTCCTCTGGGTCTACGACTTCCCGATGTTCGAGCACGAC
>JAGQOC010000148.1 GCA_020427745.1 Phycisphaerales bacterium | reverse complement strand
GAGCTCAGCGACAAAGCAAAGGCGGAGAAGTTTCCCGGTGGGGTGATCCCGGCCAAGCGTCCGCCCCGCGCGATGGGCGGACGCACCAAGACGCGTGGGCGATGACCCGGATGGTTCTTGGCTCAGAGGTTTGAGAAGAGTTCTTCGATAATCTGTCGACGATCGAACACCTGCCCGCATTCGGGGCAGGTGTTTTTCATGCCGAGCCCGTCGAGCGGGTAGGTGCACTTCGGGCAGTCGAGGGTGTAGTCGAGGATCTCGTCGTCGCTCACGAGCGCAAGCGGCGACGCCTGGTCGTAGCAGATCTCCATCGCTTCCGGGCCGTGCGCGTCGAAGACCATCTGCTGCAGATCGTACTCGGTCCTGCACCCGATGCAGGGCCCGAAGGGACGCGTTGGGTCGAGGCGGACGCCGCACTTTGGGCAGTCGGGGATAAGTTCCCTCGGGAGGCGCGAAAGATCGGGGTGTGTGTCCTCGGCCCAATCATCGGGCAGTGTCGGCGGGTCGAGCAGGTACTCCTCCATATACGCCCGGGCGAGATTGGCGAGTCGTTTGGAACTGATGACGACCTCGTACATCCCCCTGCCGTGCGTGAGCGCGTTCATCATCCCGCCGGAGATATCGATGCGGTTTCCGACGACGGTCGCGAGTATGCCGTGCGTGCGCAGATACCCCGCGACCTGCGACGCCGTGATGTCGTTGTGGAATCGCTCGAGGGTGTGCATCAGGGGGCTCCCGCTGTGAACACTGCATCGCGGAGTTCCAGAAGCTCTGCGTACGACTCGATCACGGCGTGCGCCCCCGCGTCGCGCAGGGCGGTCGGCTCGGTCAGGTCCGCGAACCCGATGACGCGCATGCCCGCATTGATCGCGGCGTGCACACCCGCGACGGAATCCTCGATCACGATCGCGTGTTCGGGCTTGTGCCCCATCGTCGCTGCAGCGTGCAGGAAGAGTCCCGGGTCGGGCTTCCATTTGCCGATCTCGTAGGCGCTGAACATCGTGATCTGCCCGGCGCGATCGCGGTGAGTGAATCGATCGAAGAGCCCCGCGCCGGTGAGCGTGAGTGTTGCCTTCTTCATCGGCGCGTTGGTCGCGACGCAGCGGTGGGGGGCGTTGTGGTTCATCGCATCAAGTGTGTCGAGCAGGTCGTGGATACCCGCGATCGCGGGCACGCCGTCGTTCTCGATCGCTTCGTACATCCGGCGCCGGTATTCATCAAGCAGATCGGGGAGGCTGCGATTCAGCTTGGTTTCGACATCGTGGAGGATGTCCGCGAGGTTCCGCCCCTTGAAGTGTTTGATCGAGTACGCCGTGTCGACTTCCCACCCGGCATCGGTGACGCACTGGGCGAGCACGCGGTTGGTCAGCGGTTCCGTGTCGACGAGCACGCCGTCGCAGTCGAAGATGATCAGTTCCGCGTCGAGCATGGCTACCCGATACGCTCCGGTTCGGGAGCGGGTTCGGGCGCGGGCTCGCTCGCGTCCGCGCGCATGAACAGCGCGTCGCCCTTGGCGATCTGCTGTCCTTTCTTGATGCTGTACTCGCCTCCCCAGCGTGCGAGTTCGGCGAGCGGTGCGACGAACCCGGAGTTCGCATTGTTCGGATCAGCAAGATGGCTGCAGCTCCAGTTCCGCCAGAGCTCGGCCATCTTCTCGGGCATCGCGGGCGAGAGCAGCAGCGACGCGATCCGCAGTGCCTCGGCGCACGAGTAGAGGATTGAAGTGAGTGCGTGATCCCCATCGTCGAGCGCGTCGAGCTGCTTGGCGAGCGTGAACGGGGCGCAATACGAGATGAACTCGTCCACATGGCGCACGATCGAACGCCCCGAATCCAGCATGGACTCCAGATCGACCGTTTCGAGCGCACGCAACGCGTTGTCTGTTGCGTTGCTTGTAAACTCCGCAAACCGGAAGGTCCGCGTCGGATCGTCCACGGCTTTGCCCGCGTTTTCAAGGGCCTTGAGCGCGGTCTGCAGCGAGGATCCGTTCGGGAACCCGAACTCTCCATTGCATGTGCCGGGGATGATGCCGTTGTAGTACTTGTGGACCATGTTCCCGACGCGTGACATCGAGTTGCCGACGCTGTTGGCGAGGTCGGCGTTGTAGACCTCGATGAACCGCGAATGCGCGAAGTCCGCGTCGTTGGCTCCGAGCGGGCCCTGCGTGGTGAGGAACCAGCGCACCGCGTCGAGCGAGTACTTTTCCGCGTACGCACGCAGCAGGTCGATCTCGATGAAGTTCCCGAGCGATTTGGACATCTTCGTGCCCTCCGCGATCCAGTACGCGTGGGCGTACACCGTCCGCGGCGGTTCCTTGCCGAGCGCGTGCAGCATCGCGGGCCAGATGATCGCGTGGAACCAGATGATGTCCTTGGCCATCAGGTGCACGACCTCGCCGTCCCAGTATTTTTTGCGTTCGTCGGTGTCGACGATCGTGAGGTAGTTGCACAGCGCCTCGATCCAGACATAGATCCGGTGGGCGTCGTCGCCGGGCATCCGGATGCCCCAGTCCGCGTCGCCCTCTTTGATTCGACGCGAGACAGGGACCTTCATCAGCCCCTGCTTGAGCCGACCGAGCACCTCGTTCTTGCGCGCCTCGGGGAGCACGCTGATTTCGCCGGAGGTGATCTGCTGCTCCAGCCAATCCTGGTACTTATCGAGCCGGAAGAAGTAGTTCTGCTCGACGCGTTTCTCGAGCGGTTTGCCGGTGACCGGCGACTTGTAGTCGTTCTCCTTCGCGACGATCTCGGTGAGATACTCTTCCTGCGACGGGTCGTACCAGCCCTCGTAGTCGCCGAGCTCGATATCACCCTGGTCGAGCAGCTGCTCGATGTACGCAGAGGCCTTGTCTTTGTGCCGGTCCTCGGTCGTGCGCACGAAGTCGTCGTTGGAGAAGTTCATAAACCGGAACGCATCCCGGAAGCGCTCGGCGTTGATCGTCGCCCACTCGTACGGTGTCTTGGCGTTCTCCGCGGCGGTCTTGCTCACCTTCTCGGCGTGCTCGTCGGTCCCGGTGAGGAAGAACACATCGCGCCCGACGAGCCGCTGGGCGCGGGCCGCGACATCGGCGATAAGGGTCGTGTAGCAGTGCCCGATGTGCGGTCGATCGTTGACATAGTAGATCGGGGTCGTCACATAGTACGGTGTTTGATTGGTTGTGTCGCTCGGCATCCGGGATTGTAGTTCGCTGAGTGCTACGGGGGTTTCTTTGTTGTGCTGGTAACGGGGATGGGGTAGGCTCGAAGGAGGTCAGGAGGTCAGGGCGATGATGCAGGCGTACCGATTGATGTTGTCTTTGGTGGTTCTGGTAATCGGGGTGTCCTCTGCCCACGGACAGACGATCACTGAGGACATGAAAGTTCAGTCCTTGGGCGCGTCTTCGGACGCTTTCGGGATTGCGATGGACTACGACGACGGCTTGTTCGTCGTTGGGGCTTCGAGCGATAGCGAGCAGGGGCCACTCGCAGGTGCGGCGTATCTCGTTGATGCCACAACCGGTGACATACTTACAAAGCTTCTTCCCGATACCCTCGCTCCGTATCTCAACCGGAACTTCGGTCGGCAGGTTGCGATCGACAACGGAATCGTCGCGGTCTCATCGCCCGGTGAGGACAACCGCATCGGTGCGGTGTATCTCTTTGATGCCATGACAGGAGATCAGCTCGTTCGGATCCACCCGGAAGATGGATTGAGCAGCGACTCTTTCGGGCTCCGCGGGATTGCTATGAAGAACGGCCGACTGGCGGTTTGTTCGGAGAGCCAACTCCCTGGCGGGCATATCGGGGCGGTCTACCTCTACGATGTCGCGACGGCTGGGTTACTCACAAAGATCACACAGGCGGTCGATCCGTCTCAGGGACTCTTCGGGTCCTCGGTTTCCATGGATGACTCCCTTATCGCGGTCGGTGCGTTTGCCCTCCCAAGGAACAACTTTCCCGATAGCGTTGCCACGGTCACGCTTTATGACCTCGACGGCAACTTTGTGCGAGAGATTGTTGAGCCTGATCCGGGATCCCGCGATGGATTCGGTGAGGCGGTTTCGATCGAGGGAGATGTGGTTGTTGCAAGCAGAGATCTCGAACGCGAGGTGTATATCTACCATGCGCCGACGGGAGCTTTGGTTCACACGATCGAGCCCTTTGACCTCCTCAATACCAAGGAGTTTGGGAAGTCGCTGACACTCTCGGGCGGCATCCTTGCCGTCGGGGCTCCGCAGTCGTTTGTGGACGGTGTGCATCGCAGCGGCATGGTCTACCTCTACGACACAGCAAGCGGGGACGCAATCTGGAGGCTGGTCCCCAGCGATACCGGAAACAGCAAATACTTTGGGTATTCGACGGCGTTCGGTGACAATGTCGTCCTCTGTGGGGCATTCCAGGACTCTTCAGCATACTGGTTCAATATGGGATTTGATTGCCCGGTCGACTATGTCGAGGACCTCCGTCAGGACATATTCGATGTGTTCGCTTTTCTCGATCTGTTCTCGGCACAGGACCCCGCCGCCGATTTCACGAACGACGGCGCATGGGATGTGTTTGATGTGTTCGCGTTCATCGACATCTACCAGAGCACCTGCCAGAACGCGGCTCCCTGAGCCAGGTTTGCAGGTGTTTTTCACGGTTCTCTGTATTCTGAGACCCATCATAACTAACCGCTCGTTCTGCGCTATGCTTTGGTGCCAAAGGGAATAGGACACCGAGGGTGGCGTGTTGGTCCACCGAAGCGAGAGGGCGGGGCAAGTTGGATCGTGTGAAGTTCGAACAACTCGCCCTCGAGCATCTGGACGCCGTGTACCGGATGGCGCTTCACCTCGCCCGGAATCCGGATGAGGCCAACGAGTTGGTCCAGGAGGTCTACGCCCGGGCGTTCCGCCCGCAAACCATCGAACGCTTTGTGGACAAGAGTGCCGACGACGATCCGACGAGCGGGTCCGGGGGCATGCGGTCGTGGCTGTTTACGATCACGCACAATGTCTTCTACTCGCGGATCAAAAAGCAGTCTCGTCAGCCCATGGCCGTCGAGGAGTTCTACGGGGAGTCCTCCGACGAGACGCTCCCCGACGAGGCGCCGCCCGTGTGGGACCGGTCGGATCTGGACTGGGAGCATGTGGACGGCAAGCTCAAGGCGGCGATCGACGAGCTGAAGGACGAGTACCGCGAGGTCCTGCTCATGTGGTCGGTGGATGGATTGAAATACCGGGAGATCGCCAACATCGTCGGCGTCCCCATCGGCACGGTGATGAGTCGTTTGCACCGGGCGAGAAAGCTTCTTTCGGATCGGCTGATGGCCGATGAACAACTGGTCGACGAGCTTGGGCTGCGCGTGATCGTGAGCGAGAACGAATGAGCAACGAGAATCCACTCAACCTGAACGAGATGACGCTGGCGGCAAAGATCCGCGCGTGCGCCGACGGCGAGCTCAGGGGCGACGAGTGCGCCCAGCTCAAGGCGTATCTCGAGAGCCATCCCGATGCTGCCCGTCAGCTCGGGTTCGAGAAAGAGCTGAAATCGTGCTGCGAGCGTGTGCTCCGCGACAAGCCCTGCTGCCCGGAAGCGCTGCGCGCGAAGATCACCTCGATGTGCTGCGGCGAGCAAGTGCAGGCGGCGTCGGCCGCGGAGATCAGCGACCTAATCGAGGATCCCGCTTTCGCCCAAGGGATCGAGAGCTCGAACGAGGGGACCAGGGCGCGGAGCTTCTGGTTGCGATCGTCGGTCATCAGCACGCTCGCAGCGGGGCTGGTGATCGTCGCGGGCGTCCTGGTGTATCAGGCCGCGACCTTTAAGCCGACGATCCCCCGCGATGGCATGACCATCCAGCAGACGAGCTATGTTGATCGCGTGGGCGACTTTGTCGTCCGTGAGCACAACCGGTGCTGCAACGACGACGCGGCGGCGGCCAAGCTCATCCGGCACGACATCAACGAGGCCACCGCCTACTTCTCCGAGGCGTTCGGACGCTCCCTCGTGACCCCCGATCTCGCGGATGTCGCGGGCAAGGTGAGCTTCTACGGCGGGGGGGACTGCCATGTCCCTTCCACCCCGCGGTCCGGGCACCTGCGCTTTGATGCCGTCGATGACAGCGGCAACCCGATCCGGCTGAGTCTGTTCGTCGCGACACTGCCCAAGGAGGAACTTCTCCCGATGCAAGAGGGGATGACCTACCGGGTGAACTCCGCGTCGTGCGCAGACGCCGGCGCGAGCCTGTTTGCGTGGAAGCGCGACGGGATCATGTACCTGCTCGTCTCCGAGGCGTCCGACTCGATGTGCTCGACCGTCCGCAGGGTCATGCAGGCCCCGACCGCCCTCGGCGAGCTCTAAACCCCATCGCCCGATAACGGCTCGGTGTCCCTGAATCGAGGGTGATGCAGCCGCAGCCCGTGGTGTCGGCGTGTTCAGAAATCTGGCACCGCGGGGGCCGATTGTGCGAACAGGGGGATGGGTGAGCCGAGTATGATTACAGAGACTGAAGGAGCCGCCCATGAACCACCAGACGCCCAGAATCGCCGCCGCCGCACTGATCAGCGCATTGGGGGTGCTCGCGGGATCCGCCCTCGGGCAGACCGCGTTGGGTGACGGCACCGCGTTGGACGCGTCGCTGAGCACACAGGGTCGGCTCAATGTCTCCCGCCCGAGCTTCGCCACCGAGCTCCAGTTCCGCAACGCCATCGCGACAGGGAACGCGCCCGGCGGGATGTCGTTCCGCGGGGACCTCGGCTACCGAGCGGCGGGCGAGTTCACCGGCGCGCTCGGGTCAGATTCGCTCTTCGCGTTTCGGCGTGACTCGCTGTATTCGGGGCTCGCGGGTATGGGTATCCGGGGCACCGAAGCCGTGCAGTACCAGTTCGCCCTCACCACCGGCGCCACCCCGCCGAGGGACCTGATGGGCAACCTCTCCGTATCACGCGACTACGGCGTCCAGACGAACCGCCGCGTCGGGACGGATTCCGGTGCTCCGATCGCGATCAACCCCGAGATCCGTGATATGGACCCGCGAGGGCGATCGCTCTCGACCTATTCATCCGAGCGCGATGACGGCTCGTTGCTCGGAACCCTCCGCTCGTCGGCCTCCTATATCTCCACCTCCGGGCTCCAGCCAGTTCTGCTCAATGTCTACGGCGAGGGCATCGAGCGCACCCCCTACGGGCTGACCGCGTCGAACCTCCGCGGCGTCACCACCGTGCCCATGTACACCAACGCTCAGGCCTTCCAGAAAGACGAGGGTGAAGAGCTCAACACCGACCAGTTCCGGACTTCCATCACCGATCTGGCCAATGAGCAGGCGCAGCGAGCCAGAGAACTCACCGAAAAACGCAGCGATCCCAACAAGGCGCAGACCACCGACAGCCCCGCCGGAGAAGACTGGTTTGCCAACCGGATGAAGGAGATCCGCGAAGAGCTCTACGGCGTTCCTTCCATCGACGCCGCCGTGGACGAAGGGCTGTCCGGCGAGGGCGATGGCGCAAACCCGACCGATCCCACGCAGCCCGACGATTCGATCTCGGAAAAGCTGAAAGAGCTCGAGATCAACTACGACGAAGAAGGCAACCCGATCGAGTCCGATGCGCTCGAGCTGACCCCCCGGCTCCTCGAGATCCTCCGGGGTGATGCCGCCCCGCTGAACAAGTTCGTCAACCAGGACATCTCCAGCGATGATGTGTACATCGACCACATCCGCACGGGCGAGCGTCTGATCGCTGCGGAGCGGTACTTCGATGCGGAGGAACGCTTCACCCGCGCCCTCGCGATCCGTCCCGGCGATCTCACCGCGCAGATCGGGCGGATCCACGCGCAGATCGGCGCGGGCATGGTCCTCTCCGCTTCGGTCAACCTCCAGGCGATCCTCACCGATTTCCCGCAGCTCGCGGGCACCCGCTACTCAGAGAAGCTCCTGCCCTCCAAGTCCCGCACCGAGGCCCTGGTCGACGGGCTGCGGATCCGCTCGGGGGTCACAAGGGTCAACGACGAGCTGCTGCATGAGGACCCGCGGATCCGGCTGTCCTCGGGGCTGCTGCTTGCGTACCTCGGGTACCAGTCGCTCGACGAACAAGCCGTCAGCGAGGGGTTGGGTGTGGTCAACGAGGTTGGTTCGGACGCCGACCGTCGGCTCGCGTTCCTGCTCGAGCAGATCTGGGATGTCTCGTTCGAGAAAATGAAGACGGACACCAACGGAGTGGACAGCGAAGAATGAGCGCGCCAACACCCGACGCACCGGCGGGGCAGATTCTCCACGCCACCCCCGCACCGATCGGCTCGTCGATCCGTGACTACTGGACCGACGGGTCGGTGTCCGCGTTGTGCGATTCGGTCTCGGGGATCGCGGGCGTAACGATCGAGCTCCGTGACGAGCGTGGGCTCGTCCTGCCCGTTGGTTCCAGCGCCGATACGCCCGGCATCGAGCGTCCGATCCCGCACACCTCCGTGGTCACGCCCGTGGTGGTCGAGGGTGTCACGATCGGGTCGATCGTTGTCGCGTCCAATGCCCCGGGCACCGCGCCACCCCCCGTCGCGGTGCGGATCGGTGAGCTGATCGCGATGACCGCGATCGAGCGATGCACGGATGTCGCCGAGCTCCGTCACCGTCTCCAGGAGATCGGGCTGCTCTACGAGCTCAGCTCCATGCTCGTGCGTGGCGGGCGGGTGAAGGACACACTCAAGGTCTCGCTCGAGTCCGCGATGCGCACCCTCCGCCTCGACGCCGGCGCGATCATGCTGCTCCCCGAGGATACCGAGGGGCTCGCGCGTCCGGACTTTGAGGGCGAGCTCGAGCGTTCTGCCGCGATCGGGCTCTCGGAGGACTGGCTGAGCTCCCCCATCCCCCTGAGCAAGGATCGCGCCTTCGACCGCGCGTGCCTCGCGGGGGAGGTGGTCGCGGTGGAGGATCTTCCGAACGATCCGCGCGTGATCGTTCCGGACGAGTGCCGCGCCGAGGGCTTGGGCTCGTTCCTCGGCGTGGGGATGGTCTTCGACGGACGCCCGCTCGGGGTGATCCGTCTCTACGCGCACAACAAGCGTGTGTTTACGCAGGCGGAGCAGTCGCTCGTGCGTTCGATCGGGCAGAGCACCGCCGCGGCGGTCGAGCAGGCGCGCATGATCACAATGAAAGCACGCGAGCGCCGGACGCAACGGGCGCTCAAGATCGCCAGCGCTGTACAAAAACGGATGCTGCCCGCGCAGATCCCGCAGTTCCCGGGTGTGCAGCTCGCGGCGCGTTTCCGCCCGAGCCAGGAGATCAGCGGCGACTTCTACGACCTCTTCCATGTCCGCGACAAGCTCGGGCTCATGGTCGGTGATGTTGTCGGTAAGGGCATCGGGGCGGGGATGCTGATGAGCTCCGTCCGCGCGACGCTCCGCGCCTACGCGGAGCTCTCGGACGATCTCTCGCGGGTGATGCTGCGTACGAACAACGCGCTCTGCCGAGATACCTCGGTCAACGAGTTTGCGACGATCTGGTTCGGAGTGCTCGAGCCGCAGTCACGACAGCTCAGCTATGTCCTCGCGGGTCACGATCCGCCCGTCTTGTTCCGAAAGGTCGGCGAGCGATGGGAAGCCCGTATCCTCCCGGGGCGAGGGCTCGTCGCGGGGGTCATCGTCGGCGAAAAGTACCGGATGGAAACCGTTCAGCTCGAGCCGGGCGATGTGGTTGTTGCCTACACCGACGGCATGACCGACGCCGTCAACTTCGAGAAGTCTCGGTTCGGACGCGATCGATTGCTCACGAGCGTGCGCACATTCCTCGATGCGCAGCCCGAGGCGTGCGCGGAGGAAGTCATCAAGCGGGTATTCTGGTCGACGCGCCAGTTCTCCGGGCTCGCGGGTCAGGCCGACGACGAGACGATGGTCGTCCTGCGGATCGAATAAGGCTCACATATAAAACGACAACGCCCGATCGCGGTCCTTGCGATCGGGCGGTGGGTTCCCGTACGGATGTGTTCTTCTTTACGCGGCCCAAGGGCCGTCGTCGTCCTCTGTGTCCATCCAGCGAGAGAGCTTGATGGGCTCGAAGTGCTCGTCGACCTGCTCGTTGAGCGCGTCGAGGGCGTTCTGCATCCCGGCGAGCGCCTGCTCGGCGTGGGCGATGGAATCCATGCGTTCTCCCTCCGTGTCGGGTGCACGCCCGGCGCTACGCCACGAATCGTTCGCGGGGCTAAACGGCAGCGGTGCGGGCGGTTCGGTCTCCGGCTCGTACGAGTGGAGCTTCAGAAAAGGCATGCGTCACCTCCTTGGACAGCACAATGGGCAGTCCATCGTGCTTTATAAATCGTCCAGAGGTTCCGCCCCCTTGAGACAGAGCCCCCCGCGGGGTTGGTTTTGTGCGGGTTGGGGGGGAGAAACAGCCTCATCGGGGCTGCTATCGGCGATCCGGGCTTGACCGGATCACTCTTTGGGGGTTTGCCCATCCGCGGGTTCGATCACCCGTTCTTGCCCAGATCCCCCATTTTCAGAGGGATTTTCCTCAGATGAGAGCGTGCCGATCCTTGCGTGCTTGGAGCCCACGGTGGGCTCGGTGCCGTGCATCAGGCGAGAGAGGTTCGTGCGGTGCTTGTAGATCACGAGCCCCGCGAGCGCCGCCGCGACGATCACGAACGGCGTGCCCGCGAACGGGACCGCCTGCTGGAGTTCTTCGGTCGGGAGGTTTGCCCATTGCGGGTGGTCGCGCCAGCGGATCATCTGACGCGTCTGGAACTGCGCGAAGATGAACCATGTCCAGAACGGCAGGGTGATCGCCGCCATGCACGACGCGAGCGAGATGTATCGCCAGAGCGCGAGGACGACAAGGAACACGACGAGCGCTCCGACACCGGGCGCGGTCATCGCGGGGAACATCCCGAGCAGCGCGCCGAGCGCCGTCGCGACGCCCTTGCCGCCCCTGAACCCGAGCCACGGGGAGAACAGGTGCCCGAACACGGCGCAGACCATGACGAGCAGCCAGCCCCACGCGTCGCTCGGTTCGATCGTGAACCTCCCGAGGGTGCCCATCATCGACCCGGCGAGGAGTGTCGGTGCGAGCCCCTTGGAGAGATCGAGGAAGAAGCAGAGGAAGAAGAAGCGTTTCCCCAGCACACGCCCGAGGTTGGTCGCGCCGATGTTCCCTGAGCCGTGCTCGCGGATGTCGATGCCGCGTGCTTTCCCGATCAGGAGCCCGAAGGGGACGGATCCGAGCAGGTACGCGCCGATCGCATACGCGAGCCACATCATCGCACGAACCGGTCCATGAGCACCGTGATGATGTTGCCGAAGACATCGTTGGTCGAGCCGCGTGCGTCGACGCGGAGGTAGCGTGTCGCGGCGGGATCGTTCTCGATCAATCCGCGGTACCCGGCGCGGACCTTGGCGTGGAACTCGGCGCCCTTGGCTTCCATGCGGTCGAGCAGCGGGTTGAGCCGCGACGCCGCGGTCTGCTGATCGATATCGAAGATGAGCGTCGCGTCGGGCACGACCCCCTGCATCGCGATCTTCGCGGCTTCAGCAATCTCGGAGTCCGGGATCCCCCCCGCCGCACCCTGGTAGGCGTAGGTCGAGGACACGAAGCGATCAGCGACGACGAGCTTGCCCGCCTCGAGCGCCGGGGCGATGACCTGCTCGCAGAGCTGGGCGCGGGACGCCATGTAGAGCAGCATCTCGCAGCGGAGACTCATCTCCTCGCGGTCGAGGTGCTCGAGCAG
>JAGQOC010000147.1 GCA_020427745.1 Phycisphaerales bacterium | reverse complement strand
GGCTACTACGTCTCGCTGCTCGCGGCGGCCCGTGGGCACCGCCCGTTCCCCGGCCTCGCGACCGTGCTGGACATGAAGAACCGGTCGCTCGTCCGTTCCCACGACGACGCCCTGGAGGGGGCGATCCAGCGCAGCCTCCGGAACCTGAAGGCCGAGGACTTCACGCTCAGCGTCTACTTCGGCCGGAACGTCGCGCGCCAGCACGAGCGGCTCGCCCACCTCCTGTTCGAGATGCTGCCGGCGCCGTTCCTGCGCGCGCGCTTCGTGAAGACCGACCGCTGGCGCCTGGTCCGGGTGGGCCCCATCCAGGCTCGCGACATTCCGGACACGCACCGCGACTTCGTGCTGGAGGCGGCGCGTCAGTACCTCGCGGCGCCGCCGGCCCGCGTCCGTCGATCGAAGCGACCGCGCTACCACCTCGCCATCCTCCACGACCCGCAGGAGGCGCAGCCGCCGTCCGCGCCCGAGACCCTCGCCCGCTTCCGCCGCGTGGCCGCGAGGTTCGGCATGGCGAGCGAGCTCATCGAGCGGAGTGACAAGGGCCGCATCGGCGAGTTCGACGCGCTCTTCATCCGCGAGACGACCTATGTCAACCACTGGACCTACCGGTTCGCCAGACGGGCGGAGGCGGAGGAGATGGTCGTGATCGATGACCCACGCTCGATCATGCGCTGCACAAACAAGGTGTTCCTCGCGGAAACAATGGCGAGACATCGTGTCGCGACCCCGAGGACGCTCGTGCTCACCAAAGAGAACGCGATGGCGGGGCTCCAGACGCTCGGGTTCCCGTGCGTGCTCAAGCTCCCGGACAGCTCCTTCTCCAACGGCGTCTCGCGTGTGGACAAGGAATCCGACGCGCCGGGCATGCTCGCGTCCTGCTTCGAGACGACCGATCTGCTCGTTGCTCAGGAATATGTGCCGACGGACTTCGACTGGCGCATCGGCGTGCTCGGGGGGAAAGCACTCTTCGCGTGCCGGTACGGGATGGCGGCGGAGCACTGGCAGATCATCAAACGCGACGCGGACGGTGTGCACGAGGGAGACTCCGAGACAATGCTCGTCGAGGATGCACCGAAGGAGGTCATCAAGCTCGCCGTCCGCGCCTCGAACCTGATGGGCGACGGGCTCTACGGCGTGGACATCAAGATCGTGAAGGGCAAGCCGGTCATCATCGAGATCAATGACAACCCCAATATCGATGCTGGAGTCGAGGACGCGGCGCTCGGCGACGAGCTCTATCTCCGCATCATGCAGCACTTTTTCTGGAAACTCGAATCACGATGAGCACAGCCAACGAACCCACACCCTGGTCGTATCCGATTGGTCTCTTTGAAGCCTTCGGCATCGAGATGGAGTACATGATCGTCGATCGTGAGACGCTCGATGTCCGTCCGGTGTGCGATGAGCTGTTCCGATTCGCAACCGGAGAGGTTGTCTCGGATGTCGAGCCTGATGGGGAGGAGGGCACGATCTCGTGGTCCAACGAGCTCGCGCTTCATGTTGTCGAACTCAAGACCCAACGCCCGGCGGTGACGCTTGACGGGCTGGATGCATCATTTCAGAAGGGTGTACAGCGGATCGATGCGTTGCTGGAGCCGATGGGATGCCGGCTGCTCCCCACCGCGATGCATCCCTGGATGGACCCGGACCGGGAGACCAGGCTCTGGCCGCACGAATACAACGAGATCTACCGGGTGTACGACAAGATCTTCGGGTGCAAGGGTCACGGCTGGGGGAACCTGCAGAGCACGCACATCAATCTCCCCTTCGCGAATGAGGACGAGTTCGGTCGGCTGTACGCGGCGCTCCGTGTGGTACTCCCGCTGCTGCCGGCGATCGCGACCAGCTCGCCCATCCTGGACGGGAAACGCTCACCACTCGCGTGCGCACGGATGGAGGTGTACCGCACGAACTCATCGCGTGTCCCGATGATGGCGGGGCTTGTGGTCCCCGAGCCGGTCTTTACACGCTCGGGATTCGAGGAGCAGATCCTCGGCGGGCTCTACGAGCAGCTCGCGCCGCACGACCCGCAGGGAATCCTCCGCCACGAGTTTGCCAACAGCCGCGGCGCGATGGCGCGGTTCGATCGCGGCGCGATCGAGATCCGCGTGCTCGATATCCAGGAATGCCCCAAGGCGGACATCGCGATCGCGGCGCTCATCATCGAGCTTGTGCGGGCTCTTGTCGACGAGCGATGGATCAGCTCGGAACAACAACGAAGCATCCCGACCGAGCTGCTGCATGCGGTGCTCCTGGACACCATCCGCTCGGGCGAGCACGCACGGATCCGTGATCGTGTTCTGCTCGATGCGTTCGGGATCCACGACCGAGAGATCGGCGCGGGCGAGCTGTGGAGAGAGATCCTCACCCGGGTGCTACCCGAGCACCCGGTATGGACGCCTCTGCTCACGCGGATGCTCGGTGCGGGCACGCTCTCGACAAGGCTCTCCAAGCAGCTCGGCGTATCGCCGACACGGGACGAACTGCGGGGTGTTTACCGCGAACTCGCGGATTGTTTGCACAACGGGGAGCTGTTCCGTGTCCATTAATGCGTGGCGCCCGACCTTTGTGCTGCTGAGCTGTGAGCACGCCGGGAACGAGGTGCCCGCGGCGTATACACAACTCTTTCAGGATGCAGGCGGTGTGCTCGCAACCCATCGGGGCTACGACATCGGTGCGCTCGGCGTTGCCCAGCGATTGGCGGCACGGCTCGCAGCACCCCTTGTGTTCTCGACGGTCACCCGGCTGCTGGTCGATCTCAACCGCTCGCTCGATCATCCCGGCGTATTCAGCGAGTTCACACAAGCCCTCGACGAGCACGAGCAGGCCTCCATCGTCGAGGGCTACTACACGCCGCATCGTTCCACGATCACCAGCAACATCGACGCATTGATCAATGCGGGGCAACGCGTGCTGCACATCGGGATTCATTCATGCACGGACGAACTCGACGGCGAAGTCCGCGGGCTGGATGTATCCCTGCTCTTCGATCCCGAACGCGGGAGCGAATCGTTGATCACCAAACAGTGGAGAGACGCGATGGCGGGGATCAAGCCGGACTATCGCTACCCCTTCAACACCCCGTATCTCGGGACAGACGACGGGCTCGTCACCACCCTCCGCGAGCGGTACGCCGCGGATGCCTACGCGGGCATCGAGGTCGAGGTGCGCCAGGGGTTGGTCCAACACGCAGATGATCAGCACAAAATCGGCGATCTGCTCGCCGATTCATTGCGTGCATCCGAGCTGCATGGGGCGCACTGATCACGCGTTGATGGAGTCCGCGAACCCTATCAAATTCCACACATTTATCGCCGTTTTCTCCGACAGATGAGCATTTCATAGGGCTCATCCCGCATCCGAACCGCACACTCCTTCGGTGAAGTTCTGGCTCTGGTGCTCGAATCGAGCTCGATGGGCGGTTTTTGAAGCAAAAGCGGGTGACGACCAAATATATCTTTATTTCTTGATATTTCAGTATTGAAATGTCTGATTTATACGATATTCTAGTTTGATGCAACCAGCCCCGCCCCGGACAAGCCCAGAGACCATGCGAGCGCTGGAAGAGGCGGCGGAGTGCCTCCGCACGATCGCCCACCCCCACCGCTTGCGGATGATCCAGCTGCTGGTGAACGACCGCTACACCGTCGGGCAGCTCGCGGAGTCGTGCGGGATCACGAGCCCCGCTGCGAGCGGGCATCTGCGTCTTCTCCGGGACCGGGGTTTTCTCGACCTGGATCGAGAGGGGCGGGCCGTGTACTACCGGATCGCCGAGCCCCAGCTGATGTCGATCCTCGGCTGCATCGAGGGCCGGTTTGGCTGCGGGTTGCAGCAACCGAGACCGGGCGAACAACCCCAGCGGAACAAGCACACGGGGACCAATCATGAGCACTGAAAATCATCGAGAGCACGAGATCACACCCACCGAACGGATCGGCGTGGGCGTCACGGACACCTGCACCCGCAAACCCCGGTTGGTGACGGGCATCATGGTCGCATTGACGCTCATGCTCGGGCTGCTGGCGGGGGTGCCGAGCCTGTTCCCAGACAGCGTACCGATGCTCAATAGTCTGCGGGTGGACACCGACCCCGAGAACATGCTCGCGCCGGACGAGCCCGTGCGGATGTACCACAACGAGGCAAAGCGTCGGTTCGGGCTCAGCGACATCGTTGTGCTCGGTGTCGTCAACGAGACCAATCCCGACGGCGTCTACAACCCGGAGACACTCGCCGAGGTCTACGAACTCACCGAGTACGCCAAGACCTTGCACGGCGAGGCGATCGGCGAGGAGGACCCCGAGGCCGGCGTGGTCCGGATCGATCTGATCGCGCCGTCGACGGTCGATTTCATCGAGAGCGCGGGCGTGGGCACTGTCCGGTTCGACTGGCTGATGCCCGCCCCCCCTGAGACGCGCGATGAGGCGTTGGCGGTGCGTGATCGGTCGCGCCGGATCCCGTTCCTCAACGGAACGATGATCGCTGACGAAACCGATGAGGCCTTGTGCCTCTATATCCCGTTGACGGACAAGCACCTCGCACACCAGGTCGCCGGAAAGCTCCAGAGCAAGATCGACGGGTTCGCGGGCGCGGGGGGCAACGAGTACTACATCACCGGGCTCCCGGTCGCGGAGGATACCTTCGGCGTCGAGATGTTCAAGCAGATGGCGATCAGCGCCCCATTGGCGATGGTCGTGATCTTCCTGCTGATGTGGATCTTCTTCAAGAAGATCACGCTGATCGTCCCGCCGTTGATCGTCGCGATGGTGACCTCGATCATGACCATGGCGTTGCTCGTCATCAGCGGCAAGACCGTGCACATCATGAGCAGCATGATCCCGATCTTTATCATGCCCATCGCGGTGCTCGACGCGATCCACATCATCTCCGACTTCTTCGACCGCTACGGCGAGACGCGCGATCGCAAAGCAACACTTGTCGCGGTCATGAAGGAACTCTTCAGCCCGATGCTCTACACCTCGCTGACGACGACCGCCGGGTTCGCGTCGCTCGCGCTCACCCCCATCCCCCCGGTGCAGGTCTTCGGGATCTTTGTCGCGATCGGGGTGATGCTCGCGTGGGTCTGGACGATCACCTTTATCCCCGCGGCAATCATGTTCATCCCCGAGTCCAGGCTCGCGGATATCGCGGACGCCCAGGAAAAGGCGCACTCGGCCGAGAGCTCCTCGCTCATGGCCCGGGTGCTCGCGAGATTGGGCGGGCTCACCTTCCGACGGGCCGTGTTCATCCTCGCGGCGGCGGTTGTGGCGGTCGTTGTGTCCGGGTACGGCATCAGCAGAATCCGGATCAACGACAATCCGACCAAGTGGTTCGAACCCGGGCATCCGATCCGTGTTGCTGACCGCGTGCTCAACAAGCACTTCGGCGGGACCTACATGGGGTACCTCGAGCTCTCGTCGTCACCGATCGAGGGAGACGCCGGCGTTTACGCGGGCGGGCTGGTGGATCGGCTCTCCGCGGGCTTTGATGCCGATTCCGCCGGCGTGGGGAACTTACTGACCAACGAAATCCGGAGGCTCTCCGAGGACGCACAGTCACCCTGGTCGCTGCTCGACTCGGCGCAGGCGTTTGTAGAAAACAAGCTCGACACCTGCCCGGACGACGAGTTCGACGCGTGGGACCGCGTCTCCGATCAGCTCGGCGCTGAGCGTGCGCGGTTCGAGACCTTCAAGCAGCCGGAGACGCTGCGGTGGATGCGCTCCATGCAGGACCACCTCGAGACCGTCCTCGCGGACGCCGATCGCCAGGTTGTGGGCAAGTCCAACTCGCTTGCGGACATCGTGATGACAGTGCACCGGGATCTGCTCGGCGGGACCGACGACCAGTACCGGTTCCCGGATTCTCCCGCGGCGGTGGCGCAGTGCCTGATCCAGTACCAGTCCTCGCACCGCTACACCGATCTCGATCACTTCGTCATGCGTGACGCGTCGGCTCCGGAAGATCACTTCCGCAGGTCCGCGCTCTGGGTCCAGCTCACCAGCGGCGACAACCGCGATATGGAGGCGGTGACCCGGGCGCTCGACGACTACATCGCGCAGAACCCGCCGCCGGGCGGGATCGAGCACCGGTGGTTCGGGCTGACCTATATCAATGTGATCTGGCAGGACAAGATGGTCAGCGGGATGCTCCAGGCGTTCTTGGGCAGCTTCCTGGTCGTGCTGTTCATGATGATCGTCCTCTTCCGCTCGGCGCTCTGGGGCATCCTGAGCATGATCCCGCTCACGCTGACGGTCGCGTTGATCTACGGGCTCATCGGTCTGATCGGGAAGGACTACGACATGCCGGTCGCGGTGCTGAGCTCATTGAGTCTCGGGCTGAGCGTGGATTACGCGATCCACTTCCTCGCGCGGAGCCGGAACATGCATCGGTCCCGCGGGAGCTGGAAGGCATCGGTCTCGCCGATGTTCGGCGAGCCCGCGCTGGCGATCACACGCAACGCGATTGTCGTCGGGTTCGGGTTCCTTCCGCTGCTCGCCGCGCCGCTGGTGCCTTACCAGACGGTCGGGTTCTTCATCGCCGCGATCCTGCTCACAGCCGGCGCGTCGACGCTGCTGCTACTCCCCGCGTTGATCCGCTTCCTCGAGCCCTGGCTGTTTGATGAATCGGGATCGAGAGCGATGAGCTGCCGGTGCGGCACCTGCATCGTGGGGTCACTCGTTCTGGTGGGGCTGGTGGTGATCAACCTGAACCAGTTCATCGGCGAAGGCTCACAGATCCGTTATATTGCGCTCGGTCTGATCCCCGTGCTGGCAATCGGTTGCTTTGTTGCATCACGCCGCAGGGGATGCGCAGGCGGGAAGTCTGTTTCAGAAAACGGAGGTACACCATGAATGCTTTGTCGATTGTCGGAATCTGCGCCCTGCTCTTTACGGGAAACGCACCCGATGACGCCACAAATCTGGGTGTAAACGAGATTGTCGAGCGTTCCAACCATGTCGCGTACTACGCCTCGGACGACGGGCGGGCGCGTGTGGAGATGGAGATCACAGACGACCAGGGGCGCACCCGCAACCGTCGGTTCACGATCCTTCGCTGGGACGAGCCGGGCGAAGCGGATGAGAACGGGTACAGCGATCACGACCAGCGGTTCTATGTCTATTTCGACAAGCCCGCGGACATCTCCAAGATGGTGTTCATGGTCCACAAGCACCTCGGCAGGGACGACGACCGCTGGCTGTACATGCCCTCGCTGGACCTCGTCAAGCGGATCGCCGCGACGGATAAGCGGACGAGCTTTGTGGGCTCGGACTTCTTCTACGAGGATGTCTCCGGGCGTCGACTCGAGGACGATGTCCACGAGCTGCTCGAGACCACCGAGAACTACTACAAGATCAAGAACACGCCGATCGACCGCTCGCTTGTTGAGTTTGACCACTACATCATGTGGATCCACAAGGGAACCTTCCTGCCCATCACCGTGGAGTTCTACGACGAGGGGGGCAACAAGTACCGCGAGTACAAGGCCGAGAAGGTCGAGGAGATCGACGGGCACTGGACCGTTACCCAGTCGAGTATGCACAACCTGGAGACCGGGTCCAAGACCGTCATGTCCTATTCCGAGGTCGAGTACGACATCGGGCTCGACGGCGACATCTTCACCGAACGCTACCTCCGCAAGCCCCCGAGGAAGTTCCTCCGATGACCCATCCGGTGTGGACATCCTGGCTCATCGCGGCGGCGTGCGCCTCGGCGTTCGGTGTCGAACCCCCGCTCCCGACCGGGCTTCCCGATGCTCAAGAGAACTCCGAGCCCGCTCTTCCCTCCGGGTTGCCCGGCGGTGAGGGATCGGGTACCCCGGGGGAACCCGAACTCCCCGGCGGGCTGCCGGGCGCGGACGAGCCCGGGCTCCCGCAGGGTCTCGGAAGAACCGACGAGCCGAGCGAGGAAGAAGAAGCAATCCTGGATCATCCCAAGATCGACCTCCGTTTCGGCGGGTTTCTCGAGGGACGCTTCGGGCTCCGCACCCAGAGCGACCCGTACGAGCGGAGCATCTCGATCGGCGAGACACGGTTACAACTCGAGGGCGACGCGTTCGCGGAGGGATGGACGGCGCACGCGGTCGTTGACATTCTGTATGACCCTGTTGTCGATCGGCACGGGCCGGACCTCGAATCGGGCGAGGGGTTCCTCGATCTCCGCGAGCTTTGGTACTCGTCGAGCCTCGGCGATCATGTCGATTTCAAGCTCGGGCGTCAGGTGATGACCTGGGGCACGGGCGATCTGCTGTTCATCAACGACCTCTTCCCCAAGGACTGGAACTCGTTCTTCATCGGTCGCGATGAGGAATACCTCAAAGCGCCCAGCGATGGGGTCCGGGTCAACATCTACACCGACGCGGTCAATATCGATCTGGCATACATCCCGAGCTTCGACGCCGACCGATTCATCGACGGGCGGAGGCTCTCGTTCTACAACCCCAACCTCGGGCGTCTGTCCGGGCGTGACGCCGTGGTGCTCTTCGATCGACCGGACCGTTGGTTCAACGACGACGAGATCCATTACCGGCTGCATCGGCAGCTCGGGGCGTACGAGGTCGCTGCCTATGGGTACCACGGATTCTGGAAGAGCCCGGGCGGGCAGACGCCGACCGGACGGGCGACTTTCCCCGAGCTCAATGTCTACGGCGCGAGCGTCCGCGGCCCGGTGGGCAAGGGGATCGGGAACATCGAGATCGGTTACTACGACTCCGGCGACGACCCCTCGGGCACCAACGGGCTGGTCGAGAACAGCCAGTTCCGCTTCCTCGCGGGGTACGAGCAGGAGATCGCGACGGATCTCACGCTCGGGGTGCAGTACTACATCGAGCACATGATCGACCACGACGGATACCTGATGTCGCTCCCGGTCGGCGTGCCGGCGCGGGATGAGTCGCGCCATGTGCTGACGGCCCGGGTGACCTACCAGACGGACAACCAGAACATGGTCTACTCGCTCTTCGCGTATGTCTCGCCGACGGACCAGGACGCGTACCTGCGCCCGAGCGTCACCCGCAAGATCGACGACCACTGGACGGCGTCGGTCGGGGCGAACATCTTCTTCGGCGACGAGCAGCACACTTTCTTCGCGCAGTTCGAGAACAACACCAATGTGTATTTTTCTCTTCGGTATAACTTCTAGCTTGCGGGTGGATCCCGTGGAGGTCTGATATGGGGCGTGTAGTAGTCCTGGGAGCCGGCATCAGCGGTCACACCGCCGCCCTCTTTCTCAAGCGTCACCTCGGCAAGCACCACGAGGTGGTTGTGGTCTCCCCCAAGCCGACCTACAACTGGATCCCGTCGAATATCTGGGTCGGGGTCGGGTTGATGAAGCCGAAGCAGGTGCTTGTGGATCTGCACAAGGTGTACAAAAAGTCCGGCATCGAGTTCCGCCAAGCGCGGGCGACGGCGATCTGGCCCGAGGGCGGCAAGGACCACACCACCCCATTCGTCGAGTTCGCGTACACCGACGACGCCCGGCTCGACCAGATGGACACGCTCGAGTACGACTACCTGATCAACGCGACCGGGCCGAAGCTCAACTTCGACGCGACCCCCGGGCTCGATCCGATCCACGGAAACAGCCTGTCCGTCTGCACGCCGAGCCATGCGCTCGAGGCGTCTGAGCACCTCCAGGAGTGCGTCGAGCGGATGCGCCGGGGTGAACGGCAGAAGTTCATCATCGGGACCGGGCACGGGCAGGCGACCTGCCAGGGCGCCGCGTTCGAGTACGCGCTGAACCTTGAGTTTATGCTCCGCCAGTGGCGTGTGCGGGACCGGGCGGACATCGTCTGGATGAGCAACGAGTACTGCCTCGGTGACTTCGGGATGGGCGGGCTCTACCTCAAGCAGGGCGGGTATGTCACGCACTCGAAGATCTTTGCCGAGTCGCTCTACAAAGAACGCGGGCTCGGCTGGATCCTCCAGGCTCACGCCAAACAGGTCGACCGCGGGCAGGTGCACTACACCAACCTCGACGGCGACGAGCGGACCGAGCACGCGGATTTCATGATGCTGATCCCCCCGTTCTCCGGCGTCGGGCTCGACGCGTTCGATCGCCAAGGCAACACCATCACCGAAAAGCTCTTTGCACCCAACGGGTTCATGCGTGTCGACGCGGACTACACGCCGAGGGACTACACGGAATGGACCGCGGACGACTGGCCCAAGACCTACCAGAACAGGGACTACAGCAACATCTACGCGATCGGCATCGCGTTCGCGCCGCCGCACGCAATCTCTCGCCCGCGCAAGAGCCCGGACGGGACCCCGATCTTCGCGACCGCACCGCGAACAGGGATGCCCTCGGCGATGATCGGCCGCGCGGTCGCCGAGACGATCGCCGACAAGATGCGCGGACGCGACCGACCGGCGCACTGCGCCTCGATGGCGCGGATGGGCGCCGCGTGTGTCGCCTCGGCGGGCGCGAGCCCGTTCACGGGCACGGCGGTGTCCATGACGGTGTTCCCGATCATCCCGGACTTCGAGGCGTACCCGGAATACGGGCGGGACCTCCGCCACACAACCGGGGAGATCGGGCTGGCGGGGCACTGGATCAAGTCGATCCTGCACCACATGTTCATCTACAAAGCCAAGGCCAAGCCCGGCTGGTGGATGATCCCGGAATAAGAACCACGAGGAGCTGACCATGCAGAACAACAAGTCCCCGAACCAATGCGGCGCCTCGACTTCCGACTTCGCGCCGGTCCCGACGGGCATCACCCGCCTCTCACGCACATTCCTGCTCTGGCAGATCTGGCGGTTCATCTGGATCAACCTGAAGATGATCCGCATGATCGGGCTGAGCCACAAGTGCAAGCTTCCGGACGAATCGTGATCGATCTCCGAGCAGGGGCATGTCTCACCACCAGCCGCTCACCGTTCCGAACATAGCCAAGAAAAAAGGGTGCCCGTGATCAACACGGGCACCCAGGGTGATGAACTCCGAATCAAGAACGCCAGAGACTCCGCTTACGGGCAGCCGGCGTTAAATGCATCGAGGAACGCAAAGACATCGAAGATATCGAACGAACCATCGCCGGTGAAGTCCGCCGCCGGATCGGATGCGTTGAACGCGTCGAGGAACGCGAAGACATCGAAGATATCCAGCGTCCCGTCGCCCGTGAAATCTGCGGTACAAACATCGTTTGCACAGGAGACACCGAGGATGCGCACATCGTCGATGCCCGCCTCGACGACAGATCCGTCGCCGAGATCGCTCGCGACGAACTTGACGCGGACCATCGAGGTCAGCCCGACAAAGTCGCCGACATTGAACCCGGTCTCGATCCAGCCACCCGATGTTCCATCGCCGGCGGGCCCGACGGTCTCAACGAGCACATAGTTCTGCCCGTCGTCGTCCGATACAAACACTTCGAACACATCCGCGTTCGGCGCTGCACCAGAGCTGTTGGAGTACCAGCGTGCGTACGAGATCGTTGCGGACTCGGTGCCGCTCAGATCGATCTGGTTGCTCACCAGCGATGTCGTGCCGCCATCGATGTCGTTCTCGCCGAGCGCGCCGCCCGGGGTCCCCTGTCCGGTGACCCACGCGATGGTACCGCTGGCGGTGTGGTCATCCTCCGGCTGTGCGCCCGTGCCGATCGGATCCACACGGACCCAGATGCCCGTCGTGGCATCGTCCCCGGGCACCCCAGCCGTGAAGCCGACGGAAGACTCGAAGTCATACAGATCGTCCAGGTCCACCTGATCCGCGGCCTGCACGCTGAACGACCCCGCGGCGGGCGCGGTCACCGTCGCCCCGGACTGAAGATCGAACGAGATGAAGTATTCAACATTCGTCGGGCAGTCCGCGGGCGCGGGGAAGGTCGCCGTAAAGCTTGTGGCCGAGTCGGGCGAGAGCGCGAACTGCTGGAACCCGGAGCCCGTGTCGACATGGAACATCCCGCTGCCCGGGACCACCGGATCTGCGGGGGAGGGGATAATCTCGACACTCAGTGTGTCACCACCCGAGGAGGACACGAGATCGGGCAAGCCCGCGGGGAACAGGATCTCGAGCCCGGTGACAAACTCGCCACCGACGGCTTCGATCGCGTTGCGGAACAGCGCGGTGCCGGTCCACCACGAGATATCGCCGTACACGCTGGTGCTCGTTGTGCCGCCCGAGAGGACGCCCGAGATCACCCACTCGCCGCCGAACTGGACGAGGACCGGGCCGCCACTATCCCCCGGCGCGGTCGTTGCCTCGTACTCAAGCGGGGTCGAACTGCTGCTCGGGATGGTGTTGGCGCCACTGGTGCCGTTGTCGAAGTCGGTCGAGATGATGTTG
>JAGQOC010000146.1 GCA_020427745.1 Phycisphaerales bacterium | reverse complement strand
TGCAGATACCCGTTGGGTTCCGGCGGGAACTGGGTGGTCACGAGAGAGCGATCGCCCGGCTGACACCACTTCCTGCTCGCGATGTCGGTGTCGATGACCTGCTGGATGAAATGGCGGTTCTCGGTGGCTTCACTCATGCGCCAAGTGTACGCCGACCGCCGGCGTCGCCCACACCGCCGGGGACTCCAAACCGCACGCCATGCTCTCGTTGCGTTGTGTGTTCGCGCCCGCTACGCCGACTGCCCCGCCGCGAACTCGACGCACCGGGCGATCCGTTCCACTACCGAATCCCGCCCCAGAATCGCCAGCGTCTGCCCGAGCGGCGGGCTCACCGCAACCCCCGTCACCGCCACCCGCACGGGCTGGGCGACCTTGCCCATCCCCACGCCGTGGCGCTCGGCGAACGCGTTGACGAACTCCTCGATGGAGTCCGGATCGAACGCCTCGAGCGAGCCCAGCTCCTTGCCGAAAGCTTCGAGCAGCTCGAGCCCCTTGCCCTCGCCCTTGATGATCGCTTTGTGCACGGCCTTCCCGTCAAACTCCACCGCGTCGTCCGCGAGGAGCGCGAAGCCGACCACTTTCCGTCCGTCGCGGAGTGTCTTGCAGCGGGTCTTGACCGCCGGCGCGAGCATCTTCATGTCGTCGAGCGAGAAGCGCTCCGCGAGGGCCGCGTCGTGGCGCGTCGCCCAGGCATGCCATTCGTGCGCAAAGCCGTCATCACTCAACGCAGCGATCGCGTCGGCGTTGAAACTCAGCAGCTTGACGCGATCGAACTTGCTCGGCCCGGACCCCACCCCCCTGAAATCGAAGTGCTCCGCGAGATACTTTATATCAAAGTGCTCGAGGTCCGTCCCGTCGGCGTTCTTGGTCTTCGGGTTCCAGCCGAGCAGCGCGAGGTAGTTGTTGATCGCGCTGGGGAGGTACCCCGCCGCCCGGAAGTCCTCCACCTCGATCTCGGGCAGCTCGATCGCGAGCACGCCCGCGAGCTCTTTGAGCCGATCCGCCGGGAGCTGGCGTGTCTTGTCCTTGAGCCAGCCCGCGAAGTCCTCGTGCCCGATCTCCGAGATCGGCGAGTGCTCCATCTTGCCGTCGCGGACCGCTTTCTTCGCCGCCTTGTCCTTGTCCCGCTTGGACATCTTCGAGCCGTCCTGATTGAAAATCAGCGGCAGGTGCCCGTACTCGGGCGTCGGGAACCCGAGCGCACGCTGGATCGCGATGTGCCTCGGCGTGTTGATCAGGTGCTCCTGACCACGCACCACGCAGGTCACGCCCATGAGCGCATCATCGACCGTCACCGCGAGGTGGTAGGTCGGGAAGCCGTCACGCTTGCGGATGATGAAGTCGTCGAACTCCTCGGGCTTGACGGTGACATCGCCGAGGATCTGGTCGTGGACGGTGATCGCTTCGTCCGGCATCAGCAGACGCACAACATGGTCCTCGCCCGCATCGATCCGCGCGATGCGTTCGTCCTGCGGGATCGACAACGCGGCCCGGTCGTACTTGTACCCGACCTTGGCCTCGATCGCTTCCTTGCGTTTGGCCTCGAGCTCCTCGGGCGTCTCGAACGCCGGGTAGGCCTTGCCCTGCTCGATGAGCCTGCGGATGTACTCGTTGTAGATCTCGAGGCGCTGCGCCTGGAAGAACGGCCCAACACCCCGCGGATCGCCGCCGAGCGTCTTCCCCCCGAACTCCAGCGCCGGCCCCTCGTCCCAGTCGATGCCGAGCCATGCGAGGTCCTCGAGGATCCCCCGCGTGGACGCCTCGGACGATCGTTGCTGGTCGGTGTCCTCGATGCGGAGGAGGAACCGGCCGCCCTTGCCCTTGGCGTACGCCCAGCAGAGCAGCGCGGTGCGTGCGCCGCCGATATGGAGATGACCGGTGGGCGAGGGGGCGAATCGGGTGATGGTTTCGGTGGACATAGGACGGGATTGTAGGGGGCACACGCAGAAAATTGCCCCGGAGAGAACCGCATCAATCCACAGAATGTCGGCAAAAAGAAACCCCGCCGGTGCACCGGCGGGGCGAGAACGGGCACCCCGGTCAGATCACGGGCAGCCCGCGTTGAACAGATCGAGGTACGCGAAGGCGTCGAAGATGTCGTAGATACCGTCCCCCGTGAGATCGCTCGCGGGATCCTGGATACTAAACGCGTCAAGGAACGCGAAGACATCAAAGATATCGAGCACGCCATCGCCCGTGAAATCCGCATCGCAGGGCAAGCTCGTGAGCACCGAGACACTGTTCCCCGTCTGGTTCACGGTCACAAGATCGAGCCCACCGTCACTGTTGAGATCGCTCACCAGGATGTCCATCGGCAGCGCGCCGACCGCGAGCAGAGGGCCCACGGAGAACACACCCGCGCCGTCATTGATCCGGGTATCGATCTGTGCGGTGCTCTGCGAGCTGATCGCCATGTCCTGATCCCCATCGCTGTCGAGGTCCGCGAACGCAACCGCGGATGGCCCGGTCGCGACCGCGAACTGGGTCTGCGTCGTGAATACGCCGGCGCCGCTGTTGAAGAACAGGTACGCCTGCCCTCCGGTGCGATCGAGGATGACCATATCGTTGTCACCATCCGCATCGACATCCCCGAACTCGATCCCCCCCGGGCGTGTGCCCGCGGTGTGGATCCCGGCCGCGGGGAATATCCCGGTCCCGTCGTTGAGCAGCGTGATCGCGCCGTGCAGCCAGGTGAGCCCAAGATCCAGATCGCCGTCGTTGTCGAGGTCCGCGACGGCGACTCGCTGGGCGTTGCGCCGTGCGGCGACCGTCGAGTTGGTGCTGAAATCCCCGCTCCCGTCGTTGAGCAGCTTGGTGAGCGAACCCCCGGTGTAGTTGGCGGTGAGAAGGTCGAGATCACCGT
Organism: Phycisphaerales bacterium; assembly: GCA_020427745.1. GTDB lineage: Bacteria > Planctomycetota > Phycisphaerae > Phycisphaerales > UBA1924 > UBA1924. The sequence continues at coordinate 1,593 of JAGQOC010000146.1, read as the reverse complement.
CGCCGTCGAGATCGCCCGCCGCGATATCGACGGGCCCGTACCCGGTCGAGAACACGCTCTGCGTGAAGACCCCCGACCCGTTGTTCGTCATGATGAGCACCCGGCTCTCGAGGAACCCGGCGCTGCCGATCGCCACCGCGAGATCGGTATCCCCGTCGCCGTCGAGGTCTCCGCTGACGATCGCACTCGAGCCGCTCATCCCCGCTGGGAGCCCGTACTGCGAATGCATCGAGTACCCCGCGTCGCCGTCATTGAACAAAACCGTCACCCCGCCGACCGTCTGGTCGACCGCGGCTAGGTCCATGTCCCCGTCCTGGTCGAAATCGCCCTTGGCGACCCCTACCGGGCCCGAGCCGGCGTAGAAATCCGTGCGGATGAGATCCGTCACCGTCGCGGACGCCCCGGCGGAGAGCATCAATACCACGGCGCAACCCAGACCAACACCAATCTTCGTCTTTTTCTGCATCTCGATCTTCTTTCTCGGCGATCCGGTCGCCGGCTCGTATCCCCGCGATGCCCGCCGGCACCACCCTGCGGGGATCAAGGCATGCAAGAACAATGCCAATATGGATATTGACATCTTCTTTAAAGAATGATGATTCTGGCCTGCCGGCATGCGCCACCCAGCTCACACCGGCCAATATTGTCGCCACACCGCACAGAGAAACGCGTCGCCCGTCCGCCCCCCGCTGGATCAGACGGGAACGGACTCGCCCTCGACCAGCGATGCCCACTTCTCTTGGATCTCGGTTTTCGAGAGCCCGAACACCTTGGCGACGCGGTCCCACTGCTTGCGTTCCTGTTTCTCGATCTTCCCGTCCGCGAGGATCACCGCGGCGAACATCTCCAGGATCACCTGCTGCCCCTCGGGCTTCAGGAACCTTCTGAGGAACAACGCGTGCGCGTCCACCGACATCCCGCCCTTCCACTCCGCGACCCGATCATTCAGTGCCGAACGCTCGAACTCCGGGAGGAGGACCTGGAGATACTCTGCCGCGATGTCGACCTCGGAGGGGTGGGCCTCGCCGTCGGACTTGATGATCGCCGCCGCGGATGAATAGAGCGCATCGGCGAGACGAACCTCGTGCGTATTGGTCGGCACACCAATCTCGTCGAGCAACGCCGTCACCCGCTTCGGATCGCTGCGCACAAAGAACGCACGCCCGAATGTCACCGGCGTCACGAACACCGTCGCGACGAGCGCCTTGGGGCTGAACCAGCCGAAGCCGACCGCCTTGGCGGATTCGAGCAGCATCTGCTTGCGTACACAGGACACACAACCCGCGAAACGCTTTGAGCCGTGCTGGAACACAAGCACATACCCGCGGTAGTACGGCACCCGGCGGACGGTCGTCAGCGGGCGGCTCTTGCAATACGGGCACGGCGTATCAGTGACCTGCTCGGGCATCGCTTTCTCCAGCATCGGTGGGCAATCCAATCCAAAACTGTACCCCAGCGAGACGAGCATTTGACGCGTCGGCATCAGATTTCTTGGATCCCAAGCACTGTTTCCTGATGCGTCGAATCCGAAGATTCATCTTTTCACCCCCCGCTTGTCCTGCTAGAATGTCCGTTGGTCACGCCCTTGCGTGC
>JAGQOC010000145.1 GCA_020427745.1 Phycisphaerales bacterium | reverse complement strand
GCACCATTTCAACCTTACCTGTGACGGTTGCCCGTCCATCGGCGGTGTGTTTTCTGTGGCACTTTCCCTCGCCCTCAGCCGACCCGTTCGGGTTGTTCGGGCGGGTGGGCGTTACCCACCACCGTATCCTTTCGTGCTCGGACTTTCCTCCCGTGGGGGCGTGCCCCACGAGCGGTCGCCTTGCCGCATCTGTCTGGGGGAGTTTACGCTCGGGGGGCGAAGGCTGGGTCGAAAATCTGGACGAAGTTGGGTGAAAAACCGAGATTTTGGCGGATTGAGCGTGGGGTTTCCGGTACTCTTTTTGACCGGAGAATCGCCCCTTTGGGGCATCACGAGAAATGGAGAGAGAGCAATGAAGAAGGCGTGTGTTTTGGCCCTTGGGCTGTTTGCGGGAGTGTCCTCTGCGGGGATCTATAGTCAGGCGAGTGACCAGCCGGGGAATCAGAGTTTCTTCTCGGACGCGGTGGCGGGTCAGTTTTTCAGTCAGCGGATGGCGGACAACTTCACGCTGAGCGCGGACGCGACAGCGACCTCGGTGCGCTGGTGGGGTGGGTCGCAGAACTTCCAGTTCGCGGACATCGACAACATGGCGTCGTACACCGTGGTGCTGTATGAGGCGGGCATCTCGGGCGGGCCCGGGTCGGTGATCTACTCCGACACGGTGACGGACGAGAGCGCGCGGCTTGGTCTTTCGCAGACGGGCGCGACGCTGTTCGGCGGCGGGATCGAGTACGAGTACACCCTTGAGCTCGAGGGCACGGTCGCGCTGAGCGCGGGCACGGAGTACTGGATCTCGGTCGGCGCGACGCTTGTGAATGGCGGCGCGGACGCGTGGGTCTGGTCGGGCTCGTCCGTGGGTGATCTGGTCAACGCGACGGATTTCTTCAGTGGCGGTGGGTACACGGTGTTCGATCCGACATTCAACGATCTTGCGTTCGAGATCATCCCCGCGCCTTCGACGGCGGTCATGGGAATCGGGATGCTCGGGCTCGGGCTGCGTCGTCGGCGCTGAGTTTGGTTTGGAGATAATGGATCGAGAGCCCGGCGTGATGCCGGGTTTTTTCATAGACTGGGGGCATGAAGACGACCAAGGGGGTTGCGTGGATCGATCCGGGGCAGGCGGCGTTTGTCCAAGGGGTCTTTGCGCGGTCGGGGATCGAGCTGGTCGGGGTTGGGTGTCCGGAGGGGCATCAGGCGGGGAAGGCGGCGGCGGGGATCGGGTGCGAGCCGTTGGATGATCTGCGGTCGGTGCTGACTTCGGGGGATATCGACCTTGTGCTTGTCGCGGACCCTGGGGCGTTCGGGGATCAGGACATATCGCAGGATCTGGAGGTGCTGCGCGCGGCGCACGCGCGGGATGTGGTTGTGGCGACACTCGAGCCGATCCCGGCGAGTGCGGCGGAGGTCGCGGGGACGGGCTGGGTCGAGGCGATCCAGTCGGGGGTGTTCAACGCGATGGTGCGGTTCCTGCCTCGCACTCGGCTGAGCCCGATGATGGTGGAACTGCAGACGGCGATGGAGACCTTCGGGGTGATCCGCTCGTGCAGTGTGTCGATGGTTGCGCCGCGGGTGCAGGGGTCGCTGGGGGCGCGGCTGTTTGATGGGATGGATCTGGTGCGGGCGTTGATGGGTGTGCCTGAGGTTGTTGAGGCGTCGTATGTTTCGCCGGCGAGCGGGCGGGGGCTGCATCCGCTGCCGGGGCAGTCGCTGCGTGGGTTGCACGGTGAGTGCACGATGAATCTGCGGTACCCGGACGGGCGGGCGGCGTCGGTGATGCTGTCGGACCAGGCGGGGGTTGCATCGACGAATCTTGTTGCGATGGGCGCGGAGGGGCACCTGGTTGTCAACGACCACGGGTTCTGCTGGCGCAGTCCTGATGGGGAGTTGGTGGATTCATTTACGCGCGGCGAGGGTGACGAGGATGAGATCTCGCGGCAGCTGGTGGAGCTGTGCTCGGGGGTGGGCGCGTCGCAGGCGCCGATCGAGTACGCGAGCGTGCTGTCGATGACGCACG
>JAGQOC010000144.1:2030-9204 GCA_020427745.1 Phycisphaerales bacterium | reverse complement strand
GCCCGGCGGTCTCGTCGGCGACGACTTGGCCTGGGTCCTTCTTCCACTTCGCTTCCGCGTCGACCCCGTAGGCGATGCATGCGCCCGAGTAGATCACGAGGATCACGCTGAGCACCAAGAAGTAGACCCACGCGTTTGCGCCGCTTGGACCGACGCCGGCGAGGATCATCAGCCCCGCGAGCACGACCGGGGGCATGGAGCCCCAGGTCCCGGATGCGGGCTTCATGTGCCCGAGCCCGCCGGTGGTGAGCATCCATTCGACGCCCTTGCTCATGGTGTTCATAATCCGCTCCCTGGTGTGTGCGGTTGGTTTGATTACCGTGCGTGCTGCCCGCCCTTGTTGGCCTTGGGTCGCTGCTTGGCGCCCGGGATTCCGGTCTGGGTGGGTTTGCGGGGTTTCTTGCCACGCATGACCTCGAGCATCTTGGCCTGCTCATCGAGCGTGTGCTTGGCGGCCCGCGCGATGTAGGGGAAGACGGAGAGGATCGTCACGATGACCGTTGCCCAGACGAGCAACGCGATGATTGTCCGTTCAGGTGAGTCCGGTCCGGGGTGCCCCAGCGCGACCAGCAGCAGCACCACCGGCACGGTTACGGACTGCAGGATCATCTTCAGCTTCCCGATCCCGATCGCGGAGAAGTCCACGCCCTCGCCCTCGTACACGCCTCGGATTGTCGTGACGAGCAGCTCGCGCCCGATCATCGCGACGACCATCCACCCCGCGACCATGGAGACTTGGATCGATCCCTGCCCCGGCACTCGGGAAGTGAACCCGGGTCCCGCGAGCATCACGAACGCGCCGAGCACGAGCAGCTTGTCCGCGAACGGGTCCATGATCCGCCCGAAGCGGGTGATCGCGTTGAGCTTGCGGGCGAGGTGCCCGTCGAGCGCGTCGGTCAGCGCGGCGATGATAAAGATCGACGCCGCGATCACGAGGATGGTCGTCGACGCGTGCGAGAGGTCGCCGAGCTTGTCCGAGAGGGTTGGCTCGACGCTCATCGAACGCGAGCGGACAAACGAGAGCAGGACGACAAAGACAACCGCGAGCAGGACCCGTCCGATCGTCAGGAGATTGGGGAGGTGGACTCGGGAGTCGGCCCTGGTCTGCATGATGTTTTTGGGTGGTGCCATAGCCGGTATCGTAGAAACCCGGCCCGGGGTATCCACTCTTCCAGACACGCTTTCATCCGCATCCGGACGGCTCGATTACCGCTCCTGGCTGCTCGCCCGGGAATATCGACGCAGCAGCTCAACAATCTTGGGTTGCTTGCGCTCGATCCGCAGGCTCGCCCGCATCGCCTCGACCGCCCGCTCGCGTGAGGCGCCGTCGCTCTTTCCCGACCAGAGGTAGTTGTTCAGCTCGCACACCGCGACGCCGTTGAGCGCGGGGTAGTGCTTGTCGTCCATCGAGACGGAGGAGTTGAACGCTTCGAGCGATTCGTCGTAGCGTTTGAGCCGGAACAGCCCGGACCCGAGGCGTTCGTAGGCGATCGCGCTGGGCTCCAGGCGGACGAGTTGTTCGAGTGTCCCGACCATCTCCGCGTAGCGTTCGAGCTGGTTGAGCGATTCGGACATGTTCAGCAGCAGCCCGGCGGTGGGTGCGTCGATCAGCTCCGCCGCCTGCTGGTATTCGACGACCGCGTCGCTGTGCTGGTCGATCGCGGCGTACACATTGCCCAGCTGAAGCCTCGCACGACCACTCGACGGATCGTTCCGCACCGCACGCTGCGCATATGGGAGCGACTGCGCCCCATCGCCCATCTCAAGGAGCACGATCGAGACGCCGAGGTTGGCATTGAAATCGGCGGGGCGGATCGAGAGTGCCCGGAGATAGGCCCTGCGGGAATCATCGAGCTGGCCCAACCGATCGAGCACGACCGCGTGGCGGTACTGCGCCATGAAGTTGCGGGGTTCCGCCTGCACCGCGGCGGCGTACTGACGCTCCGCGAGATCGTACTGCGCCATTTCCATATAAATGTCGCCCGCCTCGAGGAACGCGGGGGTGAAGCGTGGGTTGTACGCGATCGCCCGTTCGAGTTCGACGAGCGCTGCCTGCAGATCACCCGTCGCCCGGAGGGTCATCGCCTCGGCCAGGCTTCGTTCCTCGCGGGTCTTGGGCGCGAACTTGGGTGCCTCAACGGGTTGGGCGATGGGCTGCTCGGACGCCTGCATCGGTGCGGGCTCGCCCTGGGAAGATGGGCGTTCGTCCACGACCTGAGTGTCCGCGGGGTTGGCTGGGTCGAACTGGCGGTAGATCGGTTTGCCCAGAGGCTCGGGGTCGGGAAGGGGTTGGTTGTTGGCGGGCGGCTGGGTGCCGATCCCCTGTGATGCCATCCACTCCTGATGGGTCATATTTGACTGGGCCTGCTCTTGTTCTGCGGCCTCTTGTGCGCGGGCCTCGCGGCGTTCACGGATGGCTCGGCACCCGGAGACGGGCAGGATCATCGCTCCCCCGAGCAGGAGGAGTGAGGCGTGGAGACAGACAGTGGATTCGGTGATTGGTCTCATGGTCGTAATCTTATCGGGATTCTTGGGTGGGTACACTCCAGCGTACGCCATGGATTCAAAGGAGGATCGTGCCGTGATCGACCAGAATGCACTCAAAGACCGGATCGCGGTCGTCACCGGGGCCAGCGCGGGCATCGGGCGAGCTGTCGCGACCACCCTCGCCCATCACGGCGCGGGCGTGGTCATCAATGCCCGTCGGGCGCACAAGCTCAGGGAACTCGCCGATGAAATCAACGAAAAATACCCCAAAATCAACGGCAAGGACCCATGCCGGACTGTCCAGGGGGATGCTTCGGAGGATGCGGTTGTCGAGTTGATGCTTGATGAGGCGGCGGATCATTTCGGGTCGCAGCCTGATCTGGTGGTGGTGAACGCCGGGCGTGGGCTGAGCGGATCGGTGATGACCTCGGACCCGGGCGAATGGGAAGAGATGATCCGCACAAACCTGCTGGGGGCGGCCAAGCTCATCCGCGCCGCCGGGCAGCGGATGGTGGAACTCCAGAAATCCCGGGAGTGGCCGGGTAAGCCCGCCGACCTTGTGGTGATTGGTTCGACCGTCGGGCGGCACATCTCACCGTTCAGTTCCATGTACGGCTCGACGAAGTTCGCGGTGAACTCGCTGGCGGAGGCGGTCCGTCGAGAGCTGGGGCCGAAGGGGGTCCGGGTGACGCTGATCGAGCCGGGCATTGTGGCGTCCGAGTTTCAGGGCGTCGCGGGCTACGACCCAGGGAGCTTCGGCGAGCTGATGGACCGTATCTCGCCGGTGCTTGTGCCGGAGGACATTGCCCGCCCGATCGCATTCGTCTGCTCGCAGCCCGCGGGGGTGCACATCTCGGACATCCTCATCCGCCCGACACGGCAGGATTACCCGTAAGAGCGGCCGGTTTAGCGTCCGCGGAAATGGGCCGGGATATCGCCGTAGTCGGCGCGGATGACGGAGCGGATGCCGCCTCGCCCGCGCCAGTTGGTGATGATCTGGAGCCACGCGGGATCCATGAGGGCGACGAGATCGTCGCGGATCTGGTTGGTAACGGCTTCGTAGAAGATACCCTCGCTGCGGAAGGAGTGGTAGTAGAGCTTGAGGCTCTTGAGCTCGACGCATGTCCCGCCCGCGTTCGCGGGGCGGGGTTGATAGCGCAGGGTCACTTCCCCGAAGTCGGGGTGCCCGGTTTTGGGGCATACGGAGGTGAACTCCTCGGCGATGTGCTCGATGACAAACGCCGATTCGGTGGGGGATTCAAAGACTTCCAAGAGTTTCGCGTCGGGCATGCATCAACCGTAGGCGCACACCCGCGGGAATCAGTCGCACCACTGGTCCGATTCCCACCACGGATCGTTGTGGTGGCGGGTCTCTCGGACATGACGGTGGCTGTTGTAGTTGTTGCGCTGATTCGCGTTGCGATCATTCTGGTCGCCGATGATTGCACCGCCGAGCCCGCCGGCGATTGCGCCGATCGCCGCGCCCTTGCCGGCGTTGCCGTCCATCGAGCCGAGGATGAGCCCGGTTGTCGCGCCGAGGGCGGCACCTGAGAAGAGGCCCTCGCCCGCGTTGTTGCAGCCGCTCAGGGAAACGATCGCGAGTGTCGAGCCGATGAGGGCGGTTGCCCGCTTCGTGTTCTTGCTGGTTGTGATCTTCATGCCGATCTCCTTATCCACGGGGCGTCGATAAGTCGTACGCCCTCACCGTGATACGCGGGTATAACGCGTGACGGTGACATCTTTTTCCGAATCTCACATGAAAATTGTTAGTTTTTACTCTACCAATCTAAAAAATGACTTTGAGGGCATTTGTTTGGTAAATAATTGGTATTTTGGAATACGATCTTGGTCGTGATCTGAGACCCGATCAGGAGCACTCAGCGATTCCGCCGGGCCGCGTCTGGGCACGATGCGACGCGCACGGATCGCCGCTGTGGGTCCAGCGGGGGCGTTTTTACACACAGGAGTTGCCGGATCGAGTTGAAGGAAACCATAGTGTGAACTATCCTCCGCATCATGGGTGGCAGGTCCTTTTTTGGGGTTGCTGCGCGTGGCCGGCGTCGGACTATTCGACGGGCGGAACGAACGGATCTCGTGAGCATGTGCTCTCATTCGGAAGGCGCACGGTGGAACAGATTATCAGTCCGATTGCCCTCTACAGCGTCTGCGTCCTTGGCGGGCTGGGCGTGGCGTTGGCCCTCCCCAGACGCGACCAGCGTTTGCAGATCCTCGGCGGGATCATCTTTGCCGCGGCCCTCGGTGTTGCGGCGCTCGCGCTCGGACTCAAAGCGTCCGAGGCCGGTGGGCTCCCCAACTTCTTCTTCTACCCCTTCGCGATCGTCGGGCTCGGGGCGAGCGTCCGCATGGTCACGCACCCGCGTCCGGTGTACTCGGCGTTGTATTTCATCCTGACGATCATCGCGTCGTGCGGGATGTACCTCCTGCTCAGTGCCGAGTTCATGGCGTTCGCGCTTGTGATCATCTATGCGGGCGCGATCCTGATTACCTATCTGTTTGTCATCATGCTCGCGATGCAGGCGCCGACGAGCACAAAGGAAGAACTGCTCGATGAGACGGACGCGGTCGCCCGCGAGCCGGTGCTCGCCGCGGCCCTCGCGTTTATCCTCCTCGGGCTGCTGACCACCGCGATGTTTCGAGGCATCGGCGAGGTTCACCCCGCCGGTGATCCGCGCACCGCACAGAACAGCGTTCTGCAGTACCTCCCCGCGAAGGTTGACAAGATCCTCCGCCGGGCGGACATGATCGATGAGGACGAGCGGGTGCTGCGTCTGGCGGACGGCACCGCTTCCGTGGATGCCGCGACCGGTGCGATCACCATCGAGAACACGGATCTGCACACGACCCGTCTGATTACCGCGGATGAGTGGCCGGAGAATCTGGGCGCCTCCAACCTCGACCGTCTTGGGTTCAACCTCATGCACGATCATCCGATGACCATCGAGATCGCGGGCATCATCCTGCTGATGGCGATGCTCGGGGCGACGGTTCTCGCCCGCAAGCACACCGAGTTCGAGGACGATCTCAAAGCGTCGCACGCACGCCGGCTCGGGCTCGATGGTTCGGTCAACACCAATGCCGGGGGGCAACGCTGATGGATGCAGTCCTGACCCTCGCGCAGCTCTCGTTCCCGGAACCGACCGGCGACGCGATGCTCGCGCACTACCTGTTTGTTTCTGCCGCGATGTTCGTCATCGGGCTGGTTGGGTTTGTTACCCGCAAGAACATGATCGTGATGTTCCTGTGCACGGAGCTGATGTTCCAGGGCGCCGGACTCGCGTTGATCGCGTTTGGTCGGCATCATCTTGGGCAGGACGGGCAGACCTTTGTGATCTTCGTGCTCTGTGTCGCCGCGGCGGAGGCCGCGATGGCGCTCGCGCTCGTCGTGCTGCTGTTCCGGCACCGTGAATCGCTCAGCGCCGAGGCGTGGAAGGATCTTCAGGGATGATCGAGACTCTCTCCGGCTCCATCTTTGGCTCCCTGCTCGCGATGTCCGAGCCGCACGCCGCCGATCCGCACGCCGTCGCGGGCACCGCGCACAAGGTCGCTTCGGAAGTCGGGCATGGCCCGGCGTGGGTCCTGCTGATCCCGTTCCTGCCGCTGCTTGGGTTCGTGCTCAACGCGGTCTATGCGGCGATCGGGAACAAGAGCAAGCTGCCCGCGTGGACGGCAGTCGCGTTGCTCGCGGTTGCGTTTATTGCGGCGTTGAGCATGTTCCTCTCGTATGAGGGAACGCCGTACACCGTGCACGCGTTCGACTGGATCCAGGTCCACTGGGGAGAAAAGTCGCTGATCGCGAACTTCTCTTTCTATGTCGACAAGCTGACCATTCTCTGGATGCTGTTCGTGACGGGGCTGGCGACATTGATCGCGCTCTACGCGAGCGAGTACATGAGTCACGATATCGGGACGGGGTACTGCCGATTCTTCGCGGCGTTCGGGTTGTTTGTGTTCTCGATGGCGTGTCTTGTCATGGGCGACAACCTGCTCATGCTCTATCTGGGCTGGGAGGGTGTGGGTCTCTGCTCGTACCTGCTCATCGGGTATTTCTACAAGAAGCCGTCCGCGGTCGCCGCGGCGAAGAAAGCGTTTATCGTCAACCGCATCGGTGATCTCGGGCTCGCGTTGGGTGTCTACCTGACCTTTGTTCACTTCGGGACGCTCGAATACGCAACACTGTTCAGCGATCCGACCTTGCTCGGCTATGTCGACGCTGCCAAGGTCGGCGACTTTTCCGCGATCCCGGCGACCGCCCAGTGGATCGCGTTGCTTCTTATGGTCGGTGCGTTCGGTAAGTCCGCCCAGTTCCCGCTGTATGTCTGGCTCCCGGACGCGATGGAGGGCCCGACCCCGGTATCGGCGCTGATCCATGCGGCGACGATGGTGACGGCGGGCGTGTATCTGATCGCACGCATGTACCCGGTGTTCCTGGTTTCGGAGAACGCGTTGCCGATCGTTGCGTGGATCGGGACGATCACGGCGGTGCTCGCCGCGACGATCGGGATGGCTCAGTTCGATATCAAGCGGATCATGGCGTACTCGACGGTCTCCCAGCTCGGGTACATGTTCGCCGGGCTCGGGCTCCTGACGACGACCGGTGCCGCGTTCCATGTGTTGACGCATGCGTTCTTCAAGGCGCTTCTCTTCCTTGCGTGCGGTGCGGTGATGC
>JAGQOC010000144.1:0-2018 GCA_020427745.1 Phycisphaerales bacterium | reverse complement strand
CGGGGCAGCTCGATCTCCGCAAGCTTTCGGGTGTCGCGTGGATGAAGGGTTGGGGGATCGTTGGTGTGACGATGCTCGTTGGGTGTATGAACCTCGCGGGTCTGCCGTATATCACCAGCGGCTTTTACTCCAAAGACATGATCCTCGCGGAGGCCTTTGTTACACCCGGGTACTCGGTCATCGGTTGGCTGCTCATCGGGACGGCGATCCTGACGGCGTACTACACCTTCCGGGTCTATTTCCGTGTGTTTGTCGGGCCGCAGCATGCTGAGCCGGGGGACGAACACCACGACGATCACGCCCACGGGGAAGAGCACAATCACGACGCGGGGCAGCACGGCGATCATCACAGTGACCACTTCCACCCCCACGCGCCGGGGTGGGCGATTAATCTCGTGCTCTGCGTGCTCGCGCTTGCTTCGATCGCCGCGATCTCGCTCGCATACATCGACAAGGAAGCCCATCACGGCTGGGTCGGAGCGATGGTCCACGACTCCACGGCGTACTTCCACTCACCCTATGTCGACGCGGCGCACCATGTCACCTCGGGCGAGGTCCACGCCGTCGACGGCCCCGTCGGGCACAAGGCGCCCAAAGCTGTCCTCGGCATGGATGCGCACTCCGCGATGATCCTTATCTCCGGGTGCGGGGCGATCTTGGGTGTGCTGCTCGCCGCGTTCTTGCACGGCCCGAAGGGCTGGCAGGGGTTGTTCATCGGTGGTCGGACCGAGGCCGCCAAGTGCCGGATGGACGGCATCGCACGGATGTTCGGTCCGATCCCCAAGCTCGCGGAGAACAAGTGGTATGTCGATGAGATCTACCACGCGATCCTTGTCGCGCCGCTGCGGGTGATCTCGCACATCTTCCACTGGATCGACAAGCTGCTTGTTGATGGGATCGTCAACCTCTTCGGGTTTATCCCGAGGCTGTTTGCTTGGATTATCCGCCCGAGCCAGTCGGGCGTGCTCCAGGGCTACGCCGTCAACATGGCGGGTGGGCTGGTCATTCTCTTGTTCGTGGTGCTTGTGGTTGTGATGCGGGCGGGGGGTGCGGCGTGAGCAGCGAAGTGATCCAACTCGGGCTCCTGATGGATATCCCGATCCTCGGGGCGTTGATCATCGCGCTTGCCGGCAAGTCCAGGCACTCCTACGCCATCGCGCTGATCACCTCGCTGCTGTGTGTGCTGCCGATGCTCGGGCTGCTCGCGGCGTTCGACTGGCACCACGGCGACCACTACCAGTTCGCTTGGTCCCTCGCGTGGCTGCCCGATCTCGGGATGAACATCTCGATCGGTGTGGATTCGGTCGCGATGCTGTTGATCGCGCTGACGGTTCTGCTTGGTCCGATCGTCGTCCTCGCGTCCAAGAGCGCGATCAAGGACAACCGGAAGATGTACTACGCGTGGTTGATGGTCCTGCAGTCCGCGATGGTGGGGGTGTTCGCGTCGCGTGATCTGCTGCTGTTCTACATCTTCTTCGAGTTCACGCTGCTCCCGATGTTTGTGCTGATCCGTGTGTTCGGATCGACGAATCGGGTTGCCGCGAGCATCAAGTTCTTCCTCTACACCTTCACGGGCTCGATGATGACCCTCGCGGGTCTTGTTTATGTCGTGTACTTTGTGTACACGCAGACCGGCAACTGGACGCTGGATATCGCGACCATCACCGCTCATGCGGGTGAGATGTCCATGACGCAGCAGGGGTGGGTGCTGGCGGCGATGCTCGCGGGGTTCGCGGTCAAGGTGCCTCTGTTCCCGTTCCATACCTGGCTGCCGCTGGCGCACACCGAGGCACCGACCGCGGGGTCGGTGATCCTTGCGGGTGTGCTGCTCAAGCTCGGGACCTACGGCATTTACCGGTTCGCGATCCCATTGGCGCCCAACGCATTCTATGAGTACGCCCCCGTTATCGCGGTTCTCTCGATCGTGGGCATCATCTACGCCGGTCTCATCTGCTGGGTGCAGACCGACATCAAGAAACTCGTTGCGTACTCCTCGGTGAGCCACCTGGGCTTCTGTG
>JAGQOC010000143.1 GCA_020427745.1 Phycisphaerales bacterium | reverse complement strand
AAAGGTTTAGGCGTCCATGATGTCCGCGGTCTTTTTCTTGAGCATCTCCTCGATCTTGCTCTCGTACTTCTTGAGCAGTTCTTGGATCTCGTCTTTCAAGACTTTGATCTCATCCTCGGAGATATGCACGCCATCTGCTTTCGCAAGCCCGTCCGCGAGCTTGTTCGCGTCGCGTCGTGCGTTGCGGAGAACGACCTTCTGCTCCTCGCCGACCTTCTTGGCTTGGGCGACCAGCTGCTTGCGTCGGTCCCCGGACAGGGCGGGGATCGAGATGCGGATGTGCTTGTCCTCGATCTGCGGATTGACGCCAAGATTGGCTTCTTCGATGCCCTGCTTGATCGCGTTGAGCGCCGAGGCATCGAACGGTTTGATGACCAGCTGGGTGGGCTCCGGGCTCGAGATCGCGGCGAGGCTCTTCAGATCAGTGGGTGAGCCGTAATAGTCCACCTTGACATATTCGACCATCGCCGGCGAGGCACGCCCAGCACGGATACCCGTGAGCTCGTGGGTCAGGTATTCGATCCCCTTGTTCATGCCCGCTTCGGCTTCTCGGAGGATGGTGTTCGGGTCGGTACTCATATTAAATGCTCTCCAACGACGGGGGAATATGGTGTCTGGTAGTGTATGCGTGACGCCCCGGCGGGTCATTACTCGGCGTACAAGAGCGTACCGATGGGCTTGCCCTCGATCACACTTCGGATATTGCCGGAGATCTTGAAATCAAAGACAAGCACCGGAATTTTTCGCTCCTGGCACATCGCCAGCGCGGTCATATCCATCACGCCGAGGCGTTTGTCTATTGCCTCCGCAAAGGTCAGTTGGTCGTAGCGGACCGCGTTCGGGTCCTTGTTCGGATCCGCGCTGTAGACCCCGTCCACCTTCGTCGCCTTGAGCAGGACATCGCAGTCCAGCTCGGTCGCCCGGAGGGCGGCACAGGTGTCGGTCGTGAAGAACGGATTTCCGGTCCCGGCCGCGAGGATCACGACGCGTCCCTTCTCAAGGTGGCGAAGCGCCCGTCCGCGGATGAAGGGCTCGCCAACCGCGCGGATATCCAAGGCCGACATCATGCGTGTCGGGATCCCCAGCGATTCGAGTTTTTCTTTCAGGGCGACGCCGTTCATGACGGTGCCCAGCATCCCCAGATAGTCCGCGGTCGCCTGGGCAATATCGCCGGACTTGGCGAGCTCCGCGCCCCGGATGATGTTCCCGCCGCCGACGACGACGGCGACCTGAGCGCCCGCTTTGGTCGCGTCGAGGACCTCGTTGGCGATGATCCCAAGCTCGCGGGTATCGATCCCGAACCCGTTTGCGGCGCAGAATGCCTCGCCGGAGAGCTTGAGCAGGACTCGTCGTGGACGCGGTCGGGGTGGGGGTGTCATCCGTGTGTATCTCCAGCTCGGTTGTTCGGGTGGCGAGCGGAGCATTGAACCCGCGCCGAGCGGCATGGTCAACCGAAATTCGTCGGGTGTTCCGTGCGGAACCCGAACCGATCGGGTACGCTGGGCGAATCGACCAGCGGTGGTGCCCCGCTCTGGTGTCGCATGGATGCGATCGCCGATATGCACCCCGAACCCCAAGGGCGATGAGTTGACAACCACCACGACGGACATCCCGATGCCCACCAGACGCCGGCGGACCCGCTGGATCGAGCGGGCGACCCTGTCCGGCATCGCGATCTCCGTCGCGATCCATCTCCTCCTGCTCATCATCGCCTCGCTGCTGAGTGTCCAGTTCCACTTCGGTGACGCCGGGGGCGACGAGAGTGACGGCGTCGAGTTCGCGATCCTCTCCAGCGAGGACCTTGCCGCACTCTCCACGCCGCAGATCGATGTGTCCTCCGTCGAGACGGAGGTCTCGCCGTTTGAGTCGGTGACCGATCTTGACCTGCTCGCGGATATGGAAACGGAGCAGTCCGTTTCCGACCTTTCCGATTCGATCGCTCCCGCACTCGCTCCTGGGGGTGGGGCGCTCGTCGGGATTGATCCCAACGCGGGCAGCGCTGGTGCAGGTTCCGGCGGGGGCGCGAGCTTCTTCGGGCTCGAGGCCGAGGGATCGCGTTTCGCCTACATCGTCGATCGATCGGGTTCTATGAACTCGCTGACCGGGAACGGCGAGCTCACAAGATGGGAACTCACCCGCAACGAGCTCATCCGTTCTCTCCTCGCGCTGGAATCCGGCGCGGAGTTTACGGTTGAACTCTACTCTGGTTCATCGAGCTCGCTCTTCGGGACCGGTGATTGGGTGATGGCGACTCAGCCCAACAAAGTCTCGGCGAATGCGGCGTTGTTCACGATCAACCCCGACGGCTCCACCCACCCGCTTCCCGCAATCCGCAGTGTTTTCCAGCTCGAGCCGTTGCCCGACGCGATCTATCTGATGACGGATGGCGAGTTCGAAGAAACAGATCATGTCCCGGACCAGATCCGCACGCTCAATCGCGGCAAGAATGTTCCGATCCACTGTATCCTCTTCGGCGAACCGGGAAGAACCCCGGACGATACCCGCCGGGTTATCACTGTCATGAAAACAATCGCACGCACATCGGGCGGGCGTTTCACGCATATCCGCGAGAGCAAACCATGATGCTTGTGCTCGGGGTCGCCGCAGTTTTTCTTGCATCCGCTCCGGTTGCCCGCTGGTCATCCGCGGTTCCTATCGAGGCGGACGAAATCGCGTATTCCGATCAGGGTGTTGTCGTCCGCCCGACGGGTGAGATCCTGCCTGTGGTTATTCCGTGGTACGATGTTCGCTCAGTCCCGGACAGTTGGGCGGGCGACGCTGCGGCGTACCAAGACATCTCCCAGCTTGCCCGCGACGCACGCCAGCGGCGTCAGCGAGGTGATATCCGCGGGGCCGCTAAGCTTTATACACAACTGGACCAGAAACTCACCGGTGTACGGGGAGAGCAGGCATTCGACATCGCGATCGGTTTGCTCGAGTACAACCTGCTGGGTGAGGATCACGCGGCAGCAGTGCTCCCGTGGCTCAGGGTGCTCCGAGCAGCGGGAACGGGGCGTCAGTACCAGGGGCCGCTGCTCGACGAACGGACAAGTCTGCACCCTGCCCTGATCCCGCTGTTTTTGAATAACTCGGGCCAGAATCTGGTTCCGAACGGCGAGTTCTCGCCTCGTGAGCAACTCCTGCTGGAGTACTACCAGATCGCGATCGCCCACGATGAGGCTGAAGACATTGACAGCAGGCTCGATGAACTCGAACAACGGATTCGAAAACTCGGCGATCGCGATGCGGGTCTGCTCCTTGTTCATGAGATCGTGTCCGCGACGCGGGCCTCGGATCCGGCGAAACGGCTCGCGGCGAGGGAGCAGCTCGATCGGACCGCACGCTCTGCGGATGTGGGCTGGATGATCGACTGGTCAAAGCTCGCGATCGGTGCTTCGCTTATCTCCGAAGACGACGAGAACCAACGCGAGCGTGGCGTCGTCGCGTGCATCGGGGTCGTGGTGGACCCCGAGGATGGCACACCCAACTCGATCCGGGAGCTCGCGGCAAGCTTCGCGGCTAAATATCTCGACAGCACAAACCGAAGTCAGTACGCCAACATCATCACGATGACAGCGTTGATGGGGAACCAGCCCGCGACGGGCGCAACTCCGTAAGGGGATTCTGGATGGATGGCTCGCAGCTTATGCCCTCGTTTTCAATCGTGATCGCGCAGCAGGACACCTCGCGATCGCTGCTCGACTACATCGCGCAGGGCGGACCGATCGGGATGATCATCATCCTGATCTCGCTTGTCGCGATCGGGATGATCGCGGCCCAGTTGTTCCGCATCCGGCGCGATCGTCTTGCCCCGCCCGAGCTTATCGAGGATCTGCGTGCTCTGCTCGCCGACCGTGAGATCGAGCTTTCAATCCAGCGGTGCAAAGAAACCGACTCGCCGAGCTTTGTCTCCCGTGTTGTCGGTGCCGCGCTCCGGCGTTCCTCGCGCTCTCAGTTCGGGCTCCTCGAGCTCCGTTCGGCAGTCGAGGAGATGGGGCAGCTCGAGGTCGAGCGGATGTATCGCATGACGGATGGCATCGGGCTCATCGCTTCTGTCGCCCCCATGCTCGGGCTGCTCGGGACCGTCGTCGGCATGGTCGGCGCGTTCGACACAATCACCCTCTCCGACGGGCCCGCACGGCCGGACCAGCTCGCGGGAAGCATCTCCCAAGCGCTCATCACCACCGTGCTCGGGCTCATCGTCGCGATCCCGGCGACAGCGATGTATACCTATCTCCGCAACCGGATCGATCATCTAACAACCGAGATCGGGGAAACGATCGATGATCTGATCGCGCCGTTGGAAGCCGCGGATTCGTCAGGAGCGAATCCCCAGTGATCCGCCGCTCGCGCACATCCCGTCACATGCTCGCGTTGGATCTGACGCCGATGATCGATGTGGTCTTCCAGCTCATCATTTTCTTCATGTTTACCTCGCACTTTGGTCAGATGATGCGCACAGAGATCGATCTCCCGCGTGAGAAGGGCGACGAACGCGAGGTGCAGCAGCAGCCCGCGATGATCATCGATATCCAACGCGACGGCAAATACTTTGTCGAGAGCCGCGAGACCGGCCTGAACGAGATCGAGCGTCTCGCACGGAACGGGATCGCTGCTTCAAAGGGCGGTGGGCCTCGATTTGATGTCCTTCTCCGCCCGGACCAGACAGCCCCCGCGTCGGATCTCGATCGCGTGCTTGCTCGGCTCTCCGCGATCGGCGTAGTCGATTGGAAGATCGGCACGATTGTGCCGAACGGGAGTGATCGATGAGCATCGTCTGGAGCAAACGCAAAGGGCTCTCTACTCGTTCGCGGGCCACGCGGATTGGCGCGTTACCGCTGACAAGCATGATCGATGTGGTCTTCCTTCTATTGATTTTCTTCTTGGTCACTTCCAACTTCGCTCAGCAGGAGCGGGAGCTGCCCAGCGCGTTGCAGACCGAGGGCGGTGGGGTGCGTGCATCGGATCTCCAGCCGCAGATTGTCGAGATCCGCTTACTCGACGGGTCGCCTGTCTTTGTGATGGGTGAGCGGGCCGTGCGAACGAGAGCCGATCTCCAATCGCTGCTCTCGCAGCTTCCCAAAGATCCTGGCGTGGCGGTGAAATCCGATTCTGATGTGCCCATCTCTGCGGTCGCCGCTGCTCTTCAGGCCGCTCGTGATGCGGGGTTTGCGAAACGGAGCTATGTCCCTCAGAATGCGCCGTAAGTCACCGAACTATCTTGCAGCTACTTTATCGCTTGTGCTCTGCGCGGGACACGCTCACAGCACGCCCGATCCGGTCGGTCAGTTCCTGACGACGCATCAGATGAACGATCTTCTCGAAGTTCATCTGAATGAGCAGATCGATCGCGCTCGTGATGAAGAAGATCGCCAGGCCGCCATCGCATCGCTCGCGGAGTTTTATCTCCAATCCCTCCGCTCAATGGATCCAGCTCTCCCGGAGCGGGAGCGAATGCTAGAAAAGGCTTGGACGCTCAGTTCCGCGTACGAGTTTGATTCGCTCACGGAGCTCCGGCTCGAGCTGCTGATCGAGCGTTATCTCCCGCTCGAACGGATCGTGGAGCTCCATATGCTGCTGCTCGACGATCCGGAGGAGACGGCACGCGCCAAGTCAACCCTCGCCGAGATCCAGCAACGTCTCGATCGCATCGAAGCATCTCTCCAGAAACAGCTGGCGTTGCTCGAGCACCAGAGCAAGTCAACCCTCGCTCAATCAACGGACGAACTCAGTGATCAACTCGCGTTTGTCAGACGCAACCTTTCGCTGACCCGCTATTACATCGGGTGGAGCGGGTATTCGAGGGCTGTGCTCGATGATCGCCCCGTCACTCGGACAGTCTTCGAGGCGTTCGGCTGGCTCTTCGGCGCGAAGGGGCAGCTCCCAACAATGGATGATCTCAACCATGCCTCGCTCGAGTACGAGCATGTCGCTCGTGCCGCGATCGGTACCGCTCTGTGCAAAGCGCTCGACGGCGATGTCATCACCGCACGCTCGTGGCTCAAGCGGATCGAGTCCGATCACGCGGTTGAGGCAGTCATTCAAGAGCAAGCCGTTGTCCGGCGCCTGCAAGTCGAGGCGATCGGGGAAGACTGGAGTGAACTCCTCGATGTCGTTTCCCGTCTCCACGCGGATCGTGATGGGCCCTTGCAGACACCCGAGGCACGGTTTGTTGCCATCAAGGTTCTCCAGGCTCGGGACAGATCCCGGGCAACCGACCCGCTCACGGACCAGCTTGTCCGGGTTGTTCTCGAGGACCTCGTCAAGCGTGGGGAGATCGGTCACATCCTCGATCTTCAGCGTCGATTCGGTTCACTCCCGCTCCTCGCGGATCGCTTTATCAGTCAGTACGCCTCGGCGATCATAGCCCTCGAAGAAGCAGAAACAAGAAGCGATCGCTACATCACCGCGGCGAGCCTGTTCGCGAACGCGATCAAGTCCAAGGACGCACCCGAATACCCGAGTGAACTGCTCGACTGCCGATTGAAGCTGGCATACTGCGAGATCCGTTCCGATCGCTCCGCGGAAGCACTCAAGGTCATCGGCAGCGTTCTCGATCAAAGCCCCGAAGAACCAATCCTTGAGCAAGCAAGGTGGCTCAGGCTGATCGCGATGGACCTGGGCATCCAGGCGGGCAGCACCACGCTCGATGAGGATCGCAAGCAAGCGATCATTGAGTACATCCTCGCCTATCCGGGGACGAAAAACACCGCCAAACTCATGCTCAGCCATGGGGTTGTCAATGGCGTGGACCCGCTCGACGCGGTCAACGCCCTCCTCGCCCTTCCCGACGATGACCCATCCGCGGCCCCGGCTCACCGGATGCTTGTTCAGCTTTTTCACAGACAGTACCTCGAATCACAACGGACAGACCTGGCCGCCGCAATAAACACGATCGAGCAGGCGGAGTGGGTCTGGTCGCACACACCGGACGAGCCCGCGGATCTCGCGGACGCGACCTCGAGGCTCTCGGTGATCCGGATGACACTCGATGTCGCGATGGACAACATCGAGAAGCACAAGGGGCTGATCACCCGCGCGATTATCCGGGGGCTGCTGCTCGTCGATCGTGACCCAAAGCTGCTTGTATTCAAGGATGAGATCCTCCTGCGAAGGATCCAGTTCCTCCTCAGTACAGGAGAGACCGAGCGAGCAGAGGATGAGCTCGACCAGATGAGCGACCGCGGGGGGATCTTCGCCCAGTCCGCGACGCGTCTCCTCTTTGCCTCGGCTCTCGAAGAATGGCAAGGTGCCTCACCGACGCCGAAGACCGCTCGACGAGTTGTAGAGCTTGGGACGCAGCTTTTGGAGTACATGCTCCCGCGGGCGCCCGAACCGATTGATGCAAATCTCTCCGCGATCCTTTCCGCGATTGCACACGCGGCCCGTTCAGAGGCATCGCCGGATCGAGAAGGATCCGGCGATGCTCTCGCGTACCGGCTCGCTCGGATAACGCTCGATCGGGGTGTCCCCGACGAATCTCTGCTCCGAATGACCGCGGAGCTCGCTCAGGCCCGGGGCGATCTGACGATCGCGCTCGACGCGTGGCTCCGCTTGCTCGCCCAGTACACGAGCAATGAGCCTCAGTGGTATGAGGCACGCTATGAATCGTTCAGACTCCTGATCGAGATTGATCCAGACCGAGCCCGTCAAGCGATCAACCAGCACCGCGTGCTCTACCCGAACCCGGGGCCCGAGCCGTGGGGGTCGAGAATCCAAGAACTCATTTCCACTGTTCCCGGGGGCGACGGATGAGCAATCGGGGATCGAGTCCATCCATCATCACGCAGTTCCTCGGCGATGAAGCCGGGGTTGGCGGTCCCTTCGCGTTGCTCGGTGTTCCGTACGAGACCGACGAGCACCAGATCCTCCGCGCCCGCGACCGACGCCTCGCACAGATCGACCAGCACCCGCACAGCAGGACGCCCGATGCTGATGAGGTCCGTCTCGCGGTGCATGCCGCCTCCAGCCAGCTTCTGAGCCCAGAGCTGCGTGTGCAGCTTCAGGCCCGATGGCCGGCGGGGAATCCGAACTCCACACCCACCGCGTGGCATCCCCGAAAGAACATCCGCGTGCAGGGCCGAGTGACCCGCTCGGCAAGGATGATCCTTGGGATGTGCGGGGGATGGAACTCGCGATCGAGACGGCAGCTTGCCCATCTGGCCAGGATAAATCATGTCCCCGCGATCGAACTGATCCGCTCGCTCTGCGGAGAGTATGAATCACACTCGACAAAACCATCGCCACAGAATCTCCGGCGAGTTCTCCCCCTCCCATCGGGATCTAAGGCGACCTGGTTTATAATCTACGCGGGTTTTGCGTGCATGATGGGTGCCATTATCTATCAGGCATACACCCCCGGGAATACGGGTTCCCCGCCGCCCGAGCCCGCGGCCAGCGTGCAAGGTCCGATCGATCCATCGCCGCTCGCGGGGAGTCCAACTTCCTCCGGTTCCAAACGCAGCATCACGCACTATTCAGCGCTCGTGCACGAAGTTGCGCAGGCTAAAAAACTTGCTCAATCCGATCCGAACGCGGCCATCAAACACATCACAGGCCTGATGCCCGTCTTCATGGATCTCTGGACAGAGATCCCGAGCACAGAGCTCGAGCAGATAGTTCAGTCGCTCCGTGCAATCGATCTTTCCTCGAAGACCGATCCGCTCGCACCCCAGCTTGGCGACACCCTTGTTGGCTATGCAGCCGCGAAGGCCCCCTCCCGGTACATCGCCGCCGCCGCGCTGAAGGAATACCTCGCCCAAGAGAGCAATGCATCCTTGGTATCTTTCGGGGAGTATCTTACCGAAGCGGCCCGGCATCTGGCCAACGAGTCCATCACCGACGACCCGGTATGGTGGTCCTCTTGGATCGACGCGGCCCAGTCCATCCATCAGCCCGGGGAGCCCGCACAATCAGCGTTGATCCTTGATGCGATCAGTGGCCGGCTCCATGACCCGAACCCATCGCCGAGCTGGGCGAAAACTGCCTCCCTTTTTGTCAAGAACTTCTCCTGGAGGCCTGGGAGCCCGGAACGCCCTTGGTTGCTCGGTGTCTTCGCGGACCCAGATGTACACCCCGAGAGGCTTGTGCCGCTCACGGAAGCGGTCGCGACCGGATCTTCCGCATCCGGAGTTCTGGTCACCATGGTCCTCCCCCCCAACGCAACGATGCAGCGGCGAGCAGATCTCGCGGAACGCTATCGAGAGGCATGGGCACGCACCGCGACCGATCCGTTCCTCGATCGGCTTACCGACTCGATGCTCTCCGCGATCTCCCTCGCCGCTGTGGATCCCGATCCGCAACTCGCGCAGGATCGCTTCGCCGAACTCGCTCGGCTCAATGCGGTCTGTGCCCTGATCGAGCAAGGAGAGAACGCCCGGGCAGTCGTTCTCTTTGAGACGCCCGTGATGAAGGCAAATCCGCCATCACATCCGCAGTCGCTCGGGCTCGACCAGGACCCGGAGGATGATCGGCTTGCGCTGAGCCTGATCAACGCGGACAATGCAGACGGTGAACTCGCCGTGCTCTACGAGATTGAGTCAAAGCCAAGGATCGGGCTCAACACCGCCCACGCGGTTGTGCAAGTCGCCCTGACCGGTTCAACGCGTGAGAGCCGGGATTTTGCAGCCCAGCTCATCCGCAATCACCGCGAATCGCTCCCGCTTCTTCTCGCGTTGGACCGTGTTCTCTTCGTGAACCGGACCACAACCCGCCTCCAGCAGATTATCCTCGCGGCGTTGGACACATCCACTGAGTATCACGGCGATGATTGGGACTCGTGGGCACACCGACTTCTTCTTAGTGCCATTGCAGGAGCGGCTTCGGGAGGTTCTGATCCCACATCCAACGGGTTCGATGAGGTTGTTGCCGCCTATTACACGCCGAGGCTCTTCCCCGCATCCTCGGAATCCCTCCAAACACGCAATCTCTGCGAGATGCTCATCACCCAGTACGGTGCGGCAGCCCTGCGAGGGACCGATCCGGATGGGGTTCACAAGATTCTCAGCCAACGCCGGATCCGTCGGGCACGGGCTGAATCCGTTGCACAGGGGTTTGCCGCGGACCAATGGTCGATCTTCGAACTCCACTCGCTCATCTTGATTGAGCAGCACCCTGGTGCAAAGTCACAGATCCTCCGCATCGCCGACGAGCTCAATACGCGTTGCACCCAAGCCCAAAGTGTTGCCGCACAGATCACCCAACTCGAGCGAGCCCAGGCCCAGCTCTGGTTGCTCCACTTCCGGGAGGGGAGCGTATGAGAATTCCAAGCCGTTCGATTCTGCTCTCCATCGCGATGGGCTGCCCGCTGGCACTCGGTGCCATGCTCATCCAGCCAAGCTCAATGCCTCCGAGCCCCACCCCACAACAGCCCGAATCCTATATGGCGTTTGTCGAGTCATTGATCAACGCTGGTCCCACCGAACCCCAGACCAAGCTCGCGATTGAAACCGCCGTACTCGGTGCTGCGGTCGCCCATGAGCAATCTCTCGATACGCTCGCGGCAAGCCTGCTGATCGCCGCGGCACAGATCGCCAATCCAACAGACCGTCGGCTATTCTGGGACGCTTCGGCGATGCTCGACCCCGCGATCATGGATGTCTGGAAGGATGAGCGGAATCCTCGCGACCCCGCAATCAATGCCACCACCAATCTGCTCCAGAGCGCACGCAACGGAATACCACTGGATTCCGACGCCCTTCATTCGACTGATATTCGTGCGGCAATCGATTCCGCCGCTCGAGCCGCCGGCTATTCCGGGGCTGAAATCCTCCGTCTGCTTGAGGCGATCGCCCAGACGAACGGATCCGATCCCTGCCGCGGAAAGATCTTCAATCCAGAGAGGAACCCGGAAACCAGGCAGATCGAGCGTGTACTCTGCCCCGCACACCGCCGCCCGCAGTGTGCGATGGACTCGGACGAACAGTTCCTGACGCTGCTCCGCATTGAGCTGGCGATGTCCAATATCCACACATCGATCTGGTCATCCACGACACCAGGCAGCGGGGGTATGCCCCTTCGAGATCCAACGATCGAATCGCTCCTCTCCCGATTCTCGCTCTCGATCGATCGCCCATACCTGCGAGACGGACGCTGGAGCGAGTCGCCCGAGTAGCTCGTGTCTACACTCCTGTTCACCACCGGAGAGCACACAAATGACCGAAGCATCCACAACCGCTGAAAAACCCCAGATCACTTTCGACGACTTTGTAAAGCTCGATCTCCGCGTTGCAAGAGTCGTGCAGGCGGAGAACCACCCCAATGCCGACCGGCTCCTCAAGCTTCAGGTCGACGATGGCTCGGGAACCCCACGCCAGATCTGCGCAGGTATCCGCGATCAATACACCGCCGAAGAGATCCTCGGAAAGCTGATCGTGATTGTCGCCAACCTTGCACCAAGGACAATCCGAGGCGAAGAATCACGCGGGATGCTCATGGCCGCGAGCAATGCGGAGAAGGGTGCCGAGGAACGCAAGGTGATCGTTGTCTCGCCGATGAGTGACATCGAGCCCGGGTCAATTGTCTCCTGATTTCTCCTCCGGGGCCTGTTCATCATTGGTCCGCTCGCGCCGGATCGGTCTGCGCGGCTTCCCCATCCCGTCCGCCGCTCCGATCATCTGCTCGATCTCGTCATTGCGGTCAGAACGCATCTCACTGAGTGTTCTGCTCATATCAAGCAGCCGCTCTGTGAGCATCGTGATCTCGTACTCACGCACACGCATCTGCGCGTCGAACCGAGCCTCCGCGGCTTTACGGAGTTTCTCCCTCGATTCCGCACGGTCTTCCTCTGTTGCCGATGCCGAGTTGATCTCCGATCGGTAGACACGCATTGCTTCAACAAAGCCGAGCCCCGAACGCATCTCATCGAGTTTTAGGCGGCCAAACGCCCTGTCTTCTTCGAACGCACGCATAACCTCCTCGACCATCGGCGCAAGCCTGCCCATCAATCGATCCGCGATCGCGCCGTCTTGCTTCGAGAGCGCACGCATCTTCTCATCAAGCTCGGGGATATGCTCACCGATGAACGCACGGATCGCGTCCATCCGTTCCCTCGGCGGCTCCTCAAGCGGGCGATCCCCGCGGGCGGGCTGCTCCGGGCGTCTTGCTTCGCTCTGACGCCCATGCTGCCAATCCATCCGCATCGCACGCAACACACTCGCCGGCGATTCCCCGTCGTTCAGACGTTCGAGAGCCGCTCGATTGCGGGCGAGCTGCTCCTCACCCCGCTCGATCGAGATCTCCAGACGGGCGCGGATCGATTCAGAGCTGTTCTCCCTGGCATCCGACTCGGACATCCCGCCCGGGGCGGCTGGTGGTGGAGCATGCTCCGCAGGCTGCCCGAACGCAGCCCCCGAACAGATCGAACCAATCATCATCCCGATCAATGCTCGTCTCATTACAACGCTCCGTTCTCATCGACCGATGAATCCATCAGATCTAGGGCAACCCACGCGGAGTTCAGATCCGAATCGACGGCCTGCGCTCGCAGGCTCCATGCCGCGACCGATTGTTCCAGTTCGTGCTCGATCTGATCGAGCGCCAAGAGCGACTCCACATCTGCCTCCAGCGAAACGGCGAGCATCTCCCCCCGCCCCGACAAACCGGCTGTTGGCACGGACACCGAAGGACGCAGCATCACGACGCTCACAGAGGCGGCGCACAGCAGCGCCGCAGCAAGCGAGAAACGGGCAATCGCCGGGAAGCGTCTCGGGGTTGGCTGAACGAGCGTGATCGGTGCGGGCGCCATGGCGCGTCCCACCGCGTCGAGCACACCAGCCTCAAGACCGATCGGCGACGCCTCGCGATCGAGACGCCCGAGCTCGTCGAGCAGGCTGTTCATCT
>JAGQOC010000142.1 GCA_020427745.1 Phycisphaerales bacterium | reverse complement strand
TGAACATCATGTGCTCGAGGTAGTGCGAGACACCCATCAGATCGGTGGACTCATCGCGGGCACCCGCCTTGACAAAGAACCCCGCCGCGGAGGAATGGGCCTCGGGGTCGATCTCCGCGAGGATGGTCATGCCGTTGTCGAGGGTCGTCTGTTTGAAGGTCACGCTCATGGCGAGAGTGTAGGTGCATGGATCGCGTCGACCAACGCCCGGCACGCCGCACGCGGGTCCGCACTCCCGATCACCGCACCGCATACCGCGACCCCCCGGCAACCCGCGTTGACGAGCCCCGAGATATTCTCCGGGGTGATCCCGCTGATCGCCAGATGCGGGACGGCTGCGGTCTTTGGATCGTCGAGATACCCCCGGAGCAGTTCCGTTCCAGACAGCTCTTCCTTGGGTTTGGTGGTTGACGCGAACATCGGTCCGATCCCGCAGCAGTCGGCGCCGTGCTCGATCGCATCCAGGGCGTCTCGAAGGGTTGCGCAGGTCCGCCCGATCCAGCGTCCGTGCCCGAGGATCTCGCGTGCGGCGTCCGTCGGGAGATCGTTCTGCCCGAGGTGCACGCCATCCGCGCCGACGAGCCTCGCGATGGAGACTCGGTCGTTGACCATCACATGCACGCCGACCGATCGGCAGATCGCCACCAGCCGGGCTGCATACGGCAGCAACTCCGCATCGCTCATGGACTTCTCGCGGATCTGGATGCACTCCGCACCACCTTCCACCGCGAGCTTGATGATTTCCTCGGATGGATGATGCCTGCACAAATCACGGGTCAAAAGCACGCATAAGGCCCATTGCGGGCAGGGTGGCGTGAGCCGGAGCCGGATCTGCTTTTCCAGCTCATAGACCGAGTACCGGATCCGCTCGAAGCCGGAGCTGTCCGCGCCGAGGACCTTGGCGGATTCCTCGATCGCACGGAGCGCCTCGCCGACCCGCTTGCCCGCGGCGCTGACCACACTCGCGAGCCCATGCGACCTTGCCCGCTCCAGATCGGTGCTGATCGTTGTTCCCACATCCCCCGGCGTGTTCCGCGACGCGAGAAGATCGAGTTCACTCACCGGGAGTCCGGCGAGTGCACGCTGAAGAGCATGCCTCGCCCGCTTGCAGCCCTCGCTCAGCGCCGGGTCATCGAGCACAAAGCGTGCGCTGTCCTCGAGCACACGCAACCCCTCGCGGGCGCGGTTTGCGTTGGCATCAATGATCCGGGTGATGGTGTGCAAGCGATTCCTCAAGCCGGTGGTTTGTCCAAGGACCCGTGCAACAATAGGGGGTGAGCGATGGCTATGAACTCAACACCGAGCCCCGAACCCCCGCGTTGCCTGGGTCGGTTGTGGTCCGCGAGGACCGCGAGGAGCTCCTCGACGCCCTGGCAGCGGATCTTCTGGTCCAATCCGCATCGTGCATCAGCGCCTTCGGCGACTTCCACCTCGCCCTCGGATCTGCTCCGCTCGTTCAAGAGTTGATTATCAAGCTCATGGTCGATCCGAAATACCGATCTATCGAATGGATCAGAACCCACCTCTGGACTGTGCACGAGTCCCGTGTCCCGGTTGGGCACCCGGAGCATTCACTGACCGTCCTGAGCGAACTACTCGTTGAACCGAGCGATATGCCGCCCGATCAGGTCCACCCGATCCTCGGTCACCATCCCCAGGCGTGTGAGCTCTATCAGAGCGAACTCCGTGAGCAACTCGGTCAACGCGAAAAGGGTCAGGACCGGCTGGACTTTGTGGTCATCGACCCCGAACCAGAGCATATCCGCGGGCACGATGACCCCGCCGACCGTCTCGTCGGCGTGCTGGACAGCGGGCGTTTGACGCTCTGCAACCGGATGATCGGCGGCTCAAGAATGGTCGCCGTCGGGCTGTCCGGCGCACCGGCGCGGGATACAGTCAAGGTTCTGGAATCCGGTGCGTTGATCCCGGGGATCGAGCCGGTCGGGGGCGTACTCCGCTGGTACCTCGACCACGATGCCTGCGTCCAGGCCGAAGCATGAACAACAGACCCACCCAAGTCGAGCCCAACGAGCGTGTCACCTACGCGGTGCACCACGCCGACGAGCACATGCTCGTTGTTGAGAAGCCCACACGCGTCGTGACACAACCCGGCGTCGGGCACCAGCACGACACCCTGCTCAACGGGCTCATGGCCCGTTACCCCAAGCAACTCACCAACCTCGGCGTCAACCGCGATTTCGGGCTCGTCCACCGGCTCGACCGCGAGACCAGCGGGCTCGTCGTGATCGCGCTCACCCCCAACGCCTACGACGGGCTCCGCGAGCAGTTTGAGAATCGCGGGGTCCGTAAGTTCTATTGGGCCGTCTGCCACAAAGCCCCGCGTGATTTGGAGGGCGTGATCCGCAAGCCCATCCTCGATGAGATCCAACGCACGAGCCGCTACACCTCGGTTCGGATCGCCAAGATCTCCAGTGCCGGGAAGCCCGCGCTCACCGCCTACCGCGTGATCGATCACTCCGGCATCGGGGCACTCATCGAGGCACGCCCGGTCACCGGCCGGCTTCATCAGATCCGGCTCCACCTGAGCATGATCGGGTCCGCGGTGCTGGGCGATTCACTCTACGGCCCGAAGAAAATCCAGTTCGGCGCCCCGCGTCTCGCGCTGCACGCACACCGCATCGTGCTCAACCACCCGATTTCGGGCGAAGAACTCGACATCCGCACACGGTTCCCAAGGGATCTCCGCACATTGCTCAAAAAGCTCGATCTCAAACGCCCCGATCTCGACGAGCAGGACGGCGGGTCAGCCGCGATCGATCAACGCCCCGATGAACTCCCCGGCGACGCGGTCGGCGAATAAAAAACCCTCATCTGTCAGCACCCAGCGCGGACCATCCGCGGCTTGAAGCCAGCCCGCGTTCTCCGCATAAGTTGCCGAAGAATGGAGACGATCAGCCGCGCCGAGTGATTCTGCTTGGGCGAGCATCTCGGAAGCGTCGAGCCCCTCGCGCAGTCGGATGCCGGTCATCAGTCGGTCCATAAGCGATCGTCTCGCGTCCGGCGGTTCCAGATCGCACACCGGCGCGAACCCGTCGTCGCTTTGCTGGAGATAGTCATCGAGCCGGGGCGTGTTCTTCCAGCGCCAGCCGTTCATGTGTCCCGAGGCGCTCGGTCCGACCGCGAGCCACGGATCCCCGCGCCAGTACGCGAGGTTGTGACGGCATTCGGACCCGGGCTTGCTGTGGTTGGAGACCTCATAGCGATCAAAGCCCCTCTCGCGCAACACAGAGAGACCGTGCCGATACATCGCGACCTCGGGGTCCTCCGGGGCGGGCGCGAACTCGCCGCGCCGGAGCCGGGCCGTCATCGCGGTGTTGGGCTCGTAGGTCAGCCCGTACGCGGAGAGATGATCGATCGGGAGTGACAATGCGGCTCGGAGATCATGGTCGAACTCTTCGAGTGTCTGCCCCGGGATCGCGTAGATCAGGTCCACGGACCGCCGAGTGATCCCGGCGTTTCCCAGTCGATCGAGTGCCCTCGCGACATTGTCCGGATCGTGATGGCGTTCGAGGGCTTTGAGGTGCACCGGGTTGAACGATTGCGCCCCAACCGATGCGCGGTTCACGCCGCCCCCCGCGAGGATGTCCGCGATTTCTTCGGTTACAGTTTCCGGGTTGCATTCGACCGTGAACTCGCCTTCGCCCGAGCGGATCAGCGAAAGATCGAGGAGCGAATCGAGCTCGGAAAGCAGTTGTTTCCAGAGATTCGGCGCAAGCAGGGTCGGCGTGCCCCCGCCGACGAAGATCGACCGGATCGGCAGGAGCTCGCAGCGTGACACCTGCGCTCGGAGTTCACAGATCAATCGATCGGTGAATGCCTCTTGTCGGTCCTGTCGATCAACGATCGAGTAGAAATCGCAGTAGTGGCATTTGTGGAAGCAGAACGGGATGTGGATGTAGAGCGAAGAAGTCGGGGTTGTGTTTGGGTCATTGGGTGGAATGTCTGTATCCCGGACAAACACTTGGCGCGAAGAGCCGATTGTGCGTTGCTTGAGCAGCGAGATCGCGGTATCGTCCGTCATGCGTCGAGAGTTTCCTTGCCGAACCGGCGGGGAACTGGTCCGGGACGGGAAAGGATTGTATCAGTGCAGATTGCCCTCATACGCGTCACGCCGAACGGCCAATCACAGCGGGTCCCGATCGAGCGTGCGAGCACCATCGTCGGACGCAGCGATGATTGCCATATCCGTGTCCGCACCGCCGGGATGTCCCGGAAGCACTGCGAGCTCATCATCGAGGATGGCTCGGTCGTCGTCCGCGACCTCGGATCGAGCAACGGGACCTTCGTGAATCAGGAACGCATCGAGTCTATCCCGGTGTCGGCGGGCGACCTCGTCTCGTTCGGGGGGCTGGTCTTTGTGGTTGAGGTGAACGGCGAGCCCGGTGAGATCGATCCCGCGATGTACTTCGAGGACGGTCTCCCCGAGGTCGCGGCCTCCCCGTCGCGACCATCATCGAGCCCGCAGATGGTTCCGGCCGGGAACGCGAACGAAGACTCGAGCATGATGGACTTCGATTTCGATCTCGATGATGACGATGACGAGCAGCCCCCGCTCTAACCGACATCGTGGGGCCGCTGCGATTTGTCTGCAATGTATTCGTATGAACGCCTTGGGGGATAATCCCGACGGTTAGTTGTGTTTGTCCACGGGCTTGGGTGCTTGGGCCTCAGGCACGCGGATATTGGTCGCGCACCCCTTGCACCGCACCGTCTTCCCGCGGGCGACCTCGGGGACCGCCAGGACCTTGCGGCAGGTCAGATTCGGGCACATGATGCGAACCATTTTGTCGGCCATTGATCGATCCCTCCGGAACCCCATATATCGCCCTGATCAGTAGGATCCGCCAGCGCATTCGCAACGCCCAAGCTGGACTTGCTCGACGCAAACGGAACATCCGGTACGGACGCCCATCTCGCCCAGAGCGGGACTATCCTCTGCTACCGATAAGTCCAGTGGGGGCTCTGGCCCTCAGAACGCCGGGAGAATCCATGAGCAACAACCGTTCTGCATCCACCGCGTCCGCCGTCGTCGGGCTCCAGTGGGGCGATGAGGGCAAGGGCAAGCTGGTTGATCTGCTCGCCTCGGAGTTCGATGCCGTGGTCCGATACAACGGCGGCGCCAACGCCGGGCACTCGGTCGTCGTGGGGGGGCAGCGATACGCTCTGCACCTGGTCCCGTCCGGGATCCTCTCTCCCGGCGTGCTCGCGGTGGTCGGCAACGGGGTCGTCGTTGACCCCGAGCGTCTGCTCGAAGAGATCAAAACCCTGAGCGAACGCGGCGTGGACACCTCCGCGATGGTCATCTCCGATCGCGCCCATGTCGTCATGCCCTACCACAAAGCAGAGGACGCGCTGCGCGAGGAACTCCTCTCCCCGGCCGCGGACTCGGGACCGACCCAGACCAAACAGGTTGTGTCCGCGATCGGCACGACGCGCCGCGGGATCGGCCCCGCGTACGCCGACAAGGTCCAACGCGCCACCGCGATCCGTATCGGGGACCTGCTCAATCCCGAGATTTTGCGCACAAAGCTCGAGATGATCTGCACGCTGAAGAACTCGATCTTCAGTGCCCTGCACCCCGGTGAGCCCGAGCAGTTCGACGCCTATGAGCTCACCGAGCAGTTCTCCGCGCTCGGCGAGCAGCTCCGTCCGATGGTCAAGGACACCGCGTACCTGCTCGATGATCTCCGCCACACGGGCAAATCGATCCTGTTCGAGGGCGCCAACGCGACGATGCTCGATGTCGACCACGGGACCTTTCCGTATGTCACAAGCTCCAACGCGTCCGCCCTCGGGATCGGGCCCGGTTCCGGTGTCCCTCCGCAAGCTGTTACGCGGATCATCGGTGTCGTCAAGGCGTACTCCACACGCGTCGGCGGCGGGCCCATGCCCACCGAGCTCTTCGATGAGGTCGGCGACGGCATCCGCACACGCGGACGCGAGTTCGGGACCACGACCGGACGCCCGCGCCGTGTCGGGTGGCTCGATCTGGTCGCGCTCAAGTACGCCGCGATGGTCTCCGGCGCCACCGAGCTGTGCATCACGCTGCTCGATGTGCTCAGCGGGGAGCCCGAGCTCAGGCTCGCGACGAGCTACGCGATGCCGAGCGGCGATACCGACCGATTTGTTGCCGACGGGATTCTGCTGGGCGAGGCGACCCCAAACTATGAAACCATGCCGGGTTTTTCCGAAGACATCACCGGGGCGCGGCGTTTTGACGAACTCCCCGCCAATGCTCGTTCGTACATCGAGCGGATCGAGTCGTTTGTTGGTGTCCCGATCCGCACGATCTCTGTCGGTCCGGACCGCGAGCAGACGATCCGCCGGTAGTCGCCCTGAAAGGTTGTTATGCAGTCATCCGGCACCGATGCCCCGCAGACGATGAATCCCGAAGACCGGGCCGCCCTCGACCGCATCAAGGCCCGCTATCCCGATGCGGACCCGCTCGGGCTTCTCCCCGATGTTCCACCGTGCAAAATCCCGCGTCACATCGCGATCATCATGGACGGCAACGGACGCTGGGCCGAGGAACGCGGGTTCCCGCGTGTCGTCGGGCACCGCAACGGGATGAAAGCCGTGCGGGATACGATCGAGACCGCGGCCAAGGTTGGTGTCGAGGTCGTTACGCTGTATTCGTTCAGCACCGAGAACTGGTCGAGACCGAGCGACGAGATCCAGGCGCTCATGCAGATGTGCGTGATGTACTGCGCGGGCGAGCAGGAGGCACTCGCGGAGCACAATGTCCGCGTGCGTGTGCTCGGGCGGCGTGAAGGGCTCCCGGACGAGGTCGTCGGGGCGCTCGCCCAACTCGAAGCCGCGACGGAAGATTGCACCGGGCTGACGGTGTGTCTCGCGATCAACTACGGCTCACGCGACGAGATCGTCGACGCGGCTCGCTTGATCGCGGCGCGTGTCCAGGCAGGAGAGCTTTCGCCGGAGGAGATCGACCAGAGCACGATCGCGGATTCTCTCTACACATGCGGGATCCCGGATCCGGACCTTCTCATCCGCACCGGGGGGGACTGCCGGGTGAGCAACTACTTGTTGTGGCAGATCAGCTATGCGGAGATCGTCGTGCTCAACGAGTACTGGCCCGACTTTGACTCAGCCGGCTTGTGCAACGCGGTGCGCTCGTTCGCGACCCGCAAACGCCGGTTCGGCGGGCTGGGCTTATAGGAAACCCACCCCTTCGGGGCTATTCTCTGTTGTGCTCAAATACCGCCTCACACTCGGCTCCGTCCTGATCCTCGCCATCGCGTTCTTCGCGTGGCTGGACGAGTGGTTCGATCGACTCCCCACCCCGGGATGGATCCCTTACCACCGCGAGACCCTCCCCCCCGGCGTGGTTGCGTTTTTGGTGCTCGGGCTGCTTAGCGCGATGGGCGCCCGTGAGGTCGCGCGGATCCTCCGCGCGAAGGGTGATCCGGTCGGGACAGGTTTTGCGATCGTCACCGCGCTCGTTGGTCTGTGCTGGGTCGGGCTGATGCCGTTCGAGATCTCCGGGGGCGTCGGGCTCGCGGTGGGGGTTTCCTCCGTTGCGATCGTCTTCGTATCGGGCCTGCTCTACGCGATCCGAAATCGGGAGATTGACGGCGCGATCCGTGTCGGGTCGGGCGTGTTGCTTATCCATGTCTACATGGGGCTGATGCTCGGCTTCTTGATCCTCATCCGCCGGGAGTACCCGATCTGGATGCTGATCTGGGTGCTTGCGTGCGTGAAATCGTGCGACATCGGCGCGTTCTTTACCGGGACAGCCATCGGGAAACACAAACTCATCCCGTGGCTCAGCCCGGGGAAAACCTGGGAGGGACTGGTCGGCGGGATGCTGACCAGTGCGCTCGTGGGCGGGGTTGGTGCATGGCTGCTGCTCCGTTCGGGTGTGGACCACCCGGGGGTAATCGCTGGCGCGGTGATGGGCTTTGTGTTCGGCGGGCTGGGTCAGATGGGAGATCTCGCAGCAAGCCTCATGAAGCGAGACGCGCGGGTGAAGGACTCGGGCACGAGCCTTCCCGGGTTCGGGGGTGTGCTGGATATCATCGATTCGCCGGTGTTTGTCGCGCCGTTTGCGTTCTGGTCGCTGCGCCTCGCGGAGATCTTCGTGTCGTCAGGCGGGTGATCGGAGGCTACACTGTCTGCGGTAGCTGGGCGTTCCGCTCGGGAGGATTGCATGACCGTGACCCATAAGTTGCTCGCTCTGTTCCGCGTCGATAAAGAGATGCACGGGCTTCAGGCGAGGCTTCATGCCGCCGAGGCCTTCCTCGCGAGTCAGACCAAGCAGCTCGCAGAACTCGGGGCGCAGTCCGAGTCCTACCAGGCGCAGATCCGACAGCTCACCGCGAGCGAATCCAACGCCGAGGGCGAGAGCAAGCGACTCGAGGTCCACATCGACGAGCTCCGCGAGAAGATGAACAACGCGGCGACAAACAAGGAATACAAAGCCCTCCTCTCCGAGGTGAACAACCTCAAGGGACAACGCGACGAGCACGACGCCGAGGCGATGGGTTTCCTTGAAAAAATCGAGGAGCTGAAAGCTAAGCACGCCGAGCTCGCGACCCAGCTCGAAGAGCGCGAGAAGGTCCGCTCCGTTGCGGAAGCCGAGCGTCAGCAGCGATCCGACGAGATCGCCGACAAGCTCGCCGAGCTCCGCACCAAACGCGAGGGGCTGGTCAGCGATGTTCCTAGGGACGCGCTGAGGATCTACGAGGAGCTCCTCGAATCGCGTGGTGAGGATGCCATGGCCCCGCTGGAGATCATCGATCGCAAGCGTCACGAGTACATCTGCGGCTCGTCGATGATGGCGGTCCCTGTCGAGATCGCGGCATCCCTCATCCAGGGCAAGCTGACGATCTCACCCAACGACGGCTGCATCCTCTACCTGACCGAGGAGGTCGAAGAGGAACTCGCTGGCGCGTTCAAATCAAAGAAATAATGCGGATCAGAAGAGGGCGTTGTTCTCTTCGAGGGTCGGCATCGCGTCGAGCCCGAGGTGATCGCACGCACGCTGGGTGATCATGCGCCCGCGTCTGGTCCGCGCGAGGAACCCGAGCTGGAGCAGGTACGGCTCGACAACATCCTCAAGCGTTCCGGTGTCCTCGTTCATCGTGGCGGCGACGGCCTCGAGCCCGACCGGGCCACCCTTATAGACCGAGCGGATCGTGGTGAGGTAGGCACGGTCGAGCTCATCGAGCCCGAGCGAGTCCACCCCCTCCAGCGAGAGCGCATCGTCGACAATACCCCTTGTGATCCGCCCGTCGCCCCGGACATCCGCAAAGTCACGCACGCGACGCAGCAAGCGGTTGGCAACCCGGGGAGTCCCACGCGAGCGGGCGGCGATGAGCCCGAACGCGTCGCGGGAGTCCTCTGTCCGGAGCCCGAGGAGCGATGCGGAGCGTTCAAGGATATGAACGAGCTCGTGCTCCCCATAGAAACGCAGATGGTGCGTGATCCCGAAGCGTGAACGCATCGGCGAGCTCAAGAGTCCGGCCCGGGTGGTCGCGCCGATGAGCGTGAACGGTGCGCACTTGATCTGCACGGTTCGGGCGTTGAGCCCCGTGTCGAGGCACACATCGATACGGAAATCTTCCATCGCGGGGTAGACGAACTCCTCGACGGCGATGGGTAGCCGGTGGATCTCGTCGATGAACAGCACATCGCCCGGCTGCAGGCGTGTCAGCACCGCGACGAGGTCCGTGCCCCGTGCGAGCGCGGGGCCGGAGGTTGTGTGAACCTTGGTGCCGAGTTCGGCGCTGATGACATGGGCGAGCGTGGTTTTTCCGAGACCGGGCGGGCCGTGGAGGAGGACATGCTCGAGGTGCTCGACATGGTCAAGGTCGCCCGAGGCGGCCTGACGCGATTTCACGGCCTGTATCGCGATCAACAAACGCTCGATGAGGTCGGGCTGCCCGACATACTCGTCAAGCGTTGTTGGGCGCAACGCCCAGTTGGCGTGCTCCTCGACCGGGTTGGTCGCGGCGGGGGAGATGAGTCGTTCGGTAGCCATGCGTGCCCATTGTATCGGTTGTTGTCCGGGTGTGCCGTGATTCCTCCGGTCTTCCGGGCGAGATCGCGGATTCTGCGCACGAAAAAGGGCACCCGGTTGGGTGCCCGCTTGAAGATTCTTCAAGCGATCAATCCGCGGAAGCGTTCACCTGGGCTTCCTCGGCGTTGGTCTCGCCTGCACGCGGGAGTAGCCCGGGCGCGTTGGCGAGGTTGTACGCGACGACGGCGGCGTTGGTCGCCGACTGGATTAGGTACTCTTCGATCGCCATGTCGAACTTATCGTTCTGGGTGTGCCACGAATGCCCGTAGTCCGCACGCCCGACCTCATCCCAGAAGAAGCCCGGGACGCCGGCGCGGTTGAACGACGCGTGGTCGGATCCGCCGTGGGTGTTGATCTTGTCCCCGGTGGGGCGGATGTTAACATTAAGGTACTCGCCGTCGGTCTCGGAGTAGAAGCGTCCGTTGATCGGCGCGGTGGCGGCGGCGAGGTAGTCGACCATGAAATCCGCGGCGGGGGCCCCGCCCTCGTAGTTGGTCCCGCCGTCGTCGACGAAGACCGCGGAGATTTTGGCTTTCTCTTCATCGCTCAGGGATTCGATGTAGCCCTTGGATCCGAGGAGTCCCTGCTCCTCCCCGCCCCAGAGACAGAAGCGGATGGTGCGTTTGGGCTCGACGCCGAGGCTGGTGAGGATCCGTGCGGCCTCGATGGTGACGGCGGACCCGGTCCCGTTGTCGGTGGTGCCCATCGAGCCCGGGCCGTCCCAGGAATCGATGTGCCCGGAGATGATAACGACTTCATCGGGAAGCTCGGTGCCCGGGATCTCGGCGATCACATTGTAAACGGGGATCGGACCGGCGGTCAGTTTGTTCTCGAGGTTGAACTCAACCAGCAGGTCCACGCCCTCGCTCGCGCGCGTCGCGAGGTAGTCATAGTCGGACTGGCGGACATTGATCTCGATGTCCTGGGGGTAGTCCTTGACCTCACGCTCACGCCAGTTGTTTGCGGAGGTGGTCCAGACGCGTTCGTCCTTGGAGCTGGAGATGAAGCCGTTGGGGCTCTCTTTGAGCACCATCTCCATGATCGCTTCGGGGGTTTCGGCCTGGGCTTGCTCGGTTTCGGCGGCTGCGCCCTTCGCGAACGCGAGCTTGAACTCGTTGCCGGAGGAGGAGCGTGAGACGCCGGTCGCCTTGTCGCCGTCGAAGGTGAGCTCGATGTTCGACGCGCCCATCGCGTGTTTCCAGTGGAATTTGATCGTGTTGTCCTCACGGGTGAACTCCGAGATCGGTCCATCACTGAAACCCTCGATGTTCATGCTCCCGCTGACGGGGTCGGTGGTCTCGTCGAAGGTGAGCACCGCGGGGACTGGCGTACCGTGGTAATCGAAGGTGCCGCTCCACGCGTTGGTGTCCGCTGCGACGGCCCCGGCATCATCAGCCGGTGCCGTCTCTTTGGTCTCGATGTCTTTTCGGATATTGCTGCGATCGTCCATCCGCTGGCGCATCAGGAACCCGACGGAGCGGACGCCGCCACGCCCGGTGTAGCTGGGTTTGAGCAGGACCCACGCGTCGGCGTATTCGCCTTTGTGCGCCTCGTATTCGTCCATGGTTTCGGGCATCCGGAGAACCTTGCCCGAGACCGGCCCGTCGGTGCCTCGTGACCATGCGAGGGTGGTGAACTCGAGGGTGCGGAGTTCCTTGTTTTCTTCGTCGGGGTTCTCGTTCACGAGGAACACCTTGCCGGTGGAGGGGCCGCGGTCGAAGCGGGTCGCGACGGTTCCCCATTGCTGGAGCTTGGCGTTGCTCATGCCCCAGGACTGAAACCGATCGCGTGCCCAGTTCTGTGCGTTCTCGAGATTAGTCGAGCCGGTGAGTCGCGGGCCATAGGTCTCCGTGAGCTTCGAGAGGATGCTCATGACTTCGGAGTGGTGCTGCCCCTCGTCGAGAATGCGTTCGATGGTGGCACGGTCACCCATCGGGATGCTGGGGGGTGTGATCTCTTTGCCGTCCACCACGGCGAACCAGGACGGGGGCTCGGGGGTGGCTCGGGAATCAGCAGTCGTGATGTTGTTTTCAACGGCGATCGAGGATTGGTTCTGGTCGTCGACCGAGAGACTGACGGAGCAGGCGGTGATGGAGAGGGTGGTGCCCGCCATTGTGGCGAGCAGGGCGAGGGCGCGGGTTGTCATCGGGAACTCCTGGGTTGTGCGCACGGATCGAATGACCCGCAGAGAACAGGGATACCGATCGGCGACCAATGCGTTGCATCGCCGAGCGGTGTCCGGCACTCTAGGAGTCTGTCCGGGCGGTTGAAAGAGCTACTCGAGCGGGAGCCCCTTCTTCTTCCAGAGCTTGAGGAGCTTGTCGAGTTCTACGGGCTCCCAGATCCGTCCGTTGGCGAGGCGCACACGGAGGAGATCGTTGCGTTCGTTGAACACCGCGACCGTTGCGGGCGCGGTGTCCGAGACCTTGGTGGTGACGCGCCAGAGCCCGGGGGTCTCCTCCGGCTGCTCGACGATGTCCCAGCGGAGCAGGACCGTGTTGGCGGCGGATTGGTAGGCGTAGGAGGCGAACTCGCCTTCTTTCTTCTTGGCCGCGAGCATCCGTGAGTGGAGATAGGTCTGGACCTGGGAGATGTAGCCGTCGCCTTGAATGAGCGGTCGCGTGACGGTGGGGGGCTGGTTGTTCTGCTCGAGGTAGATATTCATCGAGGTGCCGTCGCGGGCACCGGTGATCGCGGAGTTGATCTTGGTGATCCGGTCCTCGGGGCGGAGGTTCTCGTCGTCGAGTTCCTGGACGAGCGACATGCGGATGGTCCAGGACTCGGAGTCCTGGGAATCAGAGACAAAGAACAACGCGCGGGTGTCGATCCGCATGTTCTCCTCGAGGGCCATCGCGTCGAGCTGGAAAAGGTACCCGGGTGTGCGGTCATCCTCGGACCACTTCGAGCGATCCTTGGGGGTGAGCTCGCCCTTGAACCCGGTCCACGAGCGGACGCGCCGGTACCCGTGCTCCGTGGCGTCCATTTCATCGCCCGAGGGCGCGGGGGTGTAGAGGCGTTCCCATTGATCGGAGTCTTTCCCGGTCAGGACGGACTTGTAATCCTCGATGGAGAGCGAGTCCATGAACGCGAGGGTGGACTGGATCGCTGCGGATCGGCGGGCGTCCTCCTCGTCCGGGTTTCCCAGGTCGATTGTGCCGACGGAGGTCTCGTAGAGGGACTGGGCGGCGGGTTTGTTGTTGATGTCTGTGCGGAGCTCGAACACGATAAAGGAGCGGGGCTTGTTCTGGAAGATGGTGTACCCGAAGATCGCGTCGGGCCCACCATCCGGGCTGAGCTGGCGGACATAGAAGCGTTCGCCGGTCCAGAACTTGATACGGAGCTGTTCGTGGGAGAGGAGCTCGCCGATCGGGCGGTGGCGTTCATCGACGGTGAGCTGGCTGATGATGCTCTCGGCGACGAGCTTGGTGGTGAGGTCCTCGTTCCGGGTCCGCTGCCCCTTGATGGTCATAAGCCCGATGTCGTTGGCGAAGGCAACCGCGGTGGTGGATTCTGTGCCATAGGAAACGGTCTCGGCGACCGCGCCCTCGGGGAGATAGAGGGAAAGCTCGAGCTTGTCGATGCTGGTGGGAGCTTTCTGGAGCTCGGCGGTCGCCGGTTCGGGTTTCGATTGGGCGGGCTGGGCCTGCAGGGGTGGGGACAGGGTGAGGAGCATCGCGAGGATGGGAAGAAGCTTGGCGGGCATCTGCATGTGTGGTTCTCCGGTAGTCTCGTGGTTGTATTCGGCCGGATGGGTGAAGGAGATCGAAAGGCGGGGAAGAAACTTGCGAGCGGGCCGGGTTGTGGAGCGGGAATCGGAAAATTGTTGGTCGTTGGGTTCGGGTTGATTGACTCGGGCGGGGGTGGGTCTACCCTTCCGACCCTGCTGATCGTATCGCCACAGTGTGCGACTGGTCAGGGGGCGGATGTGTCGGGTGATCCCGCTGGATCCGGAACAAGTGAACGAACGACGCGCTGGCCAGTTGGCCTCGGTGTACATCGCCCCTCAGCAATCTGTGCGGGGCCCAGACCATCAAGGATACGCTCCATGACAACCGGCAGGATCAGAATTCGGATGGAAGCTTACGATCACATCGCACTGGACGCGTCGGCTCGTGAGATCGTCGACCATGCCAAGCGGACCAACGCGAAGGTCAAGGGCCCGGTGCCTCTGCCCACGCGGATCGAGCGGTACACCGTTCTCCGTGGCCCGTTTGTCGATAAGAAATCGCGTGAGCAGTTCGAGATCCGCACCCACAAGCGGATCATCGATATCCACGAGCCCAATGCACGCACCGTCGAGGCCCTCAACCGGCTCGTCGTCCCCGCGGGCGTGTTCGTGAAGATCAAGGCATAATCGTTCAGGGCTGTCCGAGAGGGCGGTCCTGGTTTTCTTTTTGTCCGGTGCAGGCCGGGTGGATTCCACAAAACTTCCTCTGCTTGCAGCTGCAGGCATGAAGCCGAACCCGTCGGGATACGGGGATGAAGGATACAGATATGACACTTCCCAGCAAGGGTGCCCATATGCTCGGGCAGAAGATCGGCATGACGAGGATCTACGACGACAAGGGCGTATCGATCCCGGTGACGATTCTCAAGATGGAGACCAATACGGTCACCCAGGTCCGCACCCCCGAGGTGGATGGGTATAGCGGCGTGCAGATCGGTGCCGGGGAGATCAAGGCACGCAACTCGACGATGCCGGTGATCGGGCATGACGCCAAGGCGGGGGTTGCTCCGCGGCGTCACCACACCGAGTTCCGCGTCGAGGATGGGGCAGAGTCGGGCTACGAGCTCGGGCAGTCTATCACGGTCGACACCTTCGCCGAGACAAAGTTTGTCGATGTAATCGCAACAAGCAAGGGCAAGGGGTTCATGGGCCCGATGCGGCGGTATGGATTCAAGGGGCAGCTGGCTTCGCACGGTGTTGAACGCAAACACCGCTCGCCGGGTTCGATCGGTGGTCACGGCAACAATGCTGGTAAATCCGGGCGGATCAAGAAGGGCAAGCGGATGGGTGGACGCACCGGCGGCGCCCGGGTCACCATGCGGTCTTTGGATGTTGTTCGGATCGATGCGGAGAACGGGCTGCTGCTCGTCAAGGGGCCCGTCCCCGGGCATAACAACTGCTGGGTGGAGGTCCGCCCGGCGACCAGGCTGAATCGTTCGAAGCAAGGAAAATAATCCTTGCGGAGTTGATATCGGGGGTGGGGGTGTCAATACTCTCCACCCTGTGTCGGAAGGTCGCGTTTGCGAAACCGCCGAAGAGAATTTGGATTGCCCCGGCGTGAGTCGGGTGTCAATGCCGAGTCCAACCTACGCGACGAACACCCTCGGGTGGCCCATTGAGGCAATATTCGGAGCTGGGGCGGGCGGATTGGGCCGGCGGCGTGTGCCGTCGGGGGTTCAATGAGGCGTGCGGAAGGGTAAAGACCAATGGATGTCCCCGTCTACACAATGAGCGGTTCAGCTGCCGGCACCATGCCGATTGATGAGATTGCGCTCGGTGAAACCGTGAATGCGGACCTGCTCAAGCAGGCCTTTGTCATGTATCACGCGAACAAGCGGCAGGGTTCGGCAAGGACCAAGAACCGCTCTGAGGGCGCGTACACGGGCAAGAAACTGTACAAGCAGAAGGGTTCGGGCAACGCTCGTCACGACGACAAGAATGCAAACTTGTTCCGCGGCGGTGCGATGGCCTTCAGCAAGAAACGCACGAGGGCGGACTATCACAAGTCCATGCCGATCAAGATGCGTCGCAAAGCGAACCGCAATGCGCTCTTGGCCAAGCTGATTGACAACGAAGTGAAGATTGTTGACGGGCTGAAGTTTGACGCTCCGAAGACCAAGGACTTTGTGAAGTTCCTCTCGGCTCTCGGCGTTGATCGTTCGGCCCTTGTTGCGTTGTCGGGTGACGCGGAGAAGAGCAAGAACGCTCGTCTGTGTGCCCGCAATGTTGAGGGCGTGCAGTTGTGCCGCTCGGACCAGCTCAACGCGTTCGAGATGCTGAACAACCGTTATCTGGTGATCGATAAGTCGGAACTCGAGGCGTGGCTGAACGGCCCGAGCTCGCAGACCGGGAAGATCGTGAAGAGCGATGGGGGTGCCAAGTGAATCTTGAGCCACACTACATCCTTCGCAAGCCGTTGCTGACCGAGAAGAGCACCGCTTCGATGGAAGAGCTGAATGTGTACGCGTTCGAGGTCGATCGGCGTGCGTCCAAGGACGACATCAAGGAGGCGGTTGAGTCCGCGTTCGGTGTCAAGGTGCTGAAGGTGACCACGCAGGTCCGCAAGGGCGGGTCGCGTCGTTTCCGTTACGGCAAGGTCGCGGAGAACAGCTGGAAGCGTGCGGTTGTGCGTGTTGCTGAAGGGGACACCATCGAACTCTTCTGAGTTCGGGTGAGAAAGGATTCCTGCTATGGGCATTCGTGTCTACAAGCCAACCAGTGCCGGGCGACGCAACGCGTCGGTGAACCTGAACGAGGCGGTCACCAAAACCAAGCCCGAGAAGAGCCTGCTCAAGCCGCTGCCCAAGAAGGGCGGTCGCAACCACCAGGGCAAGATCACCGTGCGTGGTCGCGGTGGCGGCGCGAAGCGCATGTATCGCCAGATCGATTTCGCTCGTCGTGATCGCGACGGGATCGTCGGCAAGGTGATGGGGATCGAGTATGATCCCAACCGCTCGTGCCACATCGCGTTGATCGAGTACGCCGACGGGGTCAAGCGTTACATCCTTGCTCCGAACGGTTTGACGGACGGCATGGAGATTCTGACCTCCGCGACCGAGTCTGTGGAGCCGACCGTTGGCAGCTGCATGTCGCTGCGTTTCATCCCCTCGGGCATGAATGTGCACAACATCGAGCTGCTCCCCGGCGGCGGCGGCAAGCTCTGTCGCTCGGCGGGTATGTCGGCTCGGTTGACGAACAAAGAAGGCAAGTACGCGACCCTGGTCATGCCCTCGGGCGAGACGCGTCGTGTACTGATTGATTGCCGGGCGACGATCGGTGTGGTCGGGAACTCCGATCACCAGAACCGCCGTCTTGGCAAGGCGGGCATGAGCCGTCACCTGGGTCGTCGTCCCAAGACCCGTGGTGTGGCGATGAGCCATCATGCTCACCCGATGGGTGGTGGTGACGGTCGCAGTAAGGGCGGTCGTGCACCGGCGGGCAAGGCGGGCACGCTCGCCAAGGGCGGCGGCACACGCAACCGCAAGAAGCCGTCGCAGGATCTCATCCTCCGTCGTCGCAAGAGCAAACGCTACGGTCAGTTGAAGTAATCATCTGGAGGTACCCTCATGGGTCGCAGTCTGAAAAAAGGTCCGTATGTCGACGAGAAGCTCTACCTGAAGGTAGAGAAGCAGCGCGAGGCGGGCACCAACAAGCCGATCAAGACCTGGGCACGCTCGTGCACCATTGTCCCGGAGTTTGTGGGATTCACTTTCCAGATCCACAACGGTCGGGCGTTCCCGGATGTCTTCATCACCGAGGACATGGTCGGTCACAAGCTCGGGGAGTTCGCGATCACGCGTACCTTCCGCGGGCACACGAACAAGAAGGAAGGCCTGAAGTCCGGGAAGTAACTCCGGGACTGGATCAGGAAGGAATACGCTGTGAAACTTCGATCAGAAGAACTGAAAAAGCGGGCACAGGAAGCGGGCGTGAGCGTGGAACAGCTCGCCGACGCGATCTCCAGCGACAAGCTGAAGGGCGACAAGGCCGTCTCCGCGGTCCGCAACTGGATGGGCGGTCGTGACCACCCGCGTTGCCGGCGTGCGGACATCGAGGCGCTCGGTGCCGCGGTTGGCTGTCTCCCCAAGGACATCGCGAAGTTCACCTCCGCGGTGAACCACTCGCGCGGGAGCCAGAAGAAGGCCAAGCTTGTCGCGGATTTGGTCCGTGGGAAGGACTGCCTCGCGGCGACGAACATGCTTGAGTTCAGCACCAAGCGTGCCGCGGTCGCTTTCAAGAAGTGCATCCAGGCAGCGGTGGCCGACGCCGAGCAGCTCGGGGCGGATTCGAGCGAGCTCTTTGTCTCCGAGGTGAGCGTGGATCGCGGGATGCACATCAAACGGTTCCGTCCCAAGGACCGCGGGCGTGCCCATCCGATTCTCAAGAGAACTTGTAACATTACCGTGTCAGTGCAGGAGCGTAGCTAATGGGCCAGAAGTCACATCCATTCGGTTTCCGACTCGGGATCACAGAAGCCCACCGCTCACGCTGGTACGCCCCCAAGGCGTTGTACGGCGAGCTGCTGGTCGAGGACGAGAAGATCCGCAAGTACCTGGACAATCGGCTGAACCGCGTTCCCCCGAACGCGATGGTCGCCGACATCCACATCGAGCGGACGCGTGAGGAGCTCAAGATCATCCTCCGGACCGCCCGTCCGGGTCTGGTGATCGGGCCGAAGGGCGCCGAGGT
>JAGQOC010000141.1 GCA_020427745.1 Phycisphaerales bacterium | reverse complement strand
GTGCTCGCGTTCGGGACGCCCGCGATCGCGGCGTGCGAAGCCGCGGACGAGCTTTCCAGCGAGTACCGTGTTGCGGTGTACGATGCGCGGTTCGCCAAGCCGGTGGATGAGACGCTTGTTCGTTCCCTGCTCAGCCGCGGGATCCCGGTGCTGACTATCGAGGACCACTCGATCGTCGGCGGGTTCGGCTCGGCGGTGCTCGAGTGCGCCCAGGAGCACGGGCTCGACGCGTCTCGCGTCGT
The DNA here is from genome assembly GCA_020427745.1 of Phycisphaerales bacterium. GTDB lineage: Bacteria > Planctomycetota > Phycisphaerae > Phycisphaerales > UBA1924 > UBA1924. The sequence goes on along the minus strand of JAGQOC010000141.1, from coordinate 14,372 downwards.
TCGGCACGGCATCCCGGACCACTGGATCCTCCAAGACTCCCGCCCGGACCAGCTCAAAGAGGTCGGGCTCGACCGCACCGGGATCATGCGGATGATCCGCCACGCCGCGGATCCGTCGGCGCACGATCGCGTGCGTGTGGAGACTGCAAATGAGCGGCTTCCGTCCCCCACTCCCACGACCGAGCGGGTGTAGACGCATGCCCAGATCCGTCGTCCTGATCGTGAACCACCGCAAGCCGCGAGCGGCCGAGGCGCTCAGAGAAGTGCGTGGATTGATCGAACAGCATGGGAAACTGGTCGCGCAGCTCGAGGCCGACGAGCACGAGCCGATCCCGACCAACGGGGGCGTGGACCTCGTCATCGCGTTGGGCGGGGACGGGACGATCCTCTCCGCTGCGGGGCGATGCCTACAGCTCGGGTGCCCACTTCTGGGCGTCAACATGGGCAAGGTTGGTTTTATGGCGGGCTATGAGCTCGAATCGTTCCGCGCCGCGGCGCCGGTGCTGCTCGGGAATGGCGAACTGACGACACGCCGTGTGCGTGCATTGCACGCGGATGTCGTCGGCGCGGACGGCACACCACGATGCTCGGCGGTGGCGCTCAATGAGTTCGTTGTGACGGCGGGACCGCCGTACCGGATGATCACCCTGGATGTGAGCGTGGACAACGCGCCCGGACCGAGCGTTTCGGGCGACGGATTAATCGTTTCAACACCGCTCGGCTCGACGGCTTACAATGTTTCCGCGGGCGGTCCGATTGTTGCGCCGGGCGTGGATGCATCGATCCTGACGCCGATCGCGGCGCACTCGCTGAGCTTCCGCCCGATCGTGGTGCCTGCATCATCGGAGATCCGGATCACGATCGAGTCTGTCAATGCGTTCGAGGACGCCGGCACAACACTGATGGTTGACGGTCAGGTGCACGATCGCCTGCACGAGGGTGACATTATGCGTGTGCGGACAGGCGAGGAGATCGTCGAGTTCGTGATCGATCCGTCGGTGAGCTACTGGCAGACGCTGATCGGGAAGATGCACTGGGCATCGGCGCCGAGTTCGCCCGGCTCTCGGGGAATACCCGGGGATCGGTGAGTGTTCCTGCTTGTTTGCAGGACCAGGAGCACCCGATGCGCACCACGACCACAGCCATCCAACCGACCGCGCCGGAGGATGCGCACAGGCTGCAGTGCATGGAGGTCTGGGGCGGTGCGTCGCAGGCGGACCATGCGGCGAGTGTGCCCGGGCTTGATCTCTATGTCCACTCGACGCCGTTCACCGAAGCGGACGAGACGCCCGGCGGGGGTGGGGATGTGTACTACATATCTCGGTGCGGCTCCGGACGCGTCACACGCATCGCGTTGGCGGATGTCGCGGGGCACGGCTCGGGTGTCCACGAGCTCGCCGAGCAGCTCCGCAGAGCGATGCGCAAATCGGTGAACATCGCGAACCAATCAAAGCTCGCGCGTTCCCTGAATCGGACATTCGACAGCTTCAATCGCGGCGAGCGGTTCGCGACGGCTCTGCTCGCGACCTATTTCGCGCCGACGGATCACCTGGTGTTTGTCAACGCCGGCCACCCCCCGCCGCTGCTGCGGAAGCACTCGACGGGCGAATGGATGGAGCTCGACGCGGGCACGGAGGGCGTGCTGACGGACCCGACACCGGCAATCGGGATCCGGAATCTGCCGCTGGGTGTGATCGATTCGACAGATTATCTGCAGCTCGCGTACAGGCTCGCGCCCGGTGATTGCGTGCTGATGTACACGGATGCGTACTCCGAATCGAGCACCCCGGGGGGGAGCATGATCGGCGCCGATGGTTTTCTGGATCTGCTGCGGGAGCTCGACCGCGAGGAGCGGGGACCGATGCACCCATCGGAGATGATCCCGACCGTGAACGCGGCGATAGACGCATATCGTGGGTCGCCGGCGCAGGACGACCAGACGCTCGTGCTCATGCACCACAACGGGACGAACCCGGAGAAGCTCTCGCTAGGAGAGAAGTTCAGCATCCTCGGGCAGGTGCTCGGGCTGGGCACGATCGATACCGCCCCGGCATGATGCGTGATTATCCGATCATGAACAGCTCGTCCGGGTTCACGAGCGCGATGACCGTTTCGCCCGCGATCGGATCGGCGGGCTTGTCCTCGGTGATGATCGTCAACCCGCCGGATGCGGAGATGATGCAGAGCAGGACCGCTGAGCGTCCGTAGAGCGTGCCGTAGTCCTCGAATGTGAACTCCTCGGATATTGTCGTGGCTTTGACGACCCAGCCGTTGGCGATCTTGGATTCGAGTCCGGCGTAATCGATTCCCTTGGCGAACGCGACACGCCAGCGCCCCTCGCTGTGTTCGTCGCCTTTCTTCGTTGCTTTGGTCGGTAGTCGGTAGAGGTTCGAGGTCTCGACCAGCCCCTTGAAACGCTGCAGCGAGAGGGTGTTGACCTCGTCGTTGGGGGTCGCGGCGATCACTCGGCCGATACCCCGCATATCCAGTTCTGATAGGTCGCCCATCGTGAGCACATTGATGTTCTCCGCGTCGAGGTTCTCCATCTTGGCGGCGCGGATGTTGGTGCGGTTGGTGTCGACCACGAGCACGCGGATGCCGCGTTTCTTGAGGACCGACGCGATCTGGCGGACCCATCGCGGGGCACCGACGAAGATCACGCCCTGCGGGTTCTGGTCCGCAACGCCGAGCATCCGTGCGGCCCAGGTCGCGGTGAGTCCATAGAACGCCACCGTCCCGATGATGACGCAGAAAGTCAGCGGCACGAGCTTCTCGGCTCCATCGATGTCGTGCTCCTTGAGCCCGAGCGCGAAGATTGATGCACCGGCGGCGGCGACGATCCCGCGCGGGGCGACCCACGCGACAAGCGCCCGCTCCTGCCATTGCAAGCCCTGCCCCACGGTCGCGAGGAACACCGATACCGGGCGGGCGACGAGGATCAGCACGGCGAGGAAGAGGAAGACGCCGAACCAGTCGAGCCCCTCGAGGTCATCGACGCGGAGATTCGCGGCGAGGGTGATAAAGAGCCCCGCGATCAGCAGGACGCGGAGGTTCTCCTTGAACTCAAGGATGTGGTGAACATCGACCTTCTTCTGGTTCGCGAGCACGATCCCCATCACGGTCGTCGCGAGCAGCCCGCTCTCGACCATGACCTGGTTGGAGATTGTGAATGTCCCGACCACGAGCATCAGCGAGACCGGGTTCTGGAGGAAGTCGGGGACCAGGAAGCGGTTCATCAGTTCCTTGAGGATCAATGCGGCGAGCACACCGAACCCGATGCCGACGGCGAGGGTCATGAGGATCGCGGAAACAACGGCGTTGAATCCGTGCTGCTCGGGGCCCGAGACGATGCCCTCGAAGACAAGGACCGCCGCGAGGATCCCGATCGGATCAATGACGATGCCTTCCCACTTCAGGATGAGCCCGGAAGTCCCGGCGGGGCGGATGTGGGCGAGCAGCGGGCCGATGACTGTCGGGCCTGTCACGATCAGGATCGCACCGAGGAGCGCGGCGATACGGGTATCGAGCCCGAAGATGAGTTTGGCCGCCACCCCCGCGATGATCCAGGTCGTGATGGCGCCTGTTGTAACAAGGAGTGTGACGGGCTTCCAAGAGGATTTGAGTTCGCGGAAGTTGAGTGTCAGTCCGCCCTCGTAGAGGATGAGCCCGACTGCGACACCGACGAACGCAAGGAGGAGATCCGATTCGAACAGCTTGTCCGGATCAATCGCGAGCGGTGAGTTGGGGAACAGGGATCGCATCACCGGACCCGCGAGAATCCCGAACACAAGCAGCAGGAGGATCGAGGGAACACGGAGTCGCCAGGCGAGCCATTGGGCACCAACACCGAGAACGATGATCATCCCCACCGCGATTCCGATATTTCCTTCGCCTCCGGCGGCGAGTGTCAAGAGGGTCCCGCTCATGGTGGTAGTTTAGCGAATGCGGGTGTTCGGGGACGGGGATTGGGACGAATCATGCGAGGGATTGACCAACTCTGGCCAATAGTTGTTGATTGGGAGCAGGATTGATTCAGATTTTTCTTCAACCGCTTCATGGCGTCCCAGAATCTGCTAGGATGGGGTAATGAACGGGGTTCTGGAGAGAAGGATACGGACCCGATCGCTTCGGGCATTCTCCTTGGTGGAGATGCTGGTAGTGATTGCTGTCGTCGCGACGCTGTTCGGGATTCTGCTCCCGATGCTCTCCGGCTCGATCGAGCGTGCCCGGATGTTCAAGTGCCAGATGTCGCAGAGAACCGTCGCGTTCGATTTCCAGATCTTTGCTGATGACCAGCTGCATGGCGATCGCGGCGAGGACTCCGGACGGAGCACCTTCCGGATCGAGACTTTCCAAGAAAGCCAGTACGGGGTGGACGAGTTCTGGCGTTGGGGCGGAGACCAGCAGACCCACGAGACGCCGGATTCGAACGGGAATGACCCGATGCGGTGCCCGAGTGTGCGCGATCCGGTCACGCTCCGCAACAATGTCGCCTGCAGTTCCGGTGCCGTCGGCCCGCCTCAGAATATCTCGTTCGGTTTCAACTCCAGGCTCGATCGTGCGGAGATCGTGGATTCCCACGGGCGTCCGCGGGCGGTCAAGGCGAGGCTGCATCCATCGGTCGTGCAGGAATCGAATGTCCCGCTGTTGATCGATGTGGACGGGCAGCGTGCGTTCATGATCGGCGCGAACCCGATCTACACCGCGCCCTCGCTCGACTCCTTCGGGCCCTACGCGGGTGATCGAGTCTGGTTCCCGGGGCTGCGTCACAACGGGCAGGCGAATGCCGCGTTTATGGACGGGCATGTTGCCTCGTCGTCGACACCCGATGAGGAAGCCGGGTGGCGCTGGGATTACCAGCCGATCAGATAACAATGCGTCTGGGGACCAAGCTTTCAATTGTTCTTGCGTTGCTGGTCCTCACCCTCGCCTCGAATGTCGCGTTGAGTGTATGGAGCATCCGGTTTCTGGAGCGTGAGCTCGCGTTGCCGCTGCGTTCGGTGCAGTCTGTGATGAGCCGGCTTCATGAGATCAAGCGGATGGGCGAGGAAGAAATCGACCTTGTTTCTTCGCAAATGAACGGCTCCGGGATCGGCGTCCAGGAAACCGCCCGACATGTGGAAACCTCCGAGCAGGCGATCGCGGAACTGGTCGATGAGCTCTCGCTGATCCCCAGCGTGCTGCAGCAGTCCGGGATCAGCACGCCGAGGAATCTCCGGATCCGCTCGGGGATTATCCTCGCCGCAAACCTCGAATGGCGCGGAACGAAGACGGACGAGCACGCGGCGCAGTTGATCGAGCAGATCGATACACGACATGAACTCATCGAGCGGATTGAGGGGCGGATCCTCGAAGACGCGGCGTTGTCGGCGGAGTTCGGCAAGACGCTCACACGCCGAATCTACATCATCCTTGCGGTGACGATCGTTGGCGCGCTCGCGATCGGTATGGTGATGGTGATGTTCATCCGCCGATGGGTTTTCTCCCCGATCGACCGTCTCCGTGAGGGTGCAGAGCGATTGGCGCTGGGTGACTTTGATCACAAGATCCGTGTGCACACAAACGACGAACTCGGCAGGCTCGGGGAAGAGTTCAACCGGATGGGGGGACTGATCCACACCATGCAGGTGCGTCGGATCGAGCAGGAACGCCTTGCCGCGATGGGCGAGATGGCTCAGCGGACGGTGCACAACCTGCGAACACCCCTCGCGGGTATCCGAGCGCTCAGCGAGACGACGCTCGACGAACTGCCCGAGGGATCGGATCTAGCTGATCTGCAGAAACGGATCATTGTGACGGTCGACCGGTTCGAGGGCTGGCTCAAGGAAATGGTGCGGACCTCGGCCCCCCTCGAGATGCACCCCGCAGAGTACAACCCGGACTCACTGGTAAGCTCGGTAATCGAAGCACATAGGGCGGCTGCCCAGTCGCGGGGCTGTCGGATCGAGATGGAGGGCAGCGCCGGTTCAGGGAAGGCAATCGGGGACGCGCACCATCTGGAGCACGCGATCACCGCGGTGCTGAGCAACGCCGTCGAATACGCCCCGGAGGGCTCCGCGATCCGGGTGCGCGTCGGTGGCGGGAAGGACGACTCGGGGCGTTATTGGACGGTCCGCATCGAGAACTCCGGGGAAATGATCCCGGAAGCATTGCAGCAAACGATCTTCCGCCCATACTTCACCACACGCAAAAACGGGACTGGCATCGGGCTTGCATTGTGTCATCGCGTCGTTCAGCAGCATCTCGGGCGAATCGAGATCAAATCGCCTTTAAATGCTTCTGATTCAATAGGTTGCGCGTTTTTGATCCAGATCGCGTATCATGCGCTATATGATCAGGATCCATAATGGCCAATGCTGGCCAACGGAGTGTGTCGATTGGCCAATATTTTGCTCATCGAGGACGACGAGAACCTGCGCCTGACCATTGGTCGAACGCTGGGAAAGGCGGGGCATCAGGTCCACTCGGCCGGTTCGCTCGCTGAAGCCCGCGAGGCATTCGGGGAGGCGCACTTCGATCTGATCTTGTCGGATGTGAACCTCGGGGATGAGTCCGGGATCGACTATGTCCAGGAGGTCCGCGAGGGCGGATTCTCCGGCGGGATCATCATGATGACCGCGTATGCCACGGTCGATGACGCGGTTCGGGCGATGAAGCTGGGAGCGGACGATTACCTCGCCAAGCCGGTCCGTATGCAGGAACTTTTGCTGAGCACCGACAGGCTGCTTGAACGCGCATCGCAGACACGCCGACTCCGACTGTATCAGCGGCTCGACCGTGCTCAACGGCACACATCAGGCCCCATCGGTGACTCGGGACCATGGCGCCAGGTGATGGAGATGGCGGAGCGGCTTGCGCAGATCCCCGTCGCGAATCGCACCGAAGAACACTCTGGGAGTTCGGGTGGCGCGCTGACAACCATTCTGATCACGGGCGAGACAGGATCGGGCAAGGGCGTGGTCGCCCGTTATCTGCATGATTCGAGCCCGGAACGGGATCTGCCTTTCGTTCATGTCAACTGCACCGCACTGCCCGCATCGCTGATCGAGTCCGAACTCTTCGGGCACGAGAAGGGCGCGTTCACGGACGCGCACTCGACCCGCGAGGGTCTCTTTGAGATGGCCGATGGCGGGACAATCTTCCTCGATGAGATCGGCGACCTCGCCCTCCCGCTGCAGTCCAAGCTGCTGTCCGTGATCGAGCACGGGATCATTCGCAAGGTCGGATCGAGCAAGCAACGCCCCGTCCGGATGCGGGTGATCGCGGCGACAAACAAGGACCTCGTCTCGATGGTCAAGATGAAGGAGTTCCGCGAGGATCTGCTGTTCCGTATCAATGCGTTCTCGATAACGCTGCCCGCGCTGCGCGATCGGGGTGGTGACGCGGTGCTGATCGCCGAGAAGATGCTCAGTGATCTGCGTGCGGAATACGGGCTCGGCGAGGTTTGTCTGAGCAGCGAAGCCAAGGGCGCGATCAGCCGGCATCCGTGGGCGGGCAATGTGCGCGAGCTTTTCAACGCGGTGCAGCGGGCGGCGATGCTCGCGACGAGCGACACCATCTCCAGCGCGGACCTGGCTATCCAGCAGCCCGGCCCGGGGCGTGCAACCCCGATCGATCATTCTGCCGGCGAGCTTCGCTTCGACTTCCGGGCGGGCGTCCACACCGCTTCGGAAGTCGAGCGTGAACTTATGGAGCAGGCGCTCAGGCACACCGGGGGAAATGTGTCCGCGGCGGCGAAGCTCATCGGGATGCAGCGCTCGAGTTTCCGCTACCGACTCGAACGCTACGACATCGAGACCAACGCGAACAAGGGAGCGAGCAGGGTGGTGCGCCAATGATCGCAAGGGTGCTTCTTACAATGCTGGGTGTGTGCGCCGGTACCGTGCTCGCGAGCCCGACATCCGGCGAATGGATCGACGCCACGGGCGATGCGGTGATCCGGCGGACGGATCTTGGTAACGATGCCCCACTTCCCCCCGGGTTTGAGCCGATCGATCTGCTCTCGGTCTCGGTTCGCGGCTGGATACCAAGCTCGCCCACAACGGATCTGTACTCGGGCTCGTTCGAGAATGACGACGCGGACTTTGTGCGCATCCAGATGGTACTCGCGGGGCTGGTTTCCCCGCCGGGTCCGCTCGGGTTCAACGGGCTGGGCTATAACCCGTACCAGTTTGGCGATCGCCCCATCTTCGGGTTCATCGGGCTGGATATTGATCACCAGAAGAACTCGGGTGGTGAACTGATGCCGATGGCGCAGTACCAATACCTCGCCAATGTTGGACGGTTCGGGCTGAGCCCGAGCGGCTCGATCGCGGATCGGATGGTGCGGGACGGCGACGATGTAAACTCGAACTTCTACTCCGGGCCTCAGTTTGAGCGGTCTGGCGCGGAGTTCTCGCTCGCGTTCTGCGGGTGCTTCGCGACCACCATCGTCTCCCAGGACGGCGACATGGATTCGTTCTTCGACTCCGGAGAGACCTGGGAAATCTCGGGGCGGTTCTTCGAGCGCATGCAGTCCTTTATCCCGCTCGGGGGGACCTTTGGCGGCTCGGAGTTTGGATCGTTCGATCCGCTGGTCGAGCTGCGGTTTGAGCACGACGCGTGGACGGATGAGACCACGGTGACACTGGTGTTTCCGATCACGAATCACGGCGCAGCGCTCGCCGCGGGTGAGTCCGACCAGCCGCTCGATGGGAGCCTGCTGAACCACACCTCGCTCGAGGAGGCGATCGACGATCTGATTCTCGGGGCGGACTTTGCCTCCGGCTCGCTGTCGGTGCTGGTAGACGAGTGGACCGGTCAGCATGTGGATGACTACCGCCAACCCGACCGGTGGGAGATCACCGCGTTGCTCGGGAGTGCTTCAACGACAGACCACGGGTTTGCGAGCTATATCTGGACGGATACCGGGTTCGATGAACTGACCGGGGATTTCAACCTTGATGGCTTCATCGACGGCCTCGATACCATCACCTTCACAGATTACATCGACGAGCACGATGGTGGGAGTGAGGATGGGGATGGTGCCGTGAACGGAGAGGTTGCGGTGATCGACTTCGGATCCGAGTTCAACTTCTTCGATCTCGACTACGACGGCGTCGTGTCGATGGCGGATCTGCCGAATGAACCCTGCCCGGCGGACTTCACGGGCGAGGGCACGCTTGATATCTTTGATGTCTTCGCGTTCCTCGATGCGTTCAACCTCGGCGATCTCCGTGCGGATTTCACCGGGGACACGCTCTTTGACATCTTCGATGTCTTCGCGTTCCTCGATGCGTTCAACGCCGGCTGCCCGTAAGCAACCGGGTTGAGCCCGGCTGAATATGGCCATAATCATCCGTATTGGTGGCAATACTGGCCAGTCGCCCGGGGAAGTGCTGTCTCTCATCCCAAAAACGGAGTTTCTTGTCTGGCATTGAATTCGCATGTGGTTCGCCGAGCAGTTCTGCTCATCGGAGTCAGGAACCATGAAACGAATACTCAATCGTACCCGTTCTCAGTTGTTGTCCATCGGTGTGTGCGCCGTCATCGCGACGAGCGCGGGGATTGCCGCCTTCACCGACGGGGGCGGCGCCCGGGGATCGAGCGCGCAGTATGTCGTGCTCGCGAACAACGATCTCGGGATGCACTGCATGATGCGGGACTTCTCGCACTTCATGATCCTCCCGCCGTTCAATACGGTGCAGGCGGTGGTCATCAAACGCGGGAACGACCCGGATGTGATCGACCTCTCCGAGGGCGGTGATTTCACGGTGGAGTACTCGATCCCGGGGAACACGCACTCGACGACGAAGTCCAACTTCTGGAAGTATGACGAGGCGTTGCTCGGCGTGGATCTTCCTCCCGATGTCGGGCTGACGGGCAACGGGATGAGCGGCGAGATGACCGCGCACCAGCACAAGTGGGATGTGACCGGGATCCCGATCACGCCGGAGGATGACGCGGGGCGCGTGAACCCGTACCAGATGGCGAAGGTCTCGGTCTACAAGGAAGGCACCGGGTTGGTCGCGGAGACGCAGACCGTAGTACCCGTGTCCTGGGAGCTCTCGTGCAATGTATGCCACGGCGATCCGGGGCCCGGAACGAATGTCGAGCTCGATGTGCTCCGCGACCACGACCGTCTGCACGGGACGGATCTGGAGGCGAGCCAGCCGGTGTTCTGCGCCGGGTGCCACAGCGATCCGGCGCTCGGGGCGCCCGGGCAGCCCGGCATCTCGAGCTTCTCGTCGGCGATGCACGGTGCGCACGCGGACCGTCTTGATGATCTCCCGGTGGATTTCGGGAACGATTGCTACTCGTGCCACCCCGGTCGGCGTGCGCAGTGCCAGCGTGATATCCATTCCACCCTCGGCATGGACTGTGTCTCTTGCCATGGCACCATGGCGGATGTGGGGAATCCCGCACGGACGCCCTGGGTCGATGAGCCTCGCTGCGCGGACTGTCATTCGCGTCCGGGATTCGATTTCGAGCAGCCGGGCAAGCTGTTCCGCGAGTCGATCGGGCACGGCGGCGTGTCGTGCTTCGCGTGCCACGGCAGCCCGCACGCGATCACGCCGGCGACCACCGAGACGGACAACCTGCAGGCGGTCCTGCACCAGGGTTTCGCGGGGATCATCTCGGACTGCACGGTGTGCCACACACAGCAGCCGGACGAGCCGTTCTTCCACAAGGTCGATGACTAAGGAGCCGTGACATGAACGCAAAGCATGCAACAACTGTATTTCTGCTCGCGGCCCTCACGGGCGGGGCGCTCGGCGCGGACCACTACGCGATCACGGATCTAGGGTCGCTCGGCGACGCCGCGGTCGCGACCGGGATCAACGACAACGGGATCGCGACCGGGTACGCCGTGGACCTGCTCTACCGCTACCACGGGTTCACCTCCGATGGCAACACCTTTACGCCGATCACGACGATGGGGATGACCTCGCAGGGGCACGCGATGGGGATCAACGACAACGACCAGGTGATCGTCGCGTCGTACATGCTCGGGCAGCTCACCACGACGGCCCTCCGATACGATGGCGGGATGGCGATGCCGATGATGCTCGGCGGGTTCATGCCCACCGCGATCAACAACACTTCCACCGTTGTCGGATCGCGGTATGTCACGGGCGCCGGCGGGCTTCGCTACGAGCAGGCGTGCTCGTGGACGAGCGGCACGCTCACGACGCTCGGACAGCTCGACGGCGGAACAAGCTCTCTTGCCCTGGGGGTCAACGATCCGGGGTGGGCGGTCGGCAGCGCTACTCGTCCCGCTGCGCTGAAGCCGACCGCCACCCTCTGGATCGGCACCACCCCCACCGATCTCGGCGGGCTCGGCGGCGACTGGTCGCAGGCCAACGCGATCAACAACCAGAATCAGGTTGTCGGGATCGCCCATCTCCCCTCCGGCGAGACGCACGGGTTCCTGTTCAGCCTGAACGGTGCCGGCGTCGTCACGCAGCGGACGGATCTCGGGATATTGGGCGACCAGTACTCCACAGCGCTGGCGATCAACAACAACGGCGAGGTTGTCGGCAACTCGGATAACCGCGCGTTCGTCTGGAACAAGGGTGTGATGAGTGATCTCAATACGCTGATCGATGCGAACTCCGGCTGGATCCTGAACAACGCGACAGGCATCAACGACAGCGGGCAGATCGTCGGGGTCGGGTCCCTTGGGGGGGACCCATTCCGGGCGTTCGTGCTCACACCGACGGATGTGTGCCCGGCGGACTTCACCCACGACGGCGTGCTGGACATCTTCGATGTCTTCGCGTTCCTTGACGCGTTCAACGCCCAGGATCCGATCGCGGACCTGACCGGTGACAGCGTATTCGATATCTTCGATGTGTTTGCGTATCTCGACGCGTTCAACGCAGGATGCCCGGCGTGAGCCTGTTCCCGAGGGAGTTTCCGATGCTGAAATACTCGCTTGCTGTTCTTCTTCTGAGCGCCCCCGCGATTGCACAGTCGACGGCGGTATGGGAGGCCGGCCCCGCAATGCCGACCGGCGGCGTGGCCAAAACCCACGCAGTCGGGATCGAGCTGGGTGGGCAGCTCTTTGTGATGGGCGGACCACCCTGGACGGCGGGCGACAACGAGGACGGTTCCGTCTATTCCATGCCACTGGGCGGATCGTCATGGACAGAAGAGATCGGGTTCGACGGCATCGGCTACATCTTGGGGCAGGGCGGGGGTGTTGATTCGCTCGGTCGGATCATCATCTTCGGCGGTGATCGACCCGACGAGCCCGGGAACGAGCGTCTGCCGTTTGAGTGGAACAGTGTTGAAGGACCCTGGACAGACCACGCTGCCCGTGGAACGCTCGCGCCCGCGATTGGTTTCGCGTACTGCACCGACGATTCGTCGCGGATCTATTCCCTCGGCGGCGGGAACGGCGTGGGTGCTTCCGCCTCGAACCCAAACTCGGCGTACTGCGAACGGTTTATCGGGAACCTGGATATCTGGGAGCCGATCGCGCCGATGCCCACACCGGTCGCCAACGCGGCGGCTTGTTTCGATGGGCTCGGGCATATTCTGGTCATCGGCGGCGTATCGGCAGACGGTTCGAGCAGGTTGAATCAGGTGCTCCAGTACGATATCGCGAGCGATACCTGGTCGAGCACCGCCGTCGCGGACATGCCGATCGCGGTTTCCGATCACAAGGCAACCCTCGGCGCGGACGGGCGGGTCTATGTGCTCGGCGGGACGGTCGGGCCGATCGGCACATGGACCGCCACCGCGGGCGTGATGGTCTACAACCCGCTCACGAATGAATGGGCCGACGGACCAGAAATGAGCGTGGCGCGTCGGAACTTCGCATCGCTTCTCGGATCAGACGATCGGATCTATGTCTTCGGGGGCGAGAACCTGAGCGGCGGTTCGTATGGCACCGAGTCGCTCTACACCACCCCGTGCCCGCGGTTCAGCTCGCAGCCGGTGGATACCACCGTCTGGGCGCACACCACAATCGGGATCAACTGCCAGACCCTCGGCGGGGGCGTGATTACTTATCAATGGTTCAAGGATGGGCAGCCGCTGGCTGATGGACCCGCGGATGGCGGCGGCGTGATTGCGGGTTCGCAGACGAGCTCGCTCTCGATCCAAGAGGCCGCCGAGGCGGATGAGGGGCTGTATTGGGTCGTCGCGATGAACTCCTGTGGCGAGGTGACCAGCAGCGGCGCGTCGGTCGTGGTCCGCGTGCCGCCTTCGATCTCAACCAACTGGACCTGGACCAATCTCCATCCGTCGGTTGCGGAGTCCTCCTACGCGACCGCGGTGGACGGCGGCGTTCAGGTGGGCAACGCGATCTTTGATACACCCGAATACAACAACATCGATCATCCCTGGAAGTGGTCCGGGTCCGCCGCGAGCGGGGTGAATCTCACCCCCTCGGGCTCGCAGGGCGGGAGTGTGCTGGATTTCAAGGGCGACAAACTCGTCGGCTGGTGGTGGTGGCCGTACCAGTGCTACATCAGCGGGCAGTGGTACACCTGCTATCTCCGTCGCGGCGCGTGGTGGAATCTCAACGGCTCGTTCCACGCCACGAACTACTCGGGGTACGAATACACGCTCATGAGCGCGACGGACGGCGTTTCCGTCGTAGGAACAGGCACAACCGATGATGCGTCGGGGAATGTCTACAACAAGGCGGTGATCTGGCAGGCGCCGACGCACGAGTTCGCCTACTCCCTGCATCCCACAGGTTATCGAAACAGCAGCGCTTCGGCGGTCGATGGGGATGACCAGTACGGCACCGCATCGCTCCCGTTCGCGATTGTGCACGCCGCGCGGTGGAGTGGTACAAGCTCTACATTCGTCGACATGCACCCGTCGTGGGCGAGCAACAGCGCGATTGTTGACGCCTCGGACGGGCAGCAGGTCGGTGTCGTCAACCAGTGGAGCAACTCGCACGCGGTGATCTGGTCCGGAACCCCGGAGTCGATTATCGATATTCACCCGGACGGCGCACTCTCGAGCACCGTATCCGACTGCGAGGGTGGGCTCCAGCTCGGTGCCGTGAACTACGACGACGGCACGGGGTCTCACCCGGGTATCTGGGCGGGGAGCGCGAGCACATTCGTTGATCTTTCCGCGGTTGTTCCTGCCGGTTACAGCGGGCTCAGCCTCACCGCGATCGATGTTGCCCCCGACGGCACGATCTCACTGGTGGGCAGCGCCCGAAATATCAGCCTCAACCGGACCGAGGCGGTGCTGCTGACCGCGACGCCGGACTCTTCGGAGTGCACCGCGGACTTCACGGGTGACGGCGTGCTCGATGTGTTTGATGTCTTCGCGTTCCTCGATGCGTTCAACCTCGGTGAACTGATCGCGGACTTTACGGGCGACGGCTTGCTTGATGTTTTTGATGTCTTCGCGTTCCTCGA
>JAGQOC010000140.1 GCA_020427745.1 Phycisphaerales bacterium | reverse complement strand
CCTGGTCGTGGTACATCGCGACGACAAGATCGAACTTCCCGTTGACCGCCGCGTTGAACACCGTGTCCGCCGGGTACGGCCCGCTCGCAAGAATACCCGCGTGCTGCGCCAGCTCGATCGCGGGCTCGATCAGCCTCGCCTCCTCGTCGCCCATCAGCCCATTCTCACCCGCGTGGGGGTTTAGGCCGCACACCGCGATCCTCGGCCTCGCGATCCCGAGATCCAGACACGCCTGGTGCCCGAGATCGATCGCGCTGTGCACCGCCCCGATCGTCAGCTTGTTGCGGATGTCATTGAGCGCGATGTGCACCGTCGCAAGAATCACGCGGAGTTTGTCGCCCACAAACAGCATCCCGTACTGTTTCGACCTGAACCGCTCGGCGAACAGCTCCGTGTGCCCTGGGTACCGCTTCTTGCCCGCCAGCGCCCACGCCTGCTTGTTGATCGGTGCCGTCACCACCGCGTGCGCATGCATCGGGTCGTTCTCCGGGCGCTGGGCATCGGCGATCGCGCTCTCGACCCAGCGGAAGCTGAGCATCCCGCTCACTCGGTCGGCGTGCCTCGGGAATCGCGGCTCGATCCCCTCGTCGAGCATCTCCGGGTCCGTGTCCATGAGCACCACATCGTGCGTCGCGGTCGACGCGATGGCGGACCTCGGATCAATCTGCCACCAGAACGGGTCGATCCCGCACGCCTCGCTCGCATCGTGCATCGCCCGGGCAGAGCCATGAATGACAAACCGGGCGGACCGCCTGCGATCCCGGTCCGCGAGCGCGCGGATCACCACCTCCGGGCCGATCCCACCCGGGTCACCCAACGAGACCGCGATGGTCGGCTTGGCGCCCATCACTCATTGTACGCAAACCATCGCCCGCTATGGGTACACGCTCGCGATCGGCTGCACCGGCATCGGGGGTGTCGCGCTCGCCGGATCCACCAGATGTCCCTGGTAGTAGCGTACATCCACCCACCTGCCCTGCTTGAAGCCCGAGGGAGTGACCTCACCGAACGGCTTCATGCCCATAGCCTTGTGCAGCCGATCGCTCGCTTCGTTCGGCAACGACACCCCGGCGTAGACCACGACATAGCCCTGCAGCCGAAGGATCCGGAAGAGCTCGTCGTACAACGCCCGCCCGATCCCCCGCCCGCGCGCATGCGCGACCAGATACACCGAGACCTCGACTGTCCAGCGGTACCCACCACGCGGGCTCCAGGGCGAGCTCTTAACGAACCCGAGGAAGTTCCCCTCGTTGTCAACCGCCGTCAGCCACGGGTGCGTGTCGGCGTGGGATGACCACGACTGCTCGATCTCCCCGGCGTCCGTCTGGATGGTCCCGAAGTGGGCGAACCCATTCATGATCTGGTCGTTGAGCAGCTCCGCGATCGGGGCGAAGTCTTCCTTGGTGGTCGGTCGGATATTCATGGGCAACCCTACGAACGATCAGACCCGGAAGATCGACCCCATTTTCTTCCCGAGCAACAACGACGCGCCGAACAGGGTCACCGTCAGCAGGCACATGCCCCAGACGCCCATGGCGCTCGCGATATACGGCCCATCCCCCAGCCGGGTCGTGAACTCGTAGATCATCTTCGTGATCGGGAAGTGCTCGCCCTTCTGCGCCAGGATCAGTGAATCGCTCACCTCCAGCATCGAGAAGCTAAAGACCAAGAGCCCGCCCGCGATGAGGTTGGCCATGATCAGCGGCACGATCACCTTGCGGACCGCGGTCACCCGCGTCGCACCGAGATTCACCGCCGCCTCTTCGAGCTCGCCGGAGGTCTGCTCGAGCCCCGAGACCGTCGAACGAACGATGTACGGCAATCGGCGCACGGCGTAAGCAACGATCAGCAGCGGGAACGGGTTGGGGTTCTGCCCGAAGACCTCGAGATCCACCCTGGTGCCGTCGAAGAACGCCGGGATATTCATCCCGAGGAAGTGCAGCGAGCCGTCGAAGGGCCAGCGGAGTGTCATCGCGACATACCCGAACGCCATGACGAGCCCCGGGACGGCGAGCGGGAGCATGCAGAGCGCATCGAGCACCCCGCGTCCCTTGATGGTGGTGCGGACGAGGATGTATCCGATCAGCACGCCGAAGCCCATGTTGAGGATCATCGCGAGCAGCGAGAGGATGATGGAGTTCTTGATCGAGGTGAACGACTCGCCCGCGGTCAGCGCCTGCGCGAAATGATCCCCGGTGAATGCACCCGGCAGGACCGACTCATACCACGATCCCGGCTCGGCGAACGCGGTGAGCACGACGCCGATGTGCGGCATCACCGCCAGCAGCGTCACAAGCCCGAACCCGATCGCCGCCGCCCACCCCCAGAACCTGCCGAGCGGGGTCTCGCCCCCCGCGCGGGACGCCTTGGAATACATCGCGTACCCCTTGCGTCCGAAGACGAGCTTGCCCATGACATAGAACAGGATCGCGGAGACCAGCAACACGAGCGTGAGCGCGTAGGGCTCGGCAGAGTTCTGGACCTCCTTCAGCCCGTAGAAGATCTGCACAGAGGTCACCTGCGAGTAATCGAACATCAGCGGCGTGCCGAGCTCGGTGAAGCTCCAGATAAACACGATCGTCGCCCCCGCGAACAGCCCCGGGCGGATCAGCGGCAGCGTGATCGTGAAGAACCGCCGCCACGGGCCCGCGCCCAGGTTCTCCGCGGACTCGTCGAGCGCCGGATCGAGATTGGCCAGCGATGCCGTCGCGTTGAGGTAAATGATCGGATACAGATGCAACGCGAGCACCGCGACCACGCCCCAGAACTTCGTCGCCCCCAGCACATCCCAGTCTGTCCCGAACAACGCGTTGAGCGCCCCGGCGCGTCCGAGCAACGCCCGGATCCCGATCGCGCCGACAAACGGCGGCAAGATCAACGGCACCAGGATCATCGCGTTCAGAAGCTTCTTGCCCGGGAAACTGAAGTTCGCGCTGAGCACCGCGAGCGGCAGCGACACGATGATGCACAAGAGCGTCGTCGTGATCGCGATCTTGAACGCGTTGACGATCCCCTTGATCAAGAGCGGATCTCGGAACACCAGCATCAGATGATCGAGCGTCCACCCATCACCCGTCGAGACATCCTCCGCAAACCCGCCGCGGACCGTCAGCCCGATCGGGTACAGAAGGAACACGGCGAGCAGGAACAGCAAGCCGCCCATGAGGGAGTACTGGATCAACGCTCTTGTGGTGCGTGCGGACATCGGGCGAGTCTAGGAATACGGAAACCGAGTTATCCACAATTTTGAGAACTTAGCGCGCCGCGGGCGGTGTGAGCGCGTCCGGGCCGAGCGTCTGGATGGTCGGGGTGCCGGGATCGCGCCTTCGGAGGTACGCGTTGAGCTCGTCGAGCGTCACCGAATCGATGCGGGAAACGATCTCGTCGAGCGTGCGCACACGCCCGAGGTTCGCCATGTCCGCGGCGCACGCGCCGGCGCGTGCACGCGTCGATTCACCCGCAAAAACAAGGCGACTCTTCATCCCGATGAGCGCACGATCGAACTCCTCTTTCGTCACATCCCCCGCGTTGATCTGCGCGAGCTGCTCAAGCAGGACATCCAGCGACTCCTGGGCACGCTCGGGTGTGGTCCCCACATAACTGGTCACGACACCCCGGTCGCAATCGGCGCGATAGCTCGACGAGACCGCGTAGCACAACCCGCGTTTCTCGCGGACCTCGGTGAAGAGCCGACCCGACATCCCGCCGCTAAGCACATTGACCGCGATGCGTTCAAGCACGCTGTCGTCGGCCCCCTCCTTGGGGCCGTCATGAAGCACGACCACCTGAACCTGGTTGGAATCGTCGATTTCATGGGCATATCCGCGATCCGGGGCATCCCCGACGGCGGGCTGAGCCCGCTCACCACTCCATCCTTTGAGCAGCGAATCCAGCGAAGCGAGCACACGCTCGGTGTCGAAGCTGCCGGCTATAGAAAGGATGGACCCGCTCGGCACGGCGTGCGATGCCCACCAGTTTGCAAGCTGTTCGGATGACAGCGCATCAATCCCGCCCTCCGTGCCGAGCGTGTCACGGTTGTAGGGCGCGGGCAGGTGACGCGATCGTGCGCCCAGAACTGCCCGCTGTTGCGGGTCGTCGGCGAGCGATGCGATGCCCGCTTTGGCGAGCTCGCACGCCGGCGCAAGGCTCGAATCCGTGAACCTCGGCGAGCGCACCATGTCCACGACCAGCGGCAGCGCCTCAACGATCCGAGCGCCAACAACAGACGCCGAGATGCTCAAAAACCGCACTCCAACCGAGGAATTCCGCAGAGCACCGACCTGATCGAACGCATCGGCCTGG
Organism: Phycisphaerales bacterium; assembly: GCA_020427745.1. Lineage (GTDB taxonomy): Bacteria > Planctomycetota > Phycisphaerae > Phycisphaerales > UBA1924 > UBA1924. Next base: position 10,642 of record JAGQOC010000140.1, on the reverse strand, counting down.
GCTCGTGAATCCAGTGCGCCGGCGCCCCGGAGGAGGATCTCGGCGGCGACCGCGGAGCCGCCGAGCGCATCCGCATCGTCGTGCGCCGAGCCCGCGGGGATGAACATCTGCATCGACGCGGACTCCATCGCGTCCATTTTTTCGAACACGATGCGCAGCCCGGAAGCGGTGTGGAAAGAAGAAATATTCGGCGCGGTGGTGTTCATGCGTGTGCTCTCTGATGCGCCCGCTTGTGTGCACGGGCATCGGTGGTCATCGGCGTCCGACTTGGCGGCGCGTCGGGATGATTGTTCGCACACACGGGACAGAAAAACACTCGATTGCTGTTGAACAAGAACAAAGTTTCTCCGCGAAACGGGGACGAACTTGCAAAGATCTGCCGCGAACCTGCCTCGAAATAACGATCGTTTGTCGCAACCGCGCAAATCGCGCCCATAACCGGCAGTCATCTCGGTCGACGCGCCGACGCCCGATTCATGCGCGGCCATTGTGTTGATGATCGGACGGAACAGCTGGTCGCGCACGCCGAGTGTCGGTGCGCGGACCGACGAATCGCGTGATGACGAGCGCGCAGAAATTCTCGTTTCGCGCGCACACGCGCACAACTTCGTGTATGGTACGGTTGTCGTAAAGTGCGCACGGTACGCGTACTTCGTTCAAGGAGTGGTCGGAATCACTCCGATGAAGCAACAGAGTTCTTTTACACGCGTTCGAGGAAGGGCAACACAGCGCAGCACAACATCATCCGACATTGAGCTGAGTTGGGCTTCACGGTGAAGCGCCCCGAGACGAACGAGGAGAATCAGTCATGGCCAAGAAGGCAACACGCAAGAAAGCGACCAAGAAAAAAGCAACGAAGAAACGCGTAGCAAAGAAGGCAACCAAGAAGAAAGCAACACGCAAGAAGGTCGCCAAGAAGGCCACCAAGAAGAAAGCAACCAAGAAAAAAGCAGCCAAGAAGGTAGCCAAGAAGAAGGCAACCAAGAAAAAGGCCACCCGCAAGAAGGCCACCAAGAAGAAAGCAACCAAGAAAAAAGCAGCCAAGAAGGTAGCCAAGAAGAAGGCAACCAAGAAAAAGGCCACCCGCAAGAAGGCCGCAAAGAAGACCACCGCCGCCAAGGCCACCACCCGGAAGAAGGCGACCCGCAAGAAAGCAACCCGCCGCTAAATCCTTCCAAGATCTACTCTTTCAGCAGGGTCGACCCGACGGTCGGCCCTGTTTTTTTCTCCCCGCCCCACCCCTCGCATACTCGCCGCGCCCACAATCAGCCATGCTCGAGCACAACCACCCAGACGCTCCGCGACGCGCACGAGCCCTGCTCCGGGCCCACACCCTCGGTGTGCTCCTCGCGGATGAGACCCCCACACCTATCCGCTACTGCGTGCTCCCGGACTCGGGGGCGCTCATCATCGACTGCGACCGCGATATCCTCGATGCGTCCGAGCATGTGCTGATGATCCCCGAGGAATCCTTCGCGCCGCCGCTATCGCTCATGCTCTCGCTCGAGGAGACCGGCAACGAGGCGCTCCACGATCGGCACCGGGCGTACCACGACGGGTCGCCGCTGACGCACTACGCCGTCGCGACAATCCTCGGCGGCAAGCTCGACAACAGCGAGGTCGTCGACGGCGACGAGATCCAGCAGCCCAACCCGCTCGGGCCCGCGATCTCTCGTCTCGGGCGTTTGCTCAATGCGGACCGGGTGGTCCTCGCGGCGATCTGCGATTCGCTCACGGGTGCACAGCCGGAAGAACCCACAGCCGTCGGGATCGACCCGCACGGGTTTGATGTCCGCGCCCGCTTCGGGGTGATCCGTGTTCGGTTCGGCGAGCCCTGCGGGGATGAGGAGGCCGCGCGAATCGTGATCGAACGCCTCATCAAGGACCACGCATGAACGGCGGACCGACCAACCTCCGCGAGGCGCACGCCCATATCTTTCAGCTCGGGCGATCGCTGACGATGTCGGATCTGAGCGGGTGCACCTCGCGTGAGGAAGCGATCCAGGCACTCGCCGAGCACGCCCGCGGGCTCGCGCCGGGCGGCTGGGTCCTCGCCCACGGCATCCGAACCGATGCCTGGGAGGACCCGCGATACCCCACGACCAACGAACTGGACCACGCATGTGCGGGGCGACCGGTCTGCGCGTGGTGCTTCGACTACCACGCGCTGTGCGCCTCGTCCGCGGCCCTTGCGCACGCCGGGATCGACAAGGACACGCGGATCCGGAACGGGCGGGTCTGCTTGGATGATGCCGGAAACCCCACCGGGGTGCTGCTCGAGCACGCGGCACTCTTGCTCTGGAACAGCGTGCCCGAGCCGGGCGAGTCGCAACGCCACGCGCTCGTCCGCGATGCGTGCGTACACCTCGCGGAGCTCGGGTTCGTCGAGGTCCATGATCTCAAGGCGCAGCCCTGGCTTGGCGGGGTGCTCAGTGACCTGATCACCGCCGGCGAGATCAACATGCGGGCAAAACTGTTCCCGCTGGAGGCGGAGCTCGAGCTGACCATCGCGGCGCGTCCCGGGTGGCACGGGGCCGTCACGCTCGGGGGGGTGAAGATCTTCACCGACGGCACACTCAACTCGCGCACCGCGTGGATGCTCGAGCCGTTCGCGGACGCCCCGCCCGCGCATCCGAGCGGGACCCCGATGATGACGAACGAGGAGATCGCGCATGCGTGCTGGGTGGCTCGGTCGCACGGCTTGCCCATCGCGGCCCACGCGATCGGCGACGGCGCGGTCCGGGCGGTGCTCAACGCGATCGAATCAACGGACTGTGCGCACAACGGGTGCCGGATCGAGCACGCGGAGTTGGTCCACCCCGACGATCTCGGGCGTTTCGCGGAGCTTGGAGTGATCGCATCGGTCCAGCCGTGCCATCTGCTGCCGGATATTGAGGCGCTGAGAAAAGCCGTTCCGGATCGTCTGGACCGGGTGCTCCCGATCCGTGCGTTGATTGATTCGGGGCTTGAACCGGGCACCGGCGTGCTGTTCGGGTCTGATGTCCCGATCGTGCGTGCGGCTCCGGGCGATTCAATCCAGACTGCCGTCCACCGTCGACGAGCGGGCATGAGCGCCGACCAAGCCATCGGTATCGAGCAGGCAATCACCGAGGACGAAGCATGGGCGTGCTTCGGGGGATGACCGTGCAATTTTGGATCCGGTGCTCTAGAATAGAGCACCCAGGAGGCATCCCATGCGTGCGGACATCAACTACAACAACATCATCGACGGCGACGAGTTCGACCGGGCACAGAAAGCCGCAGACGACTCGGCGGGGCTCGATCACACCCAGATCGACACCGAGCAGTTCTATGTCAAACAGCACTATGAGCGCTACACCGAGGAGAACCACCTCGTGTGGAAAACGCTCTGGGAGAAGCGGTGGGATGTCCTCGAGCAGCAGGCGTCGGATACCTACCTGAGCGGGCTGCGGGCGATCAACCTCGTGCCCGATCGGGTGCCCTTGCTCTTTGGCACCGCACCCGATCCGTACGACCCGTCACGGACGGTCACCGGGATCAACGAGTACCTCCGCCCACTGACGGGTTGGCAGTCACGCCCGGTGCCCGGGTACCTCCCCGCCAAGGCGTTTTTTAGCTGCCTGTCCCGACGCGAGTTCCCCTCCACGGTGGTGATCCGCCCGATGGACAAGATCGACTACCTGCCCGAGCCGGACATCTTCCATGATGTCTTCGGGCATGTCCCGCTGCACGCCGACCCGGTGTTCGCGGATTTCCTGCAGACCTACGGCAAGGCGGCCCTGCTCGCCGGACCCGAGCACGAGGAAGCACTCGCTCGGCTGTTCTGGTTCACCGTGGAATTCGGGCTGATCCGCGAGAACGGGAAACTGAAGGTCTACGGGTCGGGCACGATCTCCTCGCACGCCGAATCCGAGTACGCGCTCAACGCCCCCGAGGGCAAGATGGGGCGTGACGCGGGACAGATCGAGCGGCGCCCCTTTGATATGGACCGCGTGATCAACACGCCGTTCGAGATCGATCATTTCCAGGACATCGTGTATGTGCTCGAGAGCTTCGAGCAGTTGCGCGATGCGATGAACGACTACGCGAACCGAGTATTGGAAGACTCCAACACGCCCGCAGGAGCGTGATTGGCTCGAGAAAAGACCGAGACATGAAGGCAAACGAAGGCGGAGCGGACCGTGCGGTGCGTGCGATTCTGGGGATCGCCCTGATCGTGTCCGCGTACCTCTGGCTGGGCATGATGGACGGCGCGATCACCGGGATTATCGCCGGCGCGATCGGCGCGATCCTGCTGCTCACCGGGCTGGTGGGCTTCTGCCCGGCGTACACGCTGTGCGGGATGAACACCTGCAAGGGCGGGAAGTGCTCGGCTGAATAAAGCCCCCGGCCCCGCACCTATCGTCACCCATGCGGGAATCCGAGCTCCATCAGCACATCGCAAACCGCTCCCGCGGGCTCTCCCTGCTCAACGGCTACCGCTCCGTCGTCGGACCCGGCGATGATTGCGCCGTGCTGAAGAACGCTTCGGGTGAGATCCTTCTGCTGACGGTCGACCAGCTCGTCGAGGGTCGGCACTTTGAAACCGGGACCGACATCGATCTGATCGCACGCAAAGCCGTCGCGCGGTCCGTGTCGGACATCGCCGCAATGGGTGGCGTGCCCGTGTGGTCGCTCGGGACCGGGGTGCTGCCGAAGGGCTTTGGGCACGGCAACGAGTTGTTCGACGCGATGCACAAATGGGCCAACCACTGGGGGTGCCCGCTCGTGGGCGGCGACATCGCATCGCACACTGATCCGGAGCATCCGCTTACGCTGAGCGTCACCATCGGCGGCATCATGGAAGAGGGACACGCCCCCGTGCTCCGCAGCGGCGCCAAGCCGGGCGATCTGGTGTATGTGACGGGTTCGATCGGCGGGAGCTTCGAGTCCGGGTGGCATCTGCTCTTTGAGCCCCGATGGGTCATCGGCGCGGACGCGTCCCGTCCCGGCTCGGGCGTGCACGCGATGATGGACCTCTCCGATGGACTCGGACGGGACGCGGACCGGATCGCCAGGGCCTCGGGTGTGATGATCGAGTTCGACGCGACGCGCCTGCCGATCAACCACCGCTGCGCCGACTGGCGAGCCGCGTGCGGCGAGGGCGAGGACTACGAGCTGCTGCTGTGTATCCACCCGGATACGGATCCGCCCGCTGGGGTGCAGGGGCCGATCGGGGTGTGCATTGCGTCGGATTCCCCGGGCGCGGTCATCATCGACGCCTACGGCAAACGCCACAGCGCGAGCGAGATGGGCTGGGACCACTGATTCATGCGTTGTGGATGCCAACAATCTCCGCATGCCCCGCTTTGAGAGGCCATCCCGTTCACTGGAGCAGACCGACCACATCGCGTGGGACTTCTCCGCGAGCGTCCGCCCGGGCGACATCATCCGGCTGGACGGCGACATGGGCGCGGGGAAGACCACCTTTGTGCGCTTACTCGCCAAGGCGCTGCGCCATGACGGGACCCAGATCTCCTCGCCGACCTATGTCGTGATGAACCTCTACGAAGCCGACGACGCCCCGACGATCGCCCACCTGGACTGCTACCGGCTCGGTGATGAGTCCGAGCTCGATGCGCTCGGGTGGGACACCGTTACCGACGGCTCGGCGATCGTGCTCATCGAGTGGGCGGAGAAGATCGAGGACGCCCTGCCGAAGCACATCGCGAGGATCACCATCACACCAACCGGTGAAACGGATCGGTTGTTTGTCTTCGAGGTCCCGGAATCCTGGATGGACCGAGCGGGTTCGGCGGCACTCTCACCCCGCCCCGCGACAAGGTGCCCGGTAACCGGCGAGCGGGTCGATGGGGACTGCCCGACCTATCCGTTCAGCAGCGAGCGGGCGCGACTGATCGATCTGGGCAAGTGGTTCGACGAGTCGCACACGATCACGCGACCCGTTGAGCAGGGTGATCTCGAGGACGAGTTCTGAGCGGATCGGCGGTTTCTGCCGGGTTTGCGAACCCTGAACAGCGGATCCGGGACTCCGATTCACCCCGGGCGCCTATCCTGCCGATCTTGACACCACGAACCGAATCCGCACCCCCCGAATGAGGTGATTTATGTCGAACAAGCTCCGCATCGCACTCGCACCCGGCGACGGGATCGGCCCCGAGATCACGCGTGCGTGTATGCACATCTTCGAGGCCGCGGGCGTGCTCGACAAAGTCCAGTTCGACGAGGTCGAGATGGGGCAGAGCGTGTTCGCAACCGGCGAGACGCGGGGGATGACCGACGAGGCGATCGAGGCGATCGAGGAGACCGGGCTGCTCTATAAAGGCCCGATGGGCACCCCGATCGGGGGCGGGGGCAAGTCGATCAATGTGACACTCCGCAAGACCTTCGGCGCGTTCGCCAACCTCCGCCACTTCCAGTCGCTGCCCGGAGTCGAGACCGTGTTCAGCCGCGCCGGCGTTCCCGTGGATTTCTATGTCGTGCGGGAGAATGTCGAGGACACCTACGGTGGGATCGAGCACCGGCTCACGCCGGACTCTTACGCCGCCAAGCGCCTCATCACCACACCGGGGTGCGACCAGATCAACCGGTTCGCGTTCGAGACCGCCAAGAGCTTCGGGATCGACAAGGTCACCTGCGGGCACAAGGCGAACATCATGAAGATGACGGACGGGACCTTCCTGGACCGGTTCCGCTTCCTCAGCGAGGACTACCCGGACATCGAAACCGAGGATGTGATTATCGACGCGCTGTGCATGAACCTTGTTCTTCGCCCGGACCGCTACAAGATGATCGTGCTGACCAACCTGCAGGGAGACATCGTGTCCGACCTCGCCGCGGGTCTTGTTGGCGGGCTCGGGTTCGCCCCATCAGCAAATATCGGGGACCAGATCAGCATCTTCGAGGCGGTCCACGGCACCGCGCCGGACATCGCGGGGCAGGACCTCGCGAACCCGACGAGCCTTCTGCTCTCCGGGCTCATCATGCTCCGCCACATCGGGCTGCGGAAGACCGCCGCGGAGATCGAGAACGCGCTGCTCTATACGCTCGAGTCGGGCGTGCACACGGGCGATGTCAAGGGCAAGGGCAACCCCGTCGGCACCACCGCGTTCGCCCAGGCGCTCGCCAAGAACCTCGGCAAGAACCCCGAGACGGTCGAGGGCTGCTCGGTCCCCGGCGGCGACATGCTCTGCCACACACCCCCGACGCGCCCGAGCGTCAACGAGATGATGGTGACACACGAGCAGGTGCAGAGCCAGATCGTCGGGTGCGACATCTTCCTAGAGACGGTCCTTACCCCGCTCGATCTCGCGGCGCGTCTGCAGCGGATCTGCGAGGGCACGCCGTTCAAGCTGACGGTGATCTCCAACCGCGGCACGCAGGTCTGGCCGACCGGCTCGCCGTACACGGAGATCGTGAACAACTGCTGCGTGCGTTTCCAGCTCCGCGAGGGCGCCGCGATCGGTCAGGGCCCGACGGTGCACCTGCTCGCCAAGGTCGCCGAGAAGTTCAGCGTGACGGAGTTCATCCCGATCAAGATGTACGACGGACAACGGGGCTACTCGCTGGCACAGGGGCAGTAGACCCTTCCATTCTCGCTCAGAATCGGTACACTGGAGCCATGCGATGGTTCCAGTTTTTCTTTGTGTGCGTGCTCTGCCTCACCGCCCGTGGTCAGATGACCGCGGAGCAGTGGCGGGCGGATATCGATGTGCTCGCGGAGGGGTTGCTCGAGAAACACCCGAACTTCTACACCAAGCACACGGTCGAAGAGTTCGAGGACGCGCTGTCGGCACTCGATGAACGGCTCGAGACACTCGACGACCAAGAGATCGTCATGGAGCTCGGCAGGCTCGTCGCGATGGGCGGCGATTCGCACACAGGGGTCGGCATGGGCGCATTCGCGGGCGCGATGCGCCAGCTCCCGATCGAGATGATCGTGCTCGACAATGGCGTGTTCATCCACGCCGCGACGGGTGAGCACAAGGAACTGATCGGTCGGCGGATTCTTTCCATCAACAGCACCCCGATCGACGAGGTGGTCGAACGCGTCGGCGAGCTCTTTGCCCACGAGAACCGCTTCAAGCTCATCAACGCGGGAGCCTCGTACGCCCGGCTCGCGCCCGCGCTGGCGGCGGTCGGTGTGATCGATCGCTTCGACCAACAAAGCATCCTCGTCGGGCTGGATCAAGACGAGGAAATCGGGCTCGCAACCGTGCTCCCCACACAGCAGAACGGGCTCGGCTGGACGAGCTTCATCCAGTCGATCGATCCGAAGCCGCTGATGTACACGATGCGGCGTGGGTACTACGGCTCGCGACTTCTCGACGAACACGGCGTGATGTACATCGCGTACAACACCTGCCGCGAAGCACCGGATCTGTCGATGGTCGATTTCGCGGAGTTCATAACCACCAAGTCCGACGAGCTCGACGCGCGACGCCTGGTCATCGATCTCCGCTTCAACGGCGGCGGCGACGAGACCGTCATCTGGCCCATGATGGCCGCACTCGAAGGCTTTGAACGCTTCAAAGACAGAGGCGACATCATCGTGCTCATCAGCCGCTACACCTATTCATCCGCGATGAGCAACGCGCACCAGTTCAAAGATCGTTGTGGCGCGATCCTCATGGGCGAACCGACCGGCGGCAAGCCCAACCACTTCGGGCAGCTCGGGTCGTTCACGCTCCCCAACTCGGGGCTCACCGTGCACCACTCGACGAAGTACTTTCACAAAGTCGAGGGCGACGAGGACGCGGTGTACCCGGATGTCTTGGTTGGTATCACCGCCGACGACTTCTTCCGCGGCAAGGACCCCGTGCTCGACGCGGCGATCAGGTATCAAGCGGACTGATCAACGCCGACGATGCGTGCAGAGCATCCCGAACACGCCCGCGATCGCGAGCGACCCGGGGGCGGGGACGGCGCGGACGAGGTAATGCCCTGCAGGAGCACTATTGTCACTGCTCAGATATGTCCACCCTTCATAGGTTGCATAGTACTCATCTGTATCGTGATTGAGCGAAGCTCCAAATGCAAAGGTAGATGCAAAGCCCTCGACTTCAGAATGGAAGAATCCATTCGCACGGTAAATATCAGCACCTTTACTGAAAGTAATCCCAAGTGACTCCGAGAGAGCAATCGCCGTTGAAGCCGGAAACAGATAATTAGATTCGACAGTCACACCCGCGCTCTCAAAGAGCGAAAGAATCTCCGTATATGACGCATATCGCCACCCTTCGTAGGTACCGCCGGCGGCGAGATATGTTGTAGTCATATCGTCGTACGAAACAGAGAGAACCGCTGTGGGCCCCAGATCAAGAAACTCGAGCCCATTGGTCACATCAACTGTTACCGATGTTGCGCCGAACTCGGAAGGAGCGTTCAGGATCACCTCGGCGTTCGCCGAGGCGGAAAGAGCGGAGATCGCGAGGATCGACCCGGCACACCACGACAAACTCTGGTCACGATTCTTCCAATGCATTGCAACTCCTCCCAAATATCCGGCTCGCCCTCGCGGCAAGCGACATTTGCAGAATACAACAAATCACGCACAGGGCCAATAGCCCCGGCGATTTGTGCCCAGATCTCGGCTATCACATCCCGCTCGGCGGACTTTTAACCGACCAACGCCCGATCAACGCTCGAGTCGCTCGATCTCGCCGTTCTTATGCTCGATGAGGATCACATCCGCCTCATCGATAAAGAGCCCGTGGTCGATCACGCCCGGGATGTCGTTGAGCTCGGACGCGAGTTCGGCGAGGTCCTCGTCGCCGCGGAGGGTGGCGTCGAGGACGATGTTGTTGTTGTCCGTGTGGAAGTGCCCGCCGTTGTGATCCGAGCGGAGCACGCCGGAGATCCCGATATGGCGGAGCGCCTCGCGGGTGGACGCGAGACCGAACTCCATCACCGCAACGGGCAGCGGCGAGTCGATCCCGATCTGGGTCTCGGCGACCTTGTCTGCGGTCACCATGAAGATCGTCTGCTTGGACGCCCAGCACAAAATCCGCTCGCGGGTCATCGCCCCGCGTGAGCCCTTCATCACGCACATGTCCCGGTCGACTTCGTCGGCGCCATCGATGAGCACATCGATCTCCTCGAGATCCGAGAACGGGACGATCCGCAGGCCCAGCGAGCGCGCGTAGTCCTCGGCGCGCTGCGACGCGGCGACGCATCGGATGTCCAGATCGCCCTCGTTCACGCGCTCGGCGAGCACGGCGATCCCGCGGGCGGCGGTCTTGCCCGCGCCGAGCCCGACGATCATGCCGTTGGTGATCGGCGCGATCGCCGCGAGCGCGAGCGTGTCGGCTGTGCGTGGCTCACTCAAAGCGGATCCCCTGTGCCAAAGCAAACTCTTCTCCAAAGTTCGTGGTGCATGTCTGCCTACGCATGTAAGCCTTCCATGAATCCGACCCGGATTCCCGGCCCCCACCGGTGTCCTTCTCGCCCCCGAACGCCCCGCCGATCTCGGCACCGCTCGTGCCCAGGTTGACGTACGCCAGCCCGCAGTCGCTCCCCGCCGGAGACAGGAAGGTCTCCGCGCTCGTCACGCTCTGCGTGAAGATCGCCGAACTCAGCCCCTGGTCCACCCCGTTCTGGAGCGCGATCGCCTCGTCCAGCGTCGAATACGTGAACACGTACAGGATCGGGGCGAAGGTCT
>JAGQOC010000139.1 GCA_020427745.1 Phycisphaerales bacterium | reverse complement strand
CAGATCGAGCTGTTCACCAAGGGCGGTCAGTATCAGAACGAGGTCTACATCCTGCCGAAGCATCTGGACGAGAAGGTCGCGCGCCTGCACCTCGACAAGCTCGGCGCGAAGCTCACCAAGCTCACCCCCGAGCAGGCCGAGTACCTTGATATCCCGGTCGACGGCCCGTTCAAGCCCGACCACTACCGGTACTAAGCATGACTGATTCGTAATCGAATCCGAGGCGGCGCATCGGAAGGTGCGCCGTCTTTTTATGGACTGGACGATCGAAGACTGGCGATGGACCCAGACCCCCGAGGGGGCGGCGGCGGTCCAACGCGCCCCGGTCGACCCCAGCCCCGCGGACATCGCAAGACTCCGCAAGAAGTACTCAGCATCGCAAGTCCGCATCGCGATCGAGCTCGCGCGGGCCTACGCGAAAGCCGATCGCAAGTTTGAGAGCCTCGTCCTCGGCGACCGCCCGGGCATCGAGATGGCTTCGTCCACCGCCGCCGCGCGATACAAGGCGTCGCGGTTTCTCCGCACACTCGGCGCGGGTGCTCCCGTCGTCGATCTCTGCTGTGGAGTCGGAGGAGATACGATCGAGCTCGCCTACGCGGGGCTCGATGTCGTCGGCGTTGATCTCGATCCCGTCCGGGCGTGGATGTGCGAACAGAACGCCGGGACGCATACGCTCGCGTGCGATGTGCTTGATCCATCGGTGCCGAACGGCGCGTTCCATCTCGATCCGGCCCGTCGAACGAACGATGGGAAACGCTCGCGTGATCTCGAATCGCTCCAGCCCGGACCCGATGTGTGGAACACGCTGATCGATCAAAGATCGGACGGCGCGATCAAGCTCCACCCCGGTGTGCACGCCGATGATCTCCCGGCCGGCGAGCTTGAGATCCTCTCTGAATCGGGCAAGCTCACGCAGGCCGTGCTGTGGGTCGGTCGTTTCGCACAGACCGAGCGTCAAGCGACGCTGATTGATACCGGGGGGCGGATCGTCTCCCAGCTTGCGGGCACCCCCGCCCGCCCCGAGGAAGAGACTCCAATCAACGCATTCATCCACACGATGGACCCCTCCGTCGAACGGGCGGACCTTGTGCCGGCGTTGCTCGCTGAAACCAGACTCGGGCTGGTGTTCCCGGGGACCGGGCTGCTGACGGGCCCCTCGGCCTGTGCACACCCGATGACGACCGCGTTCGCGGTTCTCGACACAATGCCCTGGAACCAATCAACACTGAAGAATGCATTGCGGGCGCACGGAGCCGGAGTTGTCGAGGTGAAGACCCGCGGGCAGGTGGTGGACAGCGATTCTGTTCAGCACGCATTGCGGGGTGACGGCGATCGCTTGCTGACCGTCTTTGTACTCCCGATCGCCGGAGCCGTGACAGCCATCATCACCGAGCGAACAAAGAAAAACACCCGCCCGGCTGCTGCTCCGGGCGGGTGCGTGCTGGATTCGAATCCGTGACCAGTTCCTTATTCACATCCCGCGTTGTAGCGATCGAGGAAGGTCGTCACATCGAAAATGTCGAAGGTGCTGTCGCCGTTGGTATCGCCGGCGGGGAGCTGGGCATTGAAGAGCTCGAGGAATGTAAACACATCAAAGACATCGAGCTGCCCGGAGATGTCGTAGTCCGCGGGGCACGCAACGATTCCGTTGGTCGGTGTGATACCGTGGACCGCCGGCCCGACCGCAAACTGGCGGAAGACCTCGCCGGTGCCCGGGTCGACCTCGAGGAGCGTGCCGTCCGAGCCGCCGACATAGAGCATCCCGTTGAACTCGAGGGTGGCGCTCGCGTCATTGGAAACCCCGAAGGTCCCCGAGTAGTTCACGCCACCGACAAACTTGTCGAACTTGTAGATCGTGCCCGCGTCGGCCCCAAAGAACGCGGTCCCGCCAAGGTACATGGTCTGGGGTCCGAACGCCATGGAGTTGATCATCGACCCGCAGGCGGCAAAGAACTGGAAGTTCGTCTGCCCGATGTGGCTGCGCATCGCGAGGGTCGACTGTCCGCCGACGAACAAGCCGCCCGCATCGACACCGATCGCGGTGATGTCGGTCCCAACATTGTCGATCGAATCAACAATCTCGCCGGTCTCGTGGTTGATGTAGTACACCGAACCGCTCGCGGTGCCCGCGGCGAGGTTGAACCCGTCCCAAGCGATCGCGGTCGCGTCCTCCGGAAGAGCAAAGCGGGTGTCGATGGTGTTGGTGTCGAGATCGAAGACAACGATCTCGCTATCGAAGGTGCCCATGTAGAGCTTGCCCGCATGGACAGCGGTCGAGAGGACCGCCTCGGTGACACCCGGGAGGGATCCGACCTCGCCGGTGGTGAGATCGATGGTGTTGATGACGCCGGACTCGCCGGTGACCAGGAGGTCGCTGGCGACTGCCGAACCCGCGGCGAGGCTCAGTGCGAGGGCGGTGAGGGTGAGTGTGGATCGCATGGGTCTGCTCCTTGTGTTGTGGGGAATCTGTTTGCGGGGAAACGAGCCGAGCACGAATCGTTCGTCCTCGATGCACATATATTCCCCGCCAATATGCCCAACCCGCCCCCACTCTTTGGAGGGGTACCATATCCAGTCCCGAACTCAGTTGTCGGTGATCGGTCGTGCACGCCCGATGAAGCGACTAAGCAGCTCGCCTCGGCTGGAAACCCCGAAGTGCCGGTACAATCCGAGCACATGCTCGTGGACCGTCGCCCGCGAGACATCGAAGGCGTACGCGATCTGCTTCTCGGAATCACCGTGCAGCAACCGGTCGAGCACCTCGATCTTGCGTTTGGTGAGCGAGCTGATCCTCGGCTCGTCGGACGCGGAGAGGAACCCACCGATCTCGCCGCAGATCGTGCTGTGGATAATCGAGATGATCGCCTGCTCGCGCGGCGTGAAGTCGTGCTCACCCACACCCTTGTGCAACCAGAGCGTGGTGCATCTCCCGGCGATGGGTGTCCTGCAGACGGAGATGACATAGTCGTCGATGCCACATGCGCGGTGGACATCGTTGAAGGTCTTGGATTTATACCAGGTGCCGCGCCCCCAGATCTCGTTGCGCGAGAGCATGAGCGTCGAGCCGGAGAATCGGCTCAGGTATGGGTACTCGGGCGTACGCTCGTAGGGGATCGACTGGGCGTACTCACGCCAGCGTTGCTCCGCCTCGTCGGAGATCCACCCCGCCCGGTGCAGCCCGAGCGACCTGGGCGGCTCGTCGGTGTCCGCGCCGAAGTTCTCGATCTCCGAGGTAATCACGACCTGCGCCCCGACAACCTTGCGGAGCGCGTTGAGCAGATGCAATCGCCACGCGTCGACATCCGCCCCGAGCTCTCGGCATTCGCCGACCAGCTGGTGGCAGTCGTGCACATCGCGGGCAGAAACATCAGAAAACATCGCGGCGGATTCCTTCAGAAGGGCTTCCCCAGAGTGTACCAGCGCGGTCGTCGCAATGCTCTTCAATTTTCACCCCGCCGGTCCGATACCCCCGACAAATACTTGATTCCTGCGAGAAAGGACGCCTGATGGCGCACATCCACGAGATCTTCCAAGCCCACCCAACGACCTTCTCCTTCGAGTTCTTCCCGCCGAAGGACAAAGAAGGCGCCGACAGGCTCTTCGAGCACATCGTCCAGCTCGAGGCTCTGCACCCCGCGTTCGTCTCGATCACCTACGGCGCCGGGGGCTCGACCCGCCAGCTCACGACCGAGATCGTCCACCGCACCCGCGAGCAGACCGGGCTGAATACCGTCCCGCACCTGACCTGTGTGAACCAGTCGACCGCGGAGATCGACGCCATCCTCGAGGAATATGTCTCCCGCAAGATCCGCAACATCCTCGCGCTGCGGGGCGACGCACCGAAAGACCGCGACCACGACTGGGGCAAGGAACAGTTCAGGCACGCGTCGGACCTTGTTGCACGCATCCGCAACTTCAAGGACTCCCACGGCGTCCCCGGCGGGTTCGGGATCGGCATCGCGGGGTTTCCCGAGGGGCACCCCGACACACCCAACCGGCTCGTCGAGATGGACTACCTCAAGGCGAAGGTCGACGCAGGGGCGGACTTCATTGTCACGCAGATGTTCTTCGACAATCATGACTTCTACGACTTCCGCGAGCGCTGCGAACTCGCGGGGATCGATATCCCGATCATCGCGGGGATCATGCCCGTGCAGTCTGTGGCCGGGATGAAGCGGATGGCCGATCTTGCGCGAGGGATGCACTTCCCCGCCCCGCTGCTCCGTGCAATCCGGCGAACGGACGGCTCCAGTGAAGCGATCCGACGCATCGGAGTGCACTGGGCGACGGAGCAGAGCCGGGACATGCTCGACAACAGCGTCCGCGGAATCCACTTCTACACACTCAACTCATCGACCGCGACGATGGAGATCTACAAAACGCTCGGCGTGCGTGATTCCGGACAGCTCGGCGCGGGCGCAACCCTGCCGTTCTAACGCCGGCACGACTCCACAAGCCGATCGAAGTACCACTGCCCCATCACAGGATCGCCTGTTCGTTCGGGATGCCACTGCACGCCGACGAAGAATGCCCGCGACGGATCGTCGATTGCCTCGATCACCCCATCGTGTGCTCGGGCGACGACCCGCATCGACCCCGGATCACGCACGGCTTGGTGGTGCTTCGATCGGACCTCGCCCGATGGGTAGCCATGCTCACTGACAACCATGTGATTGGATTCCCAATGCTCCGCATGCGTGGGTGTGGTATCGGGCATGTACTGATCGAGCGATCCGCCGCAAGCGAGCGCCATCATCTGCATCCCGAGGCACACTCCGAGCACGGGGCGTTCGGGCGCCTCGGTTTTCAATGCCGCGAGGAGTTCGGTCTCAAAAAGCTGGCGGACGGGGTGGACCGGCGTCGTCTTCGGGTGCGTGGGCTCGCCGAAAGGCTCGGTCTTCGGATCATCGCCGCCCGTGAACACAAACCCATCGAACCGTGCAAGCAGATCGGGGATCGTCGCAACAATCGGCGGGACCACAACCCCGAGCCCCCCCGCGTCCCCCACCCGCCGGGCGTAGGCGCTCGTTACCCGGATCGTCTCGTGCCCGTTGCGCTCGAGCAGATCCGGCGTGATCGCGATCAGGGGTCGGGATGGGCTCTTCGGAGCGGTCATCTGCTCCATTGTCGGCTCACCATGCGGGCAAAGTCCACTCACAACCGATAGAGTATTCCCATGCAGATCCGCACCATTCTCCTCTGGATCATCATCGCCGGCGTGCTCGGGGCAGCCGTCGTCCTGACGAAACCCGCCCGGGACGGCAACCCCGCAGCAACAGAAGCCGAGGCATGGCGTTCGCTCGCAATCGATCCCGCTCGGGTCGTCCGGATCACCCGTTCGATCAGCGGACAGCAAGACCAGACCGTCGAGCGTAGCGGCGCGGGCGGAGAAGCCTGGATTGTCCGATGGGGCAGCGAGGAATCACCCATGTCGTGGCCCGCGGACCCGATGCGGGTGCGCGCGGGCACCCGGAATCTGAGCACGCAGAAAATCAGCGAAACCGAAACGAACACGCTCTCCGAGCCCGCCGGAACGGTTCGGGTTGTGGACGCCGACGGCAGGGATATCGAGATCACCTTCGGCTCGACCGCCGGGGGCGGGCTTGTCCCCGTCCGTGTCGATGAGCGCGACCCAACCGGGATCGTCCAATCCCGCTGGTTCGGACGGATCCAGACCCAGGTCCGCGACGCCTTCCTCACGACCGGATTCCTGCCTTGGAGATCCAACGAGCTCTTCGTGGGTGTCCCCGCGCAGATCCGCTCCGTCTCGCTCGACGCGGGATCCCACCATGTCGAACTCCAGCGGGACCCGAGCGGGTGGATCATCACCAGCCCGTTCGTGTCGATGGCGGAACCAGAAAAAGCCGAGGAACTCGTCGGCACATTGCTCGGGCTCGAATCGCTCGGCTTCGTGGACTCGAGCGACGAGGGGATCGATGCGGGCTTCGAGCGTCCCATCGCGGTCGTATCGATGACAAGCGAGGGAGGCGAGACCTGGATGCGGATCGGATCGCAGGCGGACATGGGCGGACAGCAGGTCTTTGCGCGGATCAACACACCGGCGGGTGAAGCGATCGTCCGCGTGCTCGCCGAGAACCTCGCCAAACTCACCCCGACCCCGGAAGCATACATCGCACGCATACCCTCTCGGACCGCGCTATCTGACATCTCCCGGCTCGAGATCCTCGCCGTGGATGGCAAACCACGACTCGTCGCAACACGCTCGATGGGGGGATGGTCGATCGACGGCTCACCCGCAACCTTGCAATACCGTGAGGCGATCGATCGGCTTGTTCAGGTGCTCACCGTCGAACCCGCCTCGGGCGTGCAGGTGCTCGGGGCGGACACCGAACCGAGTGAATCAATGGGCGGCGTCCGCGCGTTTGACGCAGAGGGGAATCTGCTCATGCGTTTCGGGTTCGGGCTGGATTCGTCCGACGCCGGACTCCGGCTGCTGATGACCGAGGACCTCGACGCCGGCGGTCAGATTCTCTGGATCTGCACATCCGACGAAGCGCGTGGCACGGGCGCGTGGCTGACCGCGATGGCGAGCCGACGGGCTCCATAAAACTGGCTAAGAGACTCTCGTCGTGGCAGACGCCGCGATATCCGTACGCATCTGCATCCCGTCGAAGTGAATCTTGGCGCACGCTTGGTAAGCACGCTCGCGTGCCTGCTCGATCGTCTCACCGAGTGCCGTAACACCGAGCACCCGCCCACCGCTCGTAACGAGCTGTCCGTCCTCGTCGAGCTTCGTCCCGGCGTGATACACGGTCACACCCTCGATCGCTTCGGCGTCCTCCACCCCCGTGATCGGCTTACCCGTCTCGGGCGAGTCCGGGTACCCCGGGCTCGCGAGCACAATGCACACGGCGTGCTGCTCCGAGAACCGCACATCCGCCTCATCCAGCCTCCCCGATGCCGTCGCGACCAGCAGCTCAACCAGATCGGATTCCAATCGAGACAGCAGCGGCTGGCACTCGGGATCACCGAAGCGGACATTAAACTCGAGGACTTTGGGGCCTCCGGGCGTGAGCATGATGCCCGCGTAAAGCACACCACGGAACTCGATCTCATCGCGGCGCAGCGCATCGGCGGCGGCGACGAACACATCGGTCTCCAGCTGGCGCATCACCGCGTCGGAGACCGTCTCCGCCGGACAGAACGCGCCCATGCCCCCGGTGTTCGGGCCGGTATCGTTGTTGCCAAGGCGTTTGTGGTCCTGACAAGGCGGGAGGATCAGGATGTTCTTGCCGTCCATCAGCGCAAGCACCGAGACCTCGGTGCCGGTGAGCATCTCTTCAATCAGAATCTTCTTGCCCGCGTCGCCGAACGCTTTCTTGCCCATCATGGAGCGGATCGCCTCGAGCCCCTCCTCGTTCGTCTTGGGGACGATCACGCCCTTGCCCTTGGCGAGCCCCGCGGCCTTGATGACATAGACCTCGTCGCGGCTCTTGAGGTAATCCTCCGCGTGATCCTGGCGGTCAAAGATCCGCCCCTCGGCGGTCGGGATCGACGCGGCACGCATGAACTGCTTAGCGTACGCCTTGTCCGCCTCGAGCTGCGCTCCCCGGGCACCCGGCCCAAAGATCCAGCGTTCGCTGCCATCGGCGCGTTTGCGGAGCGCGTCCGCCCAGCCTTCCGCGAGCGGGTCCTCCGGGCCGATCACGACGAGATCAACCCCGTGCTTGTCGCAGAACTGGCTGAGCCGATAGAGCTCGTCCCTCTTGACCGGAACATCGATCGGCTGCGCGAGTGCCGCGATGCCCGGGTTGGACATCCCGGTCGCGTAGAGCGTCCCGAGCCTGGGGGATCGGGAGAGCCCGAGCGCGAGGGCGTGTTCACGCCCCCCCGAGCCAATCAGGAGCACATTGATGGGGCCTTGAAGATCCATGCGCGATCCTAGGCCCCGACGCTCGATCCGCCCCTTGGCGCATGAAAAAACCGGGAGGATACAGATCCTCCCGGTTTGAATTGAACGGTTTCAGTTCGGCTTACGGGCAGCCGGCATTGAACTCGTCGAGGAACGCGAAGACATCGAAGATATCAAGCACCTTGTTGCCATCGAAGTCGGCCATCAGGCTACCACGATTGAACATATCGAGGAACATGAAGACATCGAAGATATCGAGAATACCGTCGCCGTTGACATCCGCCCGACATCCATCCGTGCACTCCGCGTAGGTCGAGAGATCCGACTCAAGGAAGTCCGGATCCAGCCCGTTGCCCGCCGAAAGCCCGACGATCCCGTCGCCGCCCACGATGGATTCCCAGCTGATCGCGATCTCACCCGTGAAGAAGAGCTCGAACTGGAAGGTGTTGTTGTTGCTCGAACTGTACTCGGTGACATTGTCGAACGACACGATCATCCGATCGGCGAGCTGCTGGTACCGGACAGTACCCTGCGAACTCGGGTTCAGGTCGTCGAAACGACCAGACACACGCGGGGTATCGAAATGATCCTCCAGAGTCTCGCTGTAGTCCGTGTCGCTCCCGGTGAATGTCAGGTACCCGTTGGACCCGATGTAGAACGATGTGTACGACACGCCGAAGAGCTCGACCGACTCGCCGCCAGTGATGTTGACCAGCTCAGAGTCGTCGTCCGAGAGTGAAACAGCGGTGCCGGCGGTCGGATCGAAGGGCAGCATCCCGCCATCAAGATCGGTCAGACACGCGTCGTAACCCTCGAAGGTCCCGTTCGGGGTGAACAGGATCCGCTTGCCAACAAGGTCGAACGATGCGAACTCTTCGGTGAAGAAATCGGGGATATCCGGCGTCGTGAACGCGTAGCCCGCTCCGGAGTTGTCGTCGTACGACATGTTCCCCGCGCCATCGGTCATCTCGACCGCGAACACATACGAGGTATTGTCCGTCAGCCCTGAGAGCGAGATCGCGTGCATCGTGCTGCGTGAGCTCACCGAGACCGAATCATTCAGCGACCCCATCGAGGTGCCGTAGAACACGGTCGCCGAAGCGGGCTCATCGAACTCGACATCAATCGTCGCGGCACGCGGCCCGATGTTGGACGCGCCCGCGCTGAGCAGCATCGGGGGCGTGCAATCCACAGTAACCGAAGCGACGACCGGGACATTGGTCCCGCCGTTGCCGTCATCGAGATCAATGTAGGTCGCGGTGATCGAATCACCCTCGTTGACCATGATGTCCGCAGCGCCCGAATCCGAGTAGGAGAACGAGCCCGCGAAGGCCGCCGACGCGGGGTCGGTCTCGGTCAGGGTCAGCATGAACCCGGACGGATTGGTGTCCGAAGCGATCAGCACATCGACCGTATCAATCACCGTGTCCGAAGTGTTCAGATCACAGTCGATCACCTGCACGGCGCTGGAGCCCGAGCAGGGAACCACGCCACCCGCGAGCGAGACAAGCCCCGCTGATGAGCAGTTGACGAGGAACCCATTGGAAGTCGCGCCGAAGGTCTGCGTCGCACCGACCGCGACATTGAACCCGGTGATCTGCACGGTGTACGCACCCTCGGCTGCGCCGGGGATCGTCACCTGCTCGATGTTGTTGATCCCATCACGCGAGCCCTGAGTCGCGGGCCCGTCGGGGTTCGCGGGGTTGAGCGTCCAGGGCATGTAGATCGTGCCGTTGGAGTCCACAACACGCAGATCGAGGTCGTTGATAAGGACCGGATCGACATTGGGTGTGCCGGGAACATCGTCCCACGCCATCGTGACCTGCAGCCCGTTGTCCCCGGGCCCGATGATGACGATGAACTGGTAGGTGCCGCCCTGAGCGACCTCGCCCTCGATGACATTCTCGGAGATCACGGCGTCGATCGCCGCGTCCGCACGCACCGAGCCGTAGCCGTACTTGTAGTCCGGCCCGACATTGCCGCGATCAACCGCCGTATTGGCGAGCAGCGACTTGAGGGTCGCGTTCATGAGGTCCGGCTTCTCCGGATTGGTGATCCGGTACTGCTCAAGGATCAACGCGGAGATACCGGTGACCGTCGGCGACGCCATCGAGGTGCCGCACTTGACCGAGTAGCTCGAAGCGCCGAACGAGGAGGTGGAGGTCACACCCCCGTCGCCGCCCGCCTGGCATCCCGGCGCCGAGATATCGGGCTTGATGCGCCCGTCATCGAGCGGTCCCCAGGAGGAGAACGAGGAGGTCAGGTCGGTATCCGCATCCACCGAGCCGACGGTGATGTGGTTCTTGGCGCCGGCGGGTGGTGCGGTCGAGTAGAACTCGCCGAAGTTGCCGTTGTCGTCCCCAAGACACCGCGTGGTCTGGCGTTCGTTGCCGTTCGCCCAGACGATGCGGAAGGGGTTGCCGAGCGATCCACGGGCGACCGCGTCGATGAGCGCACCCGTGACGCCGTAGTTGCCGGTCCAATCACACGGGTACCCGTTCGGCGCGGTGTTGGTGCCGATGGAGTTATTGGAGATGTCGGCCCCGTAGAGCGCGATCGCCTCGGAATAATCCGCCTCGAGGTCACCGGGATCGGTGTAGAGGAAGCCCTGCTGAAGCCCACCCTCCTGCTCGAAGCCGTAGGAGATGATCTGCACACCCGGCGCCATACCCCGGTTATTGATGTTCGCGGTGCCATCACCGCCCACCGTGCCACCGACATGCGTCGCGTGATCGGATGTCGGAGCCGTATCCGACGAACCGATCGTCAGACGCGAGGCGAAGTCGTTGTGGCTGACCATCCGCCCGCCGTCGTAGATGAGGACATCCACACCCGTACCATCAAGGTTGTACGGCGCGGCCTGGACCATGTTGACGCCGGTCAACGCGCGGTTCTCCGCGTTCAGATGCGACATCTGGGGCAGCGGCGGCTCGACCCACATCACCGCGTCGTCCGCAACAAGTGTGTCGAGATCGCTCGCGTGGATGTAGATCACCGCGGAGTTGATCGAGTAGATCTCCGAGGCGACCTCGCCGCCCATCGCGTTGGCGAGGCG
>JAGQOC010000138.1:621-7928 GCA_020427745.1 Phycisphaerales bacterium | reverse complement strand
AAAACAACCCTGCTCCGCATGATCGCCGGGTTCATCGACCCCACGAGCGGCACCATCTCGTTCGACGGACGCGATGTGACCCACGCTGCCCCGAACAAACGGAACACCGGGATGGTCTTCCAGTCCTACGCCCTCTGGCCGCACATGACGGTTGCCCAGAATGTCGCGTTCGGGCTCAATATCCGCAAAGTCAGCGGTTCGGAGAAGGACAAGCTCGTCGCCGAGGCCCTCGACGCTGTGCAGATGGGCCCCTACGCCGACCGCAAGCCCACCCAGCTCTCCGGCGGGCAGCAGCAGCGGGTGGCGCTCGCAAGGGCGATTGTCATCAAGCCCGATGTGCTGCTGCTCGATGAGCCGCTGTCGAATCTGGATGCCAAGCTCCGCAACGATCTCCGGCTCCAGATCCGTGAGGTCTGCAAGTCCTCCGGTATCACCACGGTCTATGTCACGCACGATCAGAAGGAAGCGCTCTCGATGGCTGATCGGGTGGCGCTGCTGCGGGGCGGGAAGATCATGCAGATCGGTACGCCGCGTGAGCTGTACCGCAAGCCGAACTCGAAGTTTGTCGCCGAGTTCCTCGGCGAGACCAACCTGATTCACGCGAACGCAGTGGACGCTGCCGGCGGCGCGACAACCTTTGAGATCGAAGCCGGTCGATTCGAAGCGACAAATATACAAACAAATAACAAACAAGAACTCGTCTCTGTCCGCCCCGAGGCGATCCGCCTCGTTGAGTCGGGCGATGGCAAATCACTGCCGGCGAAGGTTTTGCAGACGACTTATCTTGGTGAAACCGCCCAGCACCTTGTCGAGATCAAGGGGTGTCCCCCGATCAAGATTGCGGAGATGAACCCGTTCGGTTCGCAGTCCGCGGTGCACCCGAACCCCGGCGATACGGTCGGCGTCATCTTTACGCCCGGCGACATCGTCGCGGTTGCGGACGAGTAGTCGGGTTCAGGCCGCGAGCCCGCCGGGCTCAGATTGTGCCTCATCGAGGGCTTTGGCGGCGGGCAGGATAATCGTGAAGCGCGAGCCGATCCCGGGCGCGGAATCGCAGCTGATGGTGCCGCCTGCTTCCCGGATCAACTTCTGGCAGACCGCCAGCCCGAGCCCGAAGCCTTTCTTACGATCCGCTATCAGGTCGCCCTGCTTCCAGGGCTCGAAGATTGTCAGGAGATCCGCCGGTGGGATACCGACACCCGTGTCCTGCACCGTGATGCGGATGGTGGGGGTGTTCCATGTGGAACACTCGAGTGCCCCACTGACGAGCACCAGACCTGGAGTGTTGGCATCCAGCTGTTGTTGGGTGCGGATCGCGTTCTCGGCATTCAGATACAGATTGATCAGGATCTGCTCGAGGGCAACCGGATCAATCGAGGCCGTGTGGCCCGCGGTATTCCAGCTGGTTTCGTATTCGATTGGTGCCAGAGCCCCGTTCCGGGTGTGGGGGGCAAGGAGCCCGCGTGCGATCGTGTGGGCGTCGCGGATGTCGGATGCGGGCACCACAGAATCCGTCGGCCCGCGTGAGGGGCTGGCGTAGTGCATCATCGACTCGGTCAGGCGGGTGGTTTGGCGGAGGATATCGAGGACCTGCTCGAGTGTCGCCTCATGGCTGGGGGCGGTGGGAGCGTCGTGGCTATTTGCGTGACGAAGCGATGGAGTCGGCGGATGGAGCAGTGCGAGTTGCACGCGTCCCTGGGCCCGCGTCAGGAGGTTGTTGATCTCGTGGGCGAGCATGGACGCGAGCGAGCCCAGCTCCGCGAGGCGTGAAGCCTGGTCGTCAAAACGGGGGAGTTCGTTTGGCTCGCTGTGCTCGGGCTGGTGCGGATTGGGGTCCATCGCTCGGAGTATCGGGCGTTGGTGCGCACGGATTGATCGCGATCCTGGAATCTGGGATCAATCGATCTTTTGCAGCGAATCGTCGATGCCGGTGAGCAGGGGACCGGTGGTCGGCGAGACCCCCCCGCCACTGGCGAGCCAGGCCTGGATCTCGATGGGGCGGAGGTCAATCTCGGTGATCGCGGCGAGATCGATCCAGACAAATCCGATCTCGGGCTCGTTGCTGACAACGCTGGTCTGGACCTCACCGGGCTTGCCGATGTGTTCCACATGGAACACAAGGTTGATCTCGTGGTGGGTCTTTTTCTTCGTTGCGAAGACCTGTTCTGTGGTTAGCAGCAGGGGGCCGATAGCGGATTCGAGTGAGCACTCCTCCAGGAGTTCCCGTTGGAGGGATTCGCTCGCGCGTTCGGTGAACTCGACATGCCCACCTGGGAGGTAGTGGTAGCCCAGCTCGAGGTTTTTGCACAGCAGAACACGGTTGTCGTGGATAAAGAGCCCGCGGGCGATGATTTCGATGTGAGGCTCTTTGGGCATGGATCCATGGTATCCCGGGCGGGGGTGGGACGCGTCGGGTATGATCGGTGATCGAAGCTATTTCATGGAGGAGCCGGCGATGAGCGCAGCGGACAAACGCACCAGACGATCGCGGAACAAGCTCGGGAAGGGGTTGAGCGCTCTTGTGGACGCTTCCCAGCCCTCGGTTCGGCTCGAGTCCGATCTGGACCGGGCCCCGGCTCCGCATCGCGAGCCAGGCACGGTCGATGTGGTGCCGATTCTGCTTTCTGATATATATCCAAACAAAAACCAACCAAGAAAATACTTTGATGAGGAATCGCTCGGCGAGCTCGCGGCGTCGATCAAGTCGGCCGGGCTAATGCAGCCGATCGTGGTGCGTCCGAGGGCTGCCGGGGGCTACGAACTGATCGCGGGCGAACGCCGATGGCGTGCCTGCGGCATCGCGGGGCTGGAGCGGGTGCCCGCGGTGGTGCACGATGTGGATGACCGGCGATCAGCTGAGTGGGCGCTCATTGAGAATATCCAGCGTGAGGATCTGAACGCGATCGAGAAGGCGAAGGGGTATCGGAAACTGATCGAGAAGTTCGGGCTGACGCAGCAGGAAGTCGGCGACCGCGTCGGGGCAAGTCGGGCAAGCGTGGCCAATATTGTCCGATTATTGGACCTTGATGACACGGTTCAGGAGATGGTGATCGATGGCCGACTCAGTGTGGGGCACGCGAAGGCGCTGCTGCAGTGCGCAGACACGCAATATCGGTTAATACTGGCCAATACAGCTTCGGGTGAAGGATGGACAGTGCGTGCTCTTGAGCGTGCCGCGTCGAACCCCCGGCCAAAGGAAACACCAACTGGGGACAAGCCGAGCGCTGAGCGAGAGCGGGTTGCGTTGGTTGTTTCTGATCTCGAGCGCCAACTCGGCGAGTACCTCGGCACGCGTGTGCGCATCGCGTCATCAACGGACGGAACAAAGGGGCGCGTGCAGATCGAGTTTTATGATCTTGATCACTTCGATGGACTGATGTCGAGGATGGGGTTTTCCCCCAAAGAAATATAAGATCATCGCAAAGTGTTGTAGCGGAGAGATGTGTGGGTGTTCAGGATGGCGTCGTAGTAATTTACGGTGTTTGAAAGAAACTGTTTCGGTTTTTTGAGTGGCGGTGCTTTGCTGCGCTAGTGTTGTAAAAATCATCTGACCGACTCAAACTTATGTAAGCCGAGTCTGGTTGGGTTCTTTCCTGCACCAACAGCTTCTATTTCAACACGGTGCGACCGGAGGATGGGATTCATGGCGAAGAAGAGAATGATGAAAAAGAAAACTGCGAGATCGGGGAAGGCAACAATGAAGAGCATGTCGATCTCGGATCTGCAAGCGGAGCTCAAGGTCAGACAGCGCGAGGTGAGCAAGCTGCAGCGCCGGCGCGAGAAGCTCTACGAGCAACTCGCAGCGGTGGATAGTGAGCTGGCTTCGCTCGGCGCGTTGAGCACAAGCGGCTCAGTTCTTCGTCGTCCGAAGAACGAGATGAATCTTGTGGACTCGCTTGCGAAGATGCTGAGTGGGAAGACGATGTCGGTGACCGAGGCTGCGGAACAGGTGCAGAAGGAGGGGTATATGACGACCGCCTCCAACTTCCGAACGATCGTCAACCAGGCGTTGATCCGCGAGACGAAGGTGTTCAAAAAGGTTGCACGCGGTCAGTACACCGCACGGTAACTGCTGTGGACCGGGATGAAAAAGACCGCGTGTTGAACGCGGTCTTTTTTTATTGCGTCGTCTGCTGTGTGGATTAGTGCTTGTCGGGGAAGCTGCTGAGGTGTGAGGGGCGGTCTGTGTAAAGAAGCAGCTTGTCGATATCGTTGGAGATCATCCGGAGGTTGGTGTCGCGCATGGTGGCGTAGTCGTTGTCGCGATCGCTGGATCGGCGTGCGAGTGTGTGCATCGAGGGGGATGGGTTGCTGCGGATGGAATCGATATCCCCCGCGTGCATGCTGTTGCCCGAGGAGCACCCGACGAGGGTCATCGTGAGGGCCGCGGCGGAGAGGGCGGCGGCTGTGCGGAGGTTCCGGTTGGTGGTGGTCTTCATGGGTGAGCCCTTCGGTGCTTGGGTGGTCGTTGATTGGTCCGCGTGGTTGGGTGGTCCGGGGTTGACCGGGCAGCATAGCCGCTCCGGGCCCGACGGTCTCGGCGGTGCCCTGCGGGGTTGGATGGTACCCGCCGATACGCTGGTTTGGGGATTGCTGTTGCAGAAACGACCGGAAACCATAGATTTGGGTGGCGAGGGCATTGGTTGTCCACGGGGTGTGCTCAATTTTGACGAGGCTCCCGAATTCAGGAACCGGGGTGGTGAGGGGTGTGGTATGGTGGGTTGGAAAACACGGGCCTACGCGATCGGCAGGATCAAGTTCGATTCCTTTGAGCGCTGAACTGGGTTCCCGAGTAGACCGGGCGAAGGGCAAGCCGTCAGCGAGCGGAAGGCCGGGACTCGGACGAGGGAACCCCCCTGAGATTTCAGGGTTTCGGACACACATGCCGATCGCGCTGGCCCGTTTTTTTGCTTTCAATTGTACTTTTATCGGACGCCTTGAGATTCTTCTGTGTCCCTTGATCGGGCTAGCTTGGTCGACTCGATCAGCCGATGTTGGGTGCATGCAGATCCCCGACACCATCTCCGTCGCGTCGCTCTCCGGGCTCCAGCAGAGCGTTGTCAGGGACAACGCATCGTTTGCGGTCGCGAAGAAGACACTCGATGTGCAGAAATCGCAGGGGGATGCGGCGGTGTCGCTCTTGAAGCAGGCGGCGGACTTCGCCGAGGGGATTTCCAGCGGCATCGACGGGTACGCCTAAAACCTGTCAGATCTGTGGCGGGACTGCCAGAGCGGCAGCGTTGGTCCGCGATTCTGGGCTTCAGGCCCATTTTTTTATGCTTGGACCGGGGTGTTATCGGTCTGTGTATTCGGCGCGCCTCTTGCATGGGGTTTGATGCGGCCGTTGCAGGTGGCCGCGGAAACGGAGGCGGATATGCGGATGGACAGACTGACGACTTTGGCACAGCAGGCGCTCGCGGCGGCGCAGAGCAACGCGATGGGCGCGGGGAACCCGGAGGTGGGGGGGCTGCATGTGCTCGCGGCATTGATCGAGGACGGCTCGGGGCCTGGGGTTTCGATCCTGCGGAAAGCCGGGGCGCCTGTTGAACAGATCTCGCGGATTGTCCAGAGCGAGTTGAAGCGTCTGCCGACCACGAGCTCGGGCGCCGGGTCGTCGGGGCGTGAGATCATGACGATCCTCGGCAAGGCCGATGCGCTCGCGAAGTCGATGAACGACCAGTTTGTGTCGTGCGAGCACCTGCTGATCGCGCTGACCGAATCGGGCGGCGCGGCGGCGGAGCTTCTCCGCGTCAACGGCGTCGAGACCAGGCTGCTCAAGTCCACGGTCGAGAACATCCGCAAGAGCTCGGGTGTGAACAACATTACGGACGCGGGCGCGGAGAGCAACTTCGAGGCGTTGAGCAAGTACGCGATCGATCTGACGGAGCGCGCGCAGAGCGGGAAGATCGACCCGGTGATCGGGCGCGACGATGAGATCCGTCGGTGTATGCAGGTGCTGAGCCGACGCACGAAGAACAACCCGGTGCTGATCGNNGAGCCCGGTGTGGGCAAGACCGCGATCGCCGAGGGCATCGCGCTGCGGATCATCAACGGCGATTGCCCCGAGGGGATGAAGGACAAACGGATCATGGCGCTCGATGTCGGGCAGCTGCTCGCGGGAGCAAAGTACCGCGGTGAGTTCGAGGATCGGCTCAAGGCGGTCCTGCGCGAGGTCGGCGCGAGCGACGGCGCGGTGATCCTGTTTATCGACGAGCTGCACACGATCCTCGGCGCTGGTGCGGCGGAGGGCGCGGTGAGCGCCGGGAACCTGCTCAAGCCGGCGCTGGCACGCGGGGAGCTCCGAGCAATCGGCGCAACGACGCTGGACGAGTACCGCAAACACATCGAGAAGGACGCGGCGTTTGAACGCCGATTCCAGAAGGTGCTTGTTGATGCGCCCAGTGTTGAAGAAACCGTCGCGATCCTGCGCGGGCTCAAGGACCGCTACGAGTCGCACCACGGCGTGCGGATCCAGGACGCGGCGATCCTCGCGGCGGCGTCGCTGAGCGATCGTTACATCACAGACCGGTTTCTGCCGGACAAGGCGATCGATCTGATCGACGAGGCAGCGAGCGCGCTGCGGATGGAGATCGACTCGATGCCGCGTGAGCTTGATGAGCTGCGCCGCAAGATTATGCAGCTCGAAATCGAGCGCGAGGCTTTGAAAATCGAGGAGAAGTCGGATTCAAACGCTACGGAGCTCACGCGGATCGAGAAAGAGCTCAGCGAGCTGGGCGAGCAGAACCGCACGCTGACAGCGCGGTGGGAGGAGGAGAAGAAGGACACGGACGCGGTGCGCGATGTGAAGGTGCGGATCGAGGAGAAGAAGATCGAGCTCGAGCAGGCGCAGCGGATGGGCGATCTCGAGCGTGCGGCCCGCATCCAGTACGGCGAGCTGGTCGAGCTGCAGAAGACACTCGACCAGGCGGAGGCCGGGATCGATGCACGCCAGCAGAAGGGCGAGCTGCTCGTCAAGGAGGAGGTGGACACCGAGGCCGTCGCGGAGATCGTTGGGCGGTGGACCGGGATCCCGGTCGCCCGGCTTGTCGAGAGCGAGCGCGACAAGCTCGTGCACATGGAAGAGATGCTCAAGGAACGCGTGGTCGGGCAGAACGAGGCGCTCGTTGCGGTGAGCGACGCGGTGCGCCGCTCTCGGGCGGGGCTGGGTGATCCGACAAAGCCGATCGGGAGTTTCCTGTTCCTCGGGCCGACGGGCGTGGGGAAGACGGAGACCTGCAAGGCGCTCGCGGAGTTCTTGTTTGATACAGAGGATGCGCTTGTTCGCATCGACATGAGCGAGTACATGG
>JAGQOC010000138.1:0-429 GCA_020427745.1 Phycisphaerales bacterium | reverse complement strand
GCGGACGGTGGACTTCAAGAACACGCTTGTTGTGATGACGAGCAATATCGGGAGTCAGCAGATCCTGACGATGGCCGAGCAGGGCGCGGAGGATTGGGAGATCGACGCGGCGGTTCGCGACATCATCCGGCGCGGGCCGGGGGCGGACATCGCGGGCAAGGGACTGAAGCCCGATCTCGAGTCCGGTGAGCTCAATGCGAACTTCAATATCGGCGCGCGCGAGCCGTTCTTCCGCCCGGAGTTGCTCAACCGGATTGATGAGGTCGTGGTGTTCCACCAGCTGGGCAAGGAGACGCTGCGGGGGATCGCGCGGATCCATGTGCAGGAACTGGTCGATCGGGTCGCCGCCCGCGGGATCACGCTGACCATCGAGGGCAGCGCGTTCGACCAGCTGATCGCGGAGGGCTACGACCCGGCGTACGGGGCGCG
>JAGQOC010000137.1:10762-11794 GCA_020427745.1 Phycisphaerales bacterium | reverse complement strand
TCATCGCGTTGCTGGTCGGGATCCTCCTGCCGTCGCTCGGCAAGGCACGCGAGACCGCCAAGCGGGTCGAGTGCATGTCCAATCTCCGTCAGATGGGTGTCGGGTTCAACGCGTACGCCGCGGGGAACAAGGGGTTCTACTCGTCCGGGCCGTTCGACAACCGGGTCCGCAAGCACGCGGATGGCTTTGAGATCGAGCAGCGATGGATGCGTGACCCGAGTGATACCCGGGGGGGGATCGAGCGCATCGGGTGGATCGCGGACATGGTCAACGGCGGGTATGGGCTCCCGGGGGATCTGCTCTGCCCAACCGCGCCGTCGATGCACAACCAGAACCTGCACACCGCGCGTCTGAACGATGTGGGGTTCGGGTCGTACACGATGCAGGAACGCGATCAGGCGATCGCCGCGGGGTTCAATACCAACTACACACAGTCGTGGTACATGGCATACACCCAGTGGAAACGCTCCCGCTTCGGGCAGCAGACCCAGCCCGCGGACGCGACGACCGGGGTCATCGGCCCGCTGAAGGACGCGAGCGTGCGGATCGTCTCGTCCTCGCTTGTTCCCATGATGGCCGACGCCCGCGTCGACGCGGATTCCGGAGCGACGAACGACACAATCGACCTCGCTGACGGCATCTACCCCGCGTGCAAGTCCGTTACAGATGGCCCGACCTGGCGGATCGGGCTCAACATGGCGAACCATGACTTCGCGGATTTCGGCCCTGCGCACGGGAAATCGAGTACCGGGTTTCTCAAGGGCCACTCGAATACGCAGGGCAACATCCTGTTTGCCGATGGTCATGTCGCCGTGTTCGTCGATCAGAACGGCGACAAGACCTTCAACTACGACCCGCAGGCCGAGATCGGCGAGCGTGGACTCGCGGTCTACCCAGATTTTCCAAAGAACACTGTGTTCGCCGGGGAACTGCTCTCCGGGAAGTACAGATAACCGAGAAACACCACTCATGACGAAGGAGAGAGCGTAATGAAGAATCAGATGAAAATCGTCGGGCTGATCGGCGTGGTCG
>JAGQOC010000137.1:0-10614 GCA_020427745.1 Phycisphaerales bacterium | reverse complement strand
GGGCGGCGAGGACGACGGCGACAACATCCCCGAGGTCCCCGCGGAGATCGATGAGGCGTTCAGCCTCGACGGGCTCACGATCGGATCCAACGGGTTCTTGGTCATCTACAACGGCACCGTTTCCCAGTCGCTCATCCCGCTCTTTCTCCCCAACGAGGGCGAGCACAGCGCGAGCTTCTTTGACACCCACATCCCATCGACCGACACGAACGGCAACCTCAACAACGACGGATCCTCGACCTATCTCCTGATCCGTAAACGCCCGTTCCACTCCATCGTCAATGGTGCGTCGGTCTACACGCCCGGGTACTCCATCCGCAAGGATGTCGATCCGGATGTTGACTACAACGGGAAGATCGATTTCGGGATCGAGATCCCCACGAGCGGCACGATCGACCCCGTTCGTGTAATCGACCCTCTCCAGATCATCGATGAGTTCGCCTGGTCTAACGCGGGCGGCAAGGAGTATGTGCGTTCTTCCGAGCAAGAGATCTCCGAGACCACAAACTTCAATCCGGACGCAGCCTCGAGGCTTGCCTACTACGGCACCAACCCGATGCTCGGGCAGCGGATCAACTCCTCGGGGGAGACTGTTCCGACCCGAACTGCGGACGAGTCGTTCATCTACGGCGACATGGTCGGCGCGTCAACCGACTTCACCTACGACGAGACCCGATACGGCGCACCCACCGATCCGGCGGGGGACGGCTTCATGGATATCGCAATCATCGCGGGAGGCGATCGTTTCAAACTCACGCCCGGGACTTTTAATGACCACGGTGCGACGGGGATTAGCCAGTTCCGATTCCTTGTGGGTGATCTGAACTTTGACGGTGCCGTAGACTCGGCGGACCTCGATCTGTTCGACACGCTGCTCGCAGGTGCGGACTTTGATGCGACCGAAGACTATATCGACCCCGATACCATGCTGCCGATCGAGGATCCGAGCAATCCGGGTACAAACTTCCAGTCGTATGTCTTCCAGGGTCGGCTCGCAAACGCGTTCCTTGGTGCGATGGGGCTCGATCCTGCGGATGGTCTGGACACCCCATCGGAGGACGACCGCAACGCGCTGATCGCGTTGATCGGCCCGTTGGAGTGCTCAGCGGATATTACGGGCGATGGCACGCTCGATATCTTCGATGTGTTCGGCTATCTCGATCTCTTCAACACCGGAGATCTCGGCGCAGATTTCACAGGGGACGGAACGCTTGATATCTTCGATGTGTTCGCTTTCCTCGATGCCTTCAACGCCGGCTGCCCGTAAGCCGAGTGAATAACGCTTCTCGTTTGCACAGCACCCCGGGATGTCCGGGGTGCTTTGTGTTTTGAGAATGCAGTGTGTCAAAGAAAAATTAAGAAACAACAAAGATGGGACAATGGAATTGTTATGTCGATTTCCTTCACAATTTCTTGGTCTCATCTTCATTTGATCGGAAACGACAATCGCGATTGTCTGTTCTATCTTCGTTCTTCGGTGTCCCCCGTGGACACGCAAGACAAACGAAACGCACCAGGAGACGCACGCGATGGTTGAGCAAAGATTGATCGGTTTTCGTGGGAGACGAAGCGGGTTTACACTGATTGAGCTTCTGGTGGTGATCTCCATCATCGCGTTGCTCATCGGCATTCTTCTGCCCGCACTCGCATCGGCAAGAAAAACGGCCCAGGCTGTTGTGGTTTCCTCAAACGCCAGGAGTGTGCTCCAGGCGACAACGGTCTACACCACCGCGAACAAGGGGTACTTCCCCGTCTCGTATGTCTACGCGGCGGAGAGGACAGGATACCGGTGGGAGCTGGACCAGCAACGCGAGACGCATCCAAACTCGATCAACGGCTACATCCACTGGTCCCACGCTCTGTTCGATGGCGGTGAGGTCCCCGATGATGCGTTCGAGTCCCCGGCGGT
Source organism: Phycisphaerales bacterium (assembly GCA_020427745.1). GTDB lineage: Bacteria > Planctomycetota > Phycisphaerae > Phycisphaerales > UBA1924 > UBA1924. The sequence continues at coordinate 8,705 of JAGQOC010000137.1, read as the reverse complement.
GCTCTCGCGTGGTGCGCCGAGGACAAACCCGGGCCCTGACTTCGAGGACTGGGAACCCGAGCAGGTAAACGACATGGGGCAGGCATTCGGCGCCGATGGGCCGGAGGATCGTCAGGTCAAGCGTCTCGCATTCGCGTGTAATGCGGCGATTATCCCGAGAAACAAGTTCAACGCCGGTACACGACGAGAAGCCAAACTCGTCAAGGAGAATGTGATCTTCCGTTCGAGCAACACGATTCTCATCACCGAGTTTAAAGAGACCGCGAACTGGCGTTCACTCGCGGACCCGAGCGCGGGCGGCGAAAACAAGATCAAGAGCCATCGCCCGATCACGCCGTTCTACGGGCTCTCCGCCGGTGCTGATGTGTTCAACGAGATCAATCGACCTGTTGCGAGTTACGCGTATCCGGATGTCGAGCAGCTCGAGGACATCCTCCGCACGATCGACGACAACCAGGTCGGGCTGATCGTCGGGCAGGGCGGATCGAACTCCTCGCTCGAAGCGGTTGGTGACACCTTCGACGGGCGAGCGAACTACGGATATGTCGACGGGCATGTCGAGATGCGGATGCTGATCGACACGCTCAAAGAAAAGCAGTGGGGCGATCGGTTCTACTCGATGAGCGGGAACAACAAGATCGACGAAGACGGGCAGCCCGGGACCCCGTAAAGAATCCTGATGCGGGCTCGCGGGGAGAGATCTCCGCGGGTCACTTTCGCTGGCCCAAGGATCTGGGCCATATCCCCCGGCAAGGAAGTTCCCGACCTGACCCTCCACGGCGTCTGTTCGCCGCGGTTTTCCTATCGGTTTGTATTGATCGTTACAAGAACAAAGGAGAGAGTTTCATGTTGACGAATACACAGAAGATTCAGCTGATGGTTGTTGCCTGCGGTGCTGCCGCAGGCTTCGCCAACGCCCAGCCCTTCGGGGTTAATGGAGCGGGGGCTACCCTGCTCGAGGCGTTGTTCAAGGCTCCCGCCAATACCCTTGACTTCATTGATGCCGACGGCGATGGGATCGTTCAGGAGCAGCTCGCTCCGTTCGATTCCATCCCCCCGTTCATCTCGAGCCAGCACTGGCAGTTCAGCTACCGCGTTGTCGGGTCCGGCAACGGGTTCGCGGAGATGCGTGACTGGGGCACACTCTACGCAACCGGAGCGGATGGTGATGCCGCGAACCTCACCCTGAACTCCAACACCGCAGACGCGGCGTACTTCAATACGCAACTGTTTATCAACGCGGCCGTCACACAGGGTGCCGCGAACACCGCCAACCCCGGCGCGACCCCGTTCCGCACGCTCGATGATGGCTCCTACGCCATCACCCAGCTCACCGGCAGCGGCACCGGCGTCCAGATCGATTTCTCGGCGCTGGATGTCCCGGTCTCCTGGTTCGTGATCAACGATTCGGGCGCTGAGCAGTTCAACCGTGTCCCCGGCGCGCCCGGCTACGGCAACAACCCGCGCAAGGCAACCGACAAGGACGGGATGGAGATTTCTCAGGGTAACAAGCTCAAGACTCTTGTTTCGCCCAATGGTGTGACCTTCAACACCAATGTCAACAGCCCCGATGCCTTTACCATCTTTGATACCCCGGTGACCCTCACCCCTGTCGCTGCTCCGGTGAACTTCGGTGTTGGTCTCCAGCAGATCGAGATGTCTGATCTCCGTCATCTCAACGCGACGGGTCGCCGCCTCAACGGTGAGAACCTGATGGTCGTCACCCGTGACTCGGGATCAGGCACCCGCAACGCGTTCATGAACGGCATCTGTCTCGACCCGTCGTGGGGTGTGGGCGAGAACATCGGACCGAAGACATCCGTTTCTACCAATGACAAGGTCGGCCCGGACTTCCAGCCCTCCAACAAGGGCGGCTCGTCGCGTATGGAGGCGACCGTGATCAACAGCCGCCTCGGCGTTGGGCACACCGGTGCCGAACGCGGTCAGTCCAGCGGCTGGCTCGTCAACGGAAGGATGGAACTCCTCGCGGTCCGCGCCGACCTCAAGGGGGGTACCGTGTTCGCTCGCCCGACCATCGCCAATGTCGTTGATGGTGGTGTGGACGGCTACAACATCCAAGGCCTCGGCGGCATCGCGACCATCGGGGATCCCCGCTCCGCGCCCGCCAACCTCGGGGGTTGGGGATGGGACTCCTCGGAAGTTGGCCCGAACCCAAACCCCGTGCAGGCGATGCGCAATCCGCAGGCCGCGGCGTATGTGAACAACATCACCCGTTCGGTCGCCGCGGTCACCGCGGTTCCCAGCGATCCCAACAACGCATTCAGCCCGGGTGAGTTCCTCGGTGCACAGTTCGTGCTCCCCGCGACATCGTACAATGTCCCCGAGACCAATCCCGATGCGTCCGAGACCTGCATCCCGATCGTCCCCAACGCGGACCGCAACGATGTCCTGACCCAGTTCGTGCTCAACGATCCGTTCAATGTGCTCGCGCTGTCGGACTTCGCGTCGTTCAACACGGTGTCCGGCGGCCTGGTCCCCACCCGCACCACCGGCGTAACCTACGCCGACGGCGTCTCGGGCGGGACCCACTATGTCTCGATCGATGGCACCACCATCTCCTACGGCTCGTACATTGGTGACACCACCGGCAACGGGATCATGGACAACCCCCGCAACAAAATCGCCGGCGACTTCGACGGCGACGGTGATCGCGACGCGAACGATGTCCCCGACATGATCGCGGCGTACAACTTCCGCACCAGCGCGACCCCCTGGGCAACCGACGGGCGTGCATGCCCCGAGATCCTCGGTGACTTCGACTGTGACGGTAACTTCGACATGGTCGACATCCGCTACTGGGCGGACGGGCTCCACATGGTCGGTGGCCAGCTCGATCGCCGTGCCGGCTTCATCGCGGTCGATATGGCCGCGGGCGGTAACTTCTTCGGCACCACCCTCGCCAACGGCTCCTACACCGACGGCGATTCGCGCGGTGATGTCGCCGGCAACCTGACCACCCGCGGGTTCAAGCCCTCGGGTGCCGATGGCGTTGTTGATGGGATGGACATCGACTATGTCTGTGCCAACTTCGGTGATTGGGCATCCATCGGCGAAGCCGTTCACATCGATCTCTCCTGCGATATGAACGGCGACCTCGTCGTTGATGCCGCGGATGTCGCCGAGATTGTTGAGCAGATCCTCGACACCCAGATCGGTGACCTCGACCTCGACGGTGATGTCGACATGGACGACCGCGATATCGTGGTCGCCAACCAGGGCACCGGCTCGGTCTACACCGAGGGCGACCTCGACTGTGACGGCGATGTCGATGCCGATGACCTCGCGATCATCGACGGTGATGCATGCATCGCGGATCTGACCGGCGACGGGCTCCTGGACATCTTCGATGTCTTCGCGTACCTCGATCTCTTCAACGCGGGCGACCTGGCCGCGGACTTCACCAATGACGGCGTGCTCGACATCTTCGACGTCTTCGCCTTCCTCGACGCGTTCAACGCGGGCTGCCCGTAATCCGGACATCGCCTGAGAACAAACGGAGCGGCTGTCAGAGATGGCAGCCGCTCTTTTTTAATTATCAGTCTTTGGAGTTGCTGGGTTTTTCCCGGATCAACTGATGCGCGTTGCCCGGATCGCCATGAACAGCGGGATCTCACGCCTCGCGAGGTTCTCCGCGATCGCCCGCGGCCCGGGCTCGGATACCTTCGTGCTCGCCCATTCCTCGATCGAATCAACCACAAGACCAGACGAACCCATCGCGCTGATGTAACGCCCGATCGGGCGGTGGTGGGTCGTTGTGGTGATCGCGGGCTTGCCTCGAGCGACCTCACCCGGATTCATCACGATGTCCTGGGCCTGATCGGACATGTACTGGTCGACCCGCCGGTACTGGATCGGGTCGCGGGTGCGTTCGTCGGTCGTCCATCCCCACGCCGTCGCGTTGGCGATCCGGAACGCCGGGTGCAGGATCACGCACACAAAGCGCCCGCCGGGCTTGAGGCACGACACCACACCCTCGAATACCGGCTCGATCGGGTCGAAGTTCATCATCGCCATCACGCACGACGCGGCATCAAACCCATCGAGCCCGAGCTCACCGAGCCGGAGCACATCGCCGACCATATAGCGGGTCCGATCGGTAGCGCGTTCGTTTGCTTTCTCGATCAGGGTCGGCGACAGATCAACACCCACGAACGCTTCCGCAGGGGTATTTTTTGCGAAGTGCTCGCACAGCATCCCTTGCCCGCACGCGATGTCGAGGAGCTTCTCGCCCGCCTGCAGATCGAGCATCCGCGTCACGCCGGGGATGATGACGGTCTCGTGGTGGACAGACCCACGCTCGGTGATGAGATCGTCGTACCACCCCGCGACATGGTCCCAGCCCTTCGTGTCTTCGTGCTGGTCTTTATGTTCTTTATCTGCTTCGGGGTCCACCGCGCCGACGACGCCCGCGGGGGGCTCCTTACCGATGATCTGCCAGAAGCTCGCGGGCGAAGGACACTTGATCCGCTCGCGGGTGTCTTCCTCGGGGTGGATGAAGCGGACCTCCGCCGCGTGCATCGCGAGCCTGCGGAGGTCATCGCGTGTTGATCCGTTCTGTCGATCGCCAACGATCGGGTGCCCGATCAACGCGAGGTGCTCGCGGACCTGCCCCGGGAGGTCCGGGCGTGCACGGACCTGGAGGACCGAGAGCCCGTTGCCCGAATCAAGCACGCGGATGTTCGTCGCCGGCGTTGCACCCTGACCGGACCACTTACTCACCGGCGCATTAATGGTTTTGCCCGTCCGGTGCTCCTCTTCCTCGAAGACACCCTCGACAACGACGATGTAGGTGGTTTCCGGGCGTGTCTGTTGGCGGGGGCTGTCCTCGGAGTTGCGGGTCTCGGCGAAGAGCACGATGCCGGACGCGTACGCATCGATGTCGTGCGCGACGCGCATGCGAGCACGCCGAGCGCCGGCGATCTGGTCCACGCTCTCGACGAGGGTGGGGGACTGCCCGCCCTTGACGGGGATCCCCGCGGGCTTGTAGACCGCCATGACGAAGGAGTCCTTCATAATGATGGTCGCCTTGGGCGGGCGTGGGCCCGCATCGCGTGGGTCGCCGCGTCCACCGAACCCGCCGGGGCCCGGGCGGGGGCCCATCGGTCGTTGCGGGCGCCTGCCTCCGAACCCACCCTGCGGCGGTCGGCCTCCACCGAATCCGCCCCGCCGACTTCCGCCATCATCGAACCCCGGGCGTCCGCCGCCCTGCCTCGGCGGGCGTGGGGGACCGTACCCGCCGCCGCCAGAACCACCGGATCGCGGCGGACCAAAGGGAGGGCGGTTGCCTCCGGGCCCGCCCGGGTTGTTCGGGCGAGGCGGACGGGGGTTGCGAGGGCGATCAGGATTATCCATGGGACGCGTGCTCCGAGATGCCCGCTCGGGTGCGTGCGATCGGTGTGAGGTGGTTGAGCAGCCAGCTCGCGAAGGCCGCCTTGGAGATCGCCCCATCGGTCGAGACGGAGAGCTCGATCCCGCGTGAAGCGTTGCCGAGGATGGTTGCGTTGATGGTGTTGCTGTCCATCGTTTTCAGCTCGTTGGCGACGATGAGGTCGATGCCCTTCTGCTCGAGTTTTCGGGTTGCCGAGCTGATCAGCCGCTCTTGAGGTTCGAGCGCAAATCCAACGAGGAGCTGAGATTGGGTCGCGCGTTCGGAGCAGCGAGCGAGCAAGTCCGGGGTGGCTTCGAGCTTGAGGGTGATGTCTCCCCCCGAACGCTTTCGTTTTCCTGCAAGGTCGATCTCGTCGAGCGCCGGGCGATAGTCCGCGACCGCCGCGGCCATCACCAAACAATCACACTTCACCAAGTGAACATCGAGCAGATCCTGGAGGTCCTGTGTCGATTGGAAACGGACGAGTTCGATCCCCCGGTCGCTGGGTTCGATCGCGTTGGGTCCGAGCAGCAGTGTCACATGCCACCCTTGACGGGCGGCTTCATCCGCCAGCGCCGACCCGAGACGACCGGACGAGCGGTTTCCGAGGAATCGGACCGCGTCGATGGGCTCATAGGTTGGTCCGGCGGTGATCAGCAGGTGCATGGAGGATCTCGGGTAATCATGGCGGACGGGGACACACGGCTTTACTCGGCGTGGAACTCTGGGCCGGTTGGTATCGTAGAGACCATGAGACCGGGGTTCCGGGAGAAAATCGAGGATCTCTGACTTTGGTGTGCGAGCCGTGGTCGATGCGGGGGATGTTCGACCGCTATAGTGTCCACCCACGACCGGTGTGGCGGACCAAATCACTGAGGACTGAGAATCATCCATGACCAGAAGTCGGAAAAAACTGGGACAGATCCTCGTTGCCCAGGGCGTCATCAACGCCGAACAGGCAGCGCAGGGCACCGCCGAAGCAAAGAAAACAGGCAAACGCACCGGCGAGGCGCTCATCGAGCTCGGGTTCGTCACCGAGGATCAGGTCCTCAAGGCGCTCGCGGCCCAGTTTGGCATGAAGTATGTCGACCTCACCAACGAGAAGGTCCTCAAGCTCATCGACCGCTCCGCCCTCGACGAGGGTGTCATCAAGAAGTTCAATGTCCTTCCGCTCGGGAAATCCGGCGGGAAGATGCGCCTCGCGATCCATGATCCGATGGATCTCGAACTCCTCGACAATCTCCGCTTCCGGCTGAACATGGACATCGAGCCCCTGCTCGCCTCCAAGTCCCAGCTCCGAAAGGCGATCGAGGGACCAGGGGCGGACTCGTCCTCCGGCATCGCCGCGGCGGGGTCGCTGACCGACCAGTCCTCATTGGTCACCGATTCCATCGATCGTTCGATTGATCGCTCGCTTGACCGTTCTATGGACCGCTCGATCGATGTCGCGAGCGAGGATTCGCCGGTCGTCAAACTCTGCAACAGGATTCTTGAGGAGGCTGTCAAGAACAGAACCTCTGATATCCACATCGAGCCTATGGGCGATCGCGTGCGACTGCGTTATCGCATCGACGGCGTCTGTCTCGAACGCGATAACCTTCCCAAGCGCATGCAGAACGCGGTGCTCTCCCGTATCAAGCTGATTTCTGGGATGAACATCGCGGAGAAACGGATCCCGCAGGACGGACGAATCAAGATCGAGGTCGACGGGGTCGGCATCGACTTCCGCGTCTCCGCGTGCCCGACTTATCATGGCGAGTCGGTCGTGTTGCGTATCCTCCGCCCCGACGCTGTGCGGATCGGTCTGGTGAATCTTGGTTTCGAGCCGGAGAATCTCGATCAGTTCAACAAGATTATCCGCCGCCCCAACGGGATCTTCCTCGTCACCGGTCCCACCGGCTCGGGAAAGACCACGACGCTCTATTCCGCGCTCGATGTGCTCAACCGCCCGGACCGCAAGATCATTACGGCTGAGGACCCGGTCGAGTACAACTTCGAGGGGATCAATCAGTGCCAGGTCCGTGAGGGCATTGGGCTGACCTTCCCCTCGATTCTCCGATCAATGCTCCGCCAAGCCCCCAATGTCATCCTCGTCGGTGAGATCCGCGACCGCGAGGTCGGTGAGATCGCGATCCAGGCGGCGCTGACGGGGCACCTCGTTTTCTCGACGCTCCACACCAATGACGCGCCGAGCGCGATCACCCGTCTGGTGGATATGGGCATCAAGCCGTTCCTTGTTGCGAGTTCAATTCAGGCGGTCATGGCCCAGCGGCTGATCCGCAAGCTTGCTCCCAGTAAACGGCTTGCAACCGAGGAAGAGCTCGACCACAAGTACCTGAGCCTGATCGGGCTCAAGCCCGAAGACGCGCTCGGCAAGGTGTACCGCCCGGTGCCCAGCGCCGAGACCGAGACCGGATACAAGGGACGGATGGCGACATTCGAGATGATGCAGATGAACGCCGAGATCCGTGATCTCGCCTTCAAGCTCGCTCCCGCATCAAGGCTCCGCAAGGCGGCCCTCGCGAGCGGAATGCGACCGCTCGTCGAGGACGGGAAGGTGAAGGTGCTCAACGGCATCACGACCCCGGAAGAAATCGCTCGTGTTTCGCAGGCCGACGGATCCGGGCACTAATGCCCGGGTGTTGAGGATAGATACCAGTTCGACGGAGAGGTAAACGATGTCCACTGTTCAGATTGACCGACTGCTCGATACCGTGGTGAAGACCGGCGGGTCGGACCTGCACCTCACGGTGGGGCGCCAGCCGACTATTCGCCTGCACGGCGGGCTCCGGAACCTGCAGACCAAGGTCCTCGATTCCGACGATATGGTCTCGCTCATGAAGGCGATCACGCCCGAGCGGAACCAGCAGGAACTCCAGGAGGAGGGCGGAACCGACTTCGGCTTTGCCTACGGCGATGCGGCACGCTTCCGCGTCTCCGTATTCCGTCAGCGCGGCGATATCGCGATCGTGCTCCGGCAGATCCCGAACCGATTGCTGACCTTCGATCAGATTGGTCTGCCGGATATGTGTAAGGATCTGATCCGCCGCCCCCGTGGGCTGTTCTTGGTGACCGGGCCGACCGGGTCAGGCAAGACCACCTCGCTCGCGACAATGATCGACTATGTCAACCAGTACATGGATCGGCACATCGTGACGATGGAAGACCCGATCGAGTACTACCACATGCACAAAAAGTCGATCGTCAATCAGCGTGAGGTCGGGAATGATGTGCCCAGCTTCGCCGAGGCGCTCCGGAGAGCGTTGCGACAGGACCCCGATGTCATCCTCGTCGGCGAGATGCGCGACCTCGAAAC
>JAGQOC010000136.1 GCA_020427745.1 Phycisphaerales bacterium | reverse complement strand
ACCTCAAGGACCTGATGACCAAGGGCCTGAGCCGCGCCGAGCGCCTCATCGTCGTGCTCTACTACTACGAGGGCATGACGATGAAGGAGATCGGGGCGACCCTCGACCTCTCCGAGTCGCGCGTCTCGCAGATGCACTCGTCGATCCTCGCCCGCCTCAAGGCCCAGATGCAGCACCGCATGCGCGAGCTCGAACCGATGCAGTGAGCCACGCCGGATCGTGACCCCGCCGGCATCCGAACTTCTCTCGACCGTCGGTCTGTTCGCCGACGATTTTTTTCGATCGGCTCGCCCGAATCGCGCCCCCCGCCTTGACTGGTCGCGTGACGCACACAGCCGCCATCGGGATCGGAAGCAACCTCGGCCCGCGCCACGCGACGATCCACGCCGGGCTGCGTGCCCTCGGCGACGCCCGGGGCGTGCGCGTCTCGCGCGTCTCGCCCGTCGTCGAGACCGAGCCCGTCGGCCCGCCCGGGCAGGGGCTCGCCCTCAACGCGTGCGCGCTGCTCGAGACGACGCTCGAGCCCCGCACGCTCCTGGAAGTGATGCTCGAGATCGAACGATCGTTCGGGCGTGACCGCTCGGCGGGCGAGCGGTGGGGCCCCCGCACGCTCGACCTCGACCTGTTGGTCTACGACGACCGCGTGATCGAAGAGCCCGGGCTGGTGGTGCCGCACCCGGAGTTGGCCAACCGGACGTTCGTGCTCGGGCCGCTCGCGTGGATCGCCCCGGGACTGATCGTGCCGGGGCTGGGGTGTGTCCGAAAACTCGCGCCCGACGCGGGGTGCCGGAGCGAATTCCGCGGGAATGCGTGAGCGACGCGGCCGGTCTGCGCTCACAGACCGGCGACGGACCGGGGTGTCCCGGCCGGAGCCTCAGCCGCAACCACACCGCGAACACACTTCAGACGGAGAGCAGACATGCATCGCACCGCTTCACTGATGTTCCTGACGATCGCCGGGCTCGGTGCCGGCGCGTCCGGCGGGGTCTCGATGGTCGGGGACAGCGTCGAGTTCTGGGGCCGCCCCCAGCTCACGGGCGTCTGGGACCAGCGTCAGGGCCCGACCGTGGTCACCGACCCGGGCGTCGAGTACACGTCCGCGATCGGGCCCACCACGCTGTTCGACATCGACATCGCCGAGACCTCGATCGAGCTGCGATCCGGGACCGACTGGTACAGCCCGTGGTTCAACAGCGGGTTCGCTCCGAGCGCCTTCGAGATCCGTGACATCGATGTCGTCGGGCAGCCTTCGCTGGTGATCACCGGGATCAGCGTGCAGTTCTCGGGAACCATCGCTCCCCACGCCAGCGCCCCGGGCGGATTCCCCGCGTTCAGCGCCAGCAACTTCGAGTTCGATGACCACTCGGTGCGGATCGTCTACGGCGGGTACGAGTTCTCGCCCGACAGCGTCGTGCACATCGATCTGACCTTCGGGGCCGTGCCCAGCGTCGGAACCCCCGCGGTCGCGATGCTCGGTCTGATGGGTGCCAACCGTCGCCGTCGCTGATCCTCGGCCCGCACCGAACGACACCCTCCAACGAACATGGCCCCGCTCGGTGCGGGGCCTTGTCGTCTCTTTGGCGTGAGGGTGTGTGGGGGCTCGAGTGCTCAGCCTGCGTTCTTGGCGCGGGGGTGGGCGTTGTTGTACGCCTCTTCGACGCGCTTGGTGGACAGGTGGGTGTAGACCTGGGTGGTCGAGAGCGACTGGTGACCGAGCAGCTCCTGCACGCTCCGAAGATCCGCTCCGTTCTCCAGCAGGTGCGTCGCGAACGAGTGACGCAGCGTGTGGGGGGAGATCGACGGGTCGAGCCCGACGCTGCGGAGGTACTTGTCGAGCTTGCGACGCACCGAGCGGCTCGAGAGCCGGTTGCCGTGCTTGTTGAGGAACAGCGGCATGGGGTTGCTGGCGTTGTTCCGGTTTGCCCAGATGGGCCCGAACTTCGCGTCGTTCTCGAGCAGGTCCGTGTAGCGTTTGATCGCGAGCAGGGCGTGGGAGCCGAGCGGGACGATGCGTTCTTTCTGGCCCTTGCCTCGGACATGCATCGCCTCGTTCTCGAAGTCCAGATCGGAGCAGTTGAGTCCGACGAGCTCGGAGACGCGGATGCCGGTGGAGTAGAGGGTCTCGAGCATCGCGCGGTCGCGTCGTCCGAGCACATCGTGCTCGCCGGGTGCGGAGAGCAGACGCTCGACCTGGTCGGCGGTGATCGCCTTGGGCAGTCGTTTGCTCTGCCGGGGTGTACGGATGAGGGTCATGGGGTTGGCGTTGGTGTAGCCGTTGCGGTGCCCCCATTTGTAGAAGGAGCGGAGGGTCGCGATCTTGCGTGCCATGGTGGCGGGGGAGTAGTTCTGCTCTCCGAGGTAGCCGAGGTACGAGCGGATCAGCTCCGCATCCGCGTCGCAGATGGTGTTGGTCAGGGTCGGGCGGTCGATAGTGCCGGCGACATGGCTCTTGGGTCCGCTGCGTGCCTTGAACGCGAGCTCTTCCGCGTTGCGATCGACGGCGGCACCGGACTCATCGACGAGGAACTCGATGAACTGACGGAGATCTGCGCCGTAGCAGCGTGCGGTGTACGGCGAGAAGTGTCGCTCGTCCGTGAGATAACTCGCGAAGCTCTCGGTGATGGGCAAAGTCTTTGGGGTCGTGGGGGTGGTCATCCGCGGGCTCCGGGATTGGTGAAATATCGGGTGGGGAAGCGTTATGTGGAACAACGATGGGTGTGCTATCGGTCGTGCGGGGGGGCCGCTTGAGGGTGATCGGGGTGTCTGTGCGCAAGAACTTGTGACGCGATCAGCTCCGCGTCGTCCCAGCTCAGGTCCGATTCCTCGTTATCCGCGAGCGACGCGAGTCTTTCGAGCAGATCGCCCGTGTTGGGGAGCTCGCATGCGAAGCGCCAGAAATGCGGCGGACGCTGGAGCGTGACGCACACCATCTCGGGCGAGGGCGTTCGGCGTTGATCGGTGGTGTCGGGCCTGCTCACGGGAATCTCCAGCTGCGCCGGGCAGCGGAGCATCCGTGCCTACGGCGTGGTTCTGAATGATCCGTTCCGCTTCTGTCGTGCGAGACGGAGCCATTCCTCGTCGATCAGCCGACCCACACAATGATGGGCGGCGAACTGTGTGTACAGCTCCATGCTTGCCGTGTACGAGCGCCATCCCAGTGCGCTGGTCGGATCACTCCGCCCGGTCGCGTAGTTGCGGACACTCATGAGGACCTCGTGGTTGCGTGCGTCGAGGTGCTCGGAGACAACGCTGACGGGTTCGCCCCCGAAACGCATCGTGTCGGCGCGACCGAAATCGGTGTACGCCATCGAGAGCGACTTTGGATCAAGCACGGCCTGGGTCCCGCGGGCCATCTGGCCCGGTCTCGCGTAGAGCGCGAGTGCGAGCCCGAGGGTCGGCGGGTCGTAGGGGTCGTAGGCGGTGATGGAGGACGCGATTACACCGTCCACTCCGAGATACTCGGCGACACGGATCGCGTCGCTCGTGTCGGCGATGCCGTTCTCGAGACCGAGGAAACGGATCGCTTCGATCGCTCTGTTGAGCGGGACGCAACGCACGCCCCGGATCCCCTGGACACTCGCGACGATGTCGTCGCCGACCTCAAGGGGATCCGCGAAGGAAGTCCCCGATTCGTTGACCGGCGGGAGCACCGCCCAGAGCAGATCGCCCTCGCTCGTGTCGTACGGCGCGACGATCACACCCGGGGGTGAGAGGACCTCTCGGCGATCGGGCGACGCGCACCCGAAGCCGCTGAGCAGCAGGGTCGCGGCGAGGATCGCCGAAGCAAGCATGGTCTGTGCACTTGTCATGGCGTCCGTGCCGGTTGCGGCCGGGCCTCCATGCCCAGCCGATGGTTCGTGCGGGGAAAGATTCCCGCGGATCGAATCACTCGGGGAGCGTCTCAGCGTCCCCGGGTGAGAAGAGGTTTATTCGGGGGCGTTGGGGCCCTCGGTCGGGACGGTCGCGAAGCTGGAGTTGATATCGGGGATCTGGACACTCGCGGCGCGGACGGCCGGTGAGAGTTCCATCGACCAAAGGTGCTCCTGTCCATCCATATTTGAGACAAAGACGATGTCGTTGTTGCGCCCCCATGCGGGCATGATGTCGATCGCCCGCCCGTCGGTGAGCTTCACCTTGCCCGTGCCCTGGGTGGAGACCATCCAGAGGGTGGAGGATTCGGGCTGGGCGTTGGTGCCCTTGGCCCAGGACTCGGAGTTGGGGACGGCGGCGAAGCAGATGAACTTGCCGTCCGGGCTCCATGTGGGGTTGATCAATGCCTGATTGGGACCGTTGGCGATCTCGGTCTCGCGTCCGGCGTTGCCGGTGTTGGGGTCGTAGTCCATGGTCCAGACGCCGAAGGCGCGGTCACCACGCTCGCGTGAGCGCTGGAAGAGGATCTGGTCGGAGCCCGCGACACCGGTGCCCGCGACGGGGCACCACTCGGGGAAGAGCCCGAACCCGATGAACTGGGCGCCGGAAGAGGCGTTGACATCCATCGCCCACATCTCCCAGCGTCCGGTCTGCTCGCCGAGCCGGGAGAAGACGAGCTTGGTGCCGTCGGAGGACCAGCTCGGGTGGAGATCGTGGGTGGATTCATTGGTGAGCTGAACGACCTTTCCGCCGTCGCTCGGCATGATGTAGAGGTCCCAGCTCCCATTGCGATCGGAGGAGAACGCGATGAAGCGTCCGTCGGGAGAGATCGCGGGCATGACATCCTGCGCCGGATCATCGGTGAGACGGGTGACGACATTGCCGTTGATGGATTTGATGTAGATGTCCGCGGTGGGACGGTGCTGGGTGGATGCGAAGATAATATTCTGCCCGTCGGGTGTGATGACCGGGTCGAAGTCGGTGCCCGCGAACGAGCGGGTGATCTGACGGACATTGAGCGTTGCGTGGGTCGCGTTGCTGGACGACTCGCTCGGGAGCTCGGCGCCCATCGCATTGGAGTAGATCAGCGCGGAGAGATCGCCCGAGCGGAGACCGGCGGGGGCGGTGCTGTCGTTGGTGAAGTAGGGCTCGCTGGTTGACGCCGCGGTCTTGGTCTGCGTGTCCTGCGACTGGAACTGGTTGGTTGTCGAAGATGATGTTGAAGGTGTGGTCGCGTGGTTGAGGACCTGGCTCTCGAACGCCGTGGGGGTTGAGACAGAATAGGAGATGTTGCTCGGGGCTTGGACCGGCTGGGTAGGCTGGGTGTATTTGATCGTCGGCTGCGACTGGGCGATCGGCTTGGTGTTCTCCCAGTCCGCGGAGACGGTGGGGGTGTGCGCCGGCTTCTCGGCGGCCATCGCGTACTCGATCGAGGCGCTCGCGTTGCTGCTCAGCCCGCTCGTCGCGACCTGGGGGACCTCCTCGCGGGTGGACGCGAAGTACGCGTTTGTGCGCGCGAGCGGGAGCGCTTCGTTGGAGGTGTTCTTGCTGGCGGTGTTGGCGTCCTTCTTCCAGAACCCGCCGCGCTTCGGGCCGCAGGCGGCGAGGGTGGAGACAGAACCGGCGAGGGCCAGGATGATGATGGGTCGGAGTGCGGCGTTGAGTTCAGTGCGCATGTGGATTCCTCGGATTCCTCAGATGAGGGAGCTCTCTCGACGGGGCTCGGCCCCGCCTGTGGTGGTGAGATTCTCGGTCTGCGGGCTCCGCCCCCATGATCCGACACTTCGGACACGCGAGCCGATGCGGGTCTCCGACCCATCGACACCGGGTGTGTCCGTCAACCCCTTATCGGACCGGCTCCGCGGATCACTTGAACACGGAGGACCCGGTCTCTGGGGGAAGACAAAAAAACACCGGGCGGACCCCACCACAGGTCCGCCCGATGCGAAGAGAAAACATGGATCTTGAGCGGATGCGGATCAGTTCCGTCGAGCGCGGGACATGATCGCGGGCGCGTCGCCCGGGCGGTCCCATCGTGCGTGGGCGCCGCGGGGTTGCTGGCTGTTGAGGAGGTGGTCGAGGTAGGTTCCGAGCGAATCGTGCGAGAACT
>JAGQOC010000135.1 GCA_020427745.1 Phycisphaerales bacterium | reverse complement strand
GTCTTGATCAAGCGATACGAAGCGACGACGGCCGTTTCGTCCGCGCCCGTCAGGATCGTCAGCTGATCGATCTCCGAACGCTCCAGCAGATCGGGCTCCGCAGACTCGTCCACACGCAGAATCACGCGATCCGCAAGGTGCGCCGCCTTCTCCAGCGCGTGCCGGATCGACACCGCGGGCTTTGTCTTCGGGGCGTGCTCGCCATCGATCAGATCCACCGCCGTCGAACCGGACGCGGCACGGATCAACGCGACCGTCTCCCCGGTCTCGCGGGCAACAGAGCACGCGTACTGACGCACCCACAATGTCGCCCGAACGGGGAGATGCCCCAACAGCACGACCTCGATCATCGGACGCTTCGCCGCCTCCGGAACCGCAACGATCTCGTCGTCCCATGCGGGCTCCGGATCGATCCGCCCGAGCACCTGGATCGGCATCTCGTCCGTCGATTCAGCGTCCGGTTCGGACCAGCCGCCGGTCTCGCTGGACCCGGGCTCGTCCAGGGATCCTGTCTCTGCCTCGATCACCATCGGCTTGGGCTCGACCATGCTCGCACGCTCGGGCGGGCACGGCAGATCGATCAACGCCTCGTCCTCGAAGAACTCGTCGTCGACCACCACCGCGATCTCGGGTTCGAGCAGATCCGCTTCCGGCGCGGGGGCCCGCTCGGGCGCCAGGGCGTTGTCACCAAGAAACAAATCCGCGAGCGCGTCGTATTCCTCGGGATCGATCGGCGCCAAACGGAGCGGGCTGGTGCGTGATGTCGGATTCGATGTCATCGTGAGCCTCCGCTCGGTTTCACGCTCGGCATCTCCGATGCCGCCAAGAACGAGTCTACGCGTTCACACGGAAAGCATTGTTCATGCTCCCCACCCCGTTCTCGCTGAGCGTCTGATTATACGGGTCGAGGACCCACCGCCCATCGAGCACGAGCTTGTATTCGTACACACCGGGCTCGAGCTTGAGGTGCAGCTCATAAATCCCCAGCTCCTCGTTGCGTTTCATCGCTGTCAGCCTCGGATTCCACTTGTTAAAGCTCCCCGCGATCTCGACTTGCCCCGCAACCGACAGCGGCTGCACAAACAGCACCCCGCCCGTCACCGGACGCACACCAAAGAGATGCTTCACCCGATCCTGATTCGGCGCCTGGGCCGGCGTCACCACCCGTGTGTCGACAAGCTCGATCGCGACCGGGCGGTGCGGCATCACGGAACGCTTCAGCGGCCCCTTCACCGCGATCGCCGTCGCGAGCGCTCCGCGAGTCGCAGACGCCCCCCCCTGCATCGACTGCGCCCGCATCGCCATCTCCTGCGCCCGCGAAACGGGCTGCGCGAGCACCATCGGCGCGATCCTCGGCGATTCCCCGAGCCCCTCGCCCGCCTCGCCCGCCTCGTCCGGCTCCGGACGCTCGATCTGCGCATGCTCGATCAGCCATTCGCACAGCGAGCGGTAGTCCTCCGCCCCCATCGAATCCGGGTCGTATTCCTCGATCCCCTGCCCATATGAGGCCGCCTCCTTGAGCGCGTGGTCGTAGCGCACCACCACCGGGATCATCCCCGCCCCGAACCGATCACGCAGATCATCCAGCAGGTCCCGCGCCAGCGGCTGCTCCGGGTTGTGCATCGTTGCCAGCAGTCTCGGCTGGATCCGCATCCCGAGCCTCCTCGCGATCGAACGAGCTGTCTGCACCTGCTTGGCGGCACCACGGAGCGAGAAGAAGCTCGTCTCGACCGGGATAATCACCTCGCGCCCCGCCGCGATCGCGTTGTACGAGAGCAGCCCGATCGAAGGCGGGCAGTCAATCACGCACACATCGTACCGCCGATCCACCGTAACCGACCCCGGGTCCTGCTTCTCCGCACGCGTCAAGCGATCGATCACCGTCCGCAGACGCAGTTCCTTCTCGGGCTGGTCCGCGAGACCTCCATGAGCGGCCTCCAGCCCCGCGAGCTTCATCCGCGACGGCAGCAGATCCAGATTCCGACCCGCCCGCCAGAGCAACCGCTCGCGGTTCAGCCTCGCGTCCACCGGCATCCGCATCGCGTCGGACACATCCAGGTCCAGCCGCTCTTCGGGGATCCCGAGACCCGCGGCGCAGTGCGACTGCGGGTCAAGATCTACCAGCAGCGTTCGGCATCCTCGATGCGCGAACCCCCCCGCGAGGTTGATCGCCGTGGTCGTCTTCCCGCAACCGCCCTTCTGGTTGATGATGATGATCGTGCGCACGCGTGGTCCTCTGTGATCGGATCGCTGCATCGCGCAGCGGGGGTCCAGAGGTGTTATCGGGACACACCAACCAATCTCTATAAAGAACCGCCCGATCGGGCACGATCACCCAGAACCGTGTCATCCACGGATCGAGTCGATCCCCGCCGCGATCGCCCCGGGTGCCGCGTCCTCGACGATCGCGCAGCGCCCCTCACCCGTCGGCAGGATGACCCGGAGCGTAGAGCCCATGGCCTTCTTGTCGTGCCCCATCCGCGCGATGATCTCCCCTGTTCCGGGCAGATTCGCCGCCCTCGCCGGGAGCCCAAGCGTGTCAAGCGTTGCTTTCAGCCGCTCACCGATCGAGGGGTCACAGAGCCCGAGATTTTCCGCGCACCGGCACGCCGCGAGCATCCCCAGCCCGACCGCCTCGCCGTGCAACAGCCCCACCACCGAACCATCGTAACAACGCCCGACCGGCACCACCCCGTCGATCGTCTCGATCGCGTGCCCGAAGGTGTGCCCGAAGTTCAGCAGCATCCGCCCGCCCGCGGGCGCACCGGGATCCTCGAACTCATCACCCGCGACAACCGACGCCTTGAGCGCGACATTCCGGGCGATGAGCTCATCGAGGGGACCGCCATCAAATCGCGCGATCCCATCGAGGTGCTCTTTCATCCACCCACCAAGATCCGGGTGCCCCACGGTCGCGCAGATGTGCGCATGCTTGACGCACTCGGCGAGCCCCGCACGCATCTGACGCGGCTCGAGCGACGACAGCACCGCAGCGTCCGCGCATACGAGTCTGGGCTGGTGGAACGCGCCAACAAGATTCTTGAGCAGCCCGCCGCCCTCGATCGCGAGATTTACCCCCGTCTTCCCGCCCACCGACGCATCAACCATCGCCAGCAGCGTCGTCGGGCACTGCACAATAGGGACACCCCGTCGATAGCTCGACGCGACGAACCCCGCGATATCGCACACGATCCCCCCGCCGACACCGATGACCGGGTCAACCCGCCCGTGCCCGCTGGACGCGACGGCGCACAGCACACGCTCATAGGTCGCGATGGATTTCACCCGCTCCGTCGGCTCGATGGACACAGACGAAACCACGAACCCGGCGTCCGCGAGTGAGCCACTCAACGCGTCGATCTGGCTGCTCGGCACGCCGGAATCAACGACCAGAAACGCACGCGAACTCCGCGCATCGACCACCGATCGGACTTCCTGCCCGAGACCCGCGAGCATCCCGCGCCCGACCAGCACGCTGTAAGAGCGTTCCCCGAGCTCGACGCCGACGCGTTCAGCGTTCATAGTGCATCCGCTTGACCAAATCCTCGGGGAGCTGGACGCGCTTGCCGTCGCTCCAGAGCATCTCGAGATCGTAATGCGCCCGCGCACCGGGCTCGAAGAGGTGCACGACGACATCCACAAAGTCCGCGAGCAGCCACAGCGAGTCGTTGTCCGTCGAGACCTTAAAGACCTTGGTCCCGTGCGCCTCGGCGACCTCATCCAGATGGTCCAACGCCGCACCCATCTGACGCGCCGAGGTGCCTGATCCGATGACGATGTAGCCCGTCACCGGGGACACGCCCCGGACATCGATCACGATGACATCCGTGCACTTGTCGTCCACAAGCGACTCGGCGATCCCGAGCGCGAAGCTTTCCGCGGCCTCAGAATCCAGGATCCGGGCACCATCGGAAACCGTCGCCCCCGCCCGCAATCTGGGCTCGGACGGGGTAGACGACGCGGCTTTGTTTTTCTTGGTCTCACTCATCAGAAGATCCTAGCACGCTCTGCGTCAATCGAAGCGTTACCAGCTCGGATCATCCCGCTCTTTGTGCATCGCCCGCTCCGGCTTTTTCCCCGGCTTCCGCCCCCAGGCGGCGAGCCACCCCATCGCGTGCTCCAGCTCGATCCGCTCGAACCCGACACACCCGAGCGACTCCATCCGCCCGATCGCCTCGACCGCTTTGGCCGGCTTGGAGCTCATCACAACCAACACCCCCCCAGGCGCGAGCACCCGCCAGAGCTCGGCGATCGCGAACGATCGCGCCGGATCGTCGGATGCGGAGCGGAGCGGGTCCACGGCACAGACGACATCGAACGCCCCGTCGATCTCCCCCGCGAGCGTCTCGATCCAACCGAGCTCGAAACCGGTGTTCGCAAGGTCGTAGCGTTGTCGTGCGAACCGGATCGATTCGCCGTCGCGGTTGATCGCGACCACGCCGCCCGAGGGCCCGACCGCGCCGCTGAGCATGACCGAGCCCGAGCCGGTGCCGCACCCGAGCTCGAGCACCCGCGATCCGGGGCGGAACTCTCCGAGGAGCCTGGTGTAGACGCGTGTTCTTGGATCCGTGAGCAGATCGCCGTAGATCCGTGAGCGGGTCAGCCGGATCTTCATCGATTCGCGCCCAGCGCCGGCGCGGAATCGGACCCGGTACTCCTTCACACCTGGACCCGTCTCCGCGAGCGCCCGCCGGAGCGAGATGGTTGATCGCTCGTGATAGCGCACGCCACCCACAACGATCACATCGCGTGCCCCGAGCGCATGACGGAGAGCTTGCCACCAACCGCGTGCCTGCCCGGCGCGTGGTTTTTTTTCCCTGTGCACACGCTGCTTGCGTTGCTCCTGACGCTCCCCCCAGGAGAGCGGGCGATCGGTTGGTTTGTCCACGCCGCTCATGGAGTATCCGCTCGCGCCCCCGCGCCGAACAAGCGGCCTTGAGTCTGCTTCGTGCGCACGATCGGCGTCGAGCTGCGTTCAGTGGCACGGATTGGGATCCAGGGTGTCGGTGTGTGCTGCGTCGAGATCGTCGGCGTCCATCGATGATGCCGGTGCGCGTGCGCCGCCGTCTGCGGGCAGTTGCACTGCTGCGATAGATGCAGCAGGACAAGCCGCTCACCGGGCTCGATCAGCCCAATCGCGTGGGCGGATTCCTCGTTGCTCAAGTGCCCGGACCCGCCCATGATCCGCTTCTTCAGATACGCCGGCCGCCCCGAAGCCTCCTGCATCCGTGGGCAGTAGTTCGACTCGATCGCCAGC
>JAGQOC010000134.1 GCA_020427745.1 Phycisphaerales bacterium | reverse complement strand
AACTGCGGGCAGATCAAGACCGGTGCGCCGTGCCGATCGGACCGCAACGCGAAGTACAACCAGCTGATCCGCATCGCGGAGGAGCTGGGCGAGAGCGCGGTGTACGGGGCGCAGACCTGGAACCGCTGAGCGGGAGACCGTGAGCCGTGACACCCGTTGACCGAGCCGAGGATCGACCGAGCGGACGCGCGGTGCTCGCGCGGATCTTCGGCGAGGGTGAGAACCCGCTCTCGTGGGGTCTGCCGATCGGGCGGCTGGGCGCGACCCGCGTCCGCGTGCACCTGCTGTTCGTGGTGTACCTGCTCGCGGTGTTGATCTTTACTTTGCCCGGGCACCAGATGGGGGTGGTGTTTGTGCTGCCGATGCTGGTGTCGCTGTGTGTCGTGGTGTGTGCGCACGAGCTGGGTCATTGGTTTGTCTGCCGGAAGCAGGGCGGGCACACGGACGAGCTGATGCTCTGGCCGCTCGGTGGTCTGAGCGAGCCGACGCCGCCGCACGCGTGGGAGCCCGTGCTCAAAACCGCGCTGGCCGGGATTATCGTGCAGCTTTTGATGTTCTCGGTGCTCGGGACGCTGGTGTTCCTGCTCACCGGCACGCTGGATTCACTCGTGTTCAATCCGCTCTCGATCGCGCAGCGGATCGGGGAGATCAAGCTCCGTGATGGAACAACGCCCTGGTGGCTGGTCGCGGCGTGGTCGTTCTACGCGGTCAACCTGATGGTGATGCTCGCAAACCTCATCCCGATGTTCCCGCTCGACGGCGGGCGGGTCCTGCAGTCGTTGCTCTGGAAAACCCAGGGCTATACCCGGTCGGTGTGGGTCTCGGTCCACGCCGGGCTGGTTTGTGCGGTTGCTCTGGTCTTCGTCGGGGCGACGATGGCGGACGGGAAGGTGCTGCTGGCTCTCGGGATCTTCGGCGGGCTGGTTTGCGTCAGCGAGCGGCGCAAGCTCCAGTTCCTCAAATACGCCGACATGATCCCGGGGTTCTCGACCGATCCCCCCGCAGACCCGGATGTGGGGGATCCGGAGCCCGATCGGCTCGATAGCGAGGAGATCGATCGGGTGCTGGCGAAGATCTCGGCGGAGGGGATCGGGGCGTTATCCCGCGCTGAGCGGGCGCTGCTCAAGCGGGCGACGGAAAACAGCCGAAAAGCTCAATAAGCGGGCGGATTTTCTGCCGCGGATTTCCCAAGAACGGTTGAGGACCGACCGGCAGGAGCACGACACGGATGGGCATCCACGACCGAGACTACAACCGGGAGAGCTTCGGCATCGGCGGGCGGCCCGGCGGCGGACGCTCGGGTGGGGCGGTCTTCCGCAACCCGGGATGGACGGTGACGACCTGGCTGATCGTGATCAATGTGGTCGTGCATATCTTGGCGGTGGTGGTGCTGCCCAATGTGCTCTACAGCCTCGGGCATCTTTCTGTATACACGGGCTTTCAGCGTCTGGAGGTCTGGCGGCTGGTGACTTTCCAGTTTCTCCATGACCCGAGCAGTATCTGGCATCTCGTGTTCAATATGTTCGGGTTGTGGGTGTTCGGGCCGTTCGTCGAGGACTATCTCGGCGGGAAGAAGTACCTCGCGTTCTATCTGATGTGCGGGCTCTGCGGCGGCGTGTTGTTCATCGTTCTCAGTATCCTCGGGCACTTCGGGGTGAACCTCCCCGGTGTGCTCCATAGTGACCTCAAAACCAGCCTCATCGGTGCATCCGCGGGTGTGTTCGGGGTGATCGTGGCGTGCGCGTATGTCTCGCCGAACACGGTGATCCAGCTGCTCTTCCCCCCGATCCCGCTGAAGATGAAGTACCTCGCCTACGGCTATGTCGGGCTGGCGCTGTTCAATCTGCTGACGGGTTCTCAGAACGCCGGTGGCGAGGCGGCGCATGTCGGGGGGGCGATCGCGGGGTTCTACTTCATCCGCAACTCCAAGCTGCTCGCGGACTTCTTTGATGTCATGAACGATTCGCGCAAGCCCCCCAACAAGCCGAAGCCCAAGCGGGTGAACAGGTACGACAAGGGCATGCCGACGCAGAGCGAGGTTGATCGGATCCTCGACAAGGTCAACCGCTCCGGGCTCGCGAGTCTGACGGAGAAAGAGAAGAAGACGCTCGCGAGAGCGAGCAAGGGCGACGGCTGATCGGCTTTTGGTCCCTCGGCGGGCTATCTTTCTCCGATGCCCTCTCCGCTGAAGTTCACCATCGAGAAGACCTCCGGCAACGCCCGGGTCGGGCGCGTCGAGACACTCCACGGCGGGTTCGACACACCCGCGTTTATGCCCGTTGGGACGCGTGGGTCGGTGAAGGGGGCGACGCCTCAGATGGTGCGGGAGGGCGGTTCGCAGATCCTGCTGAACAACACTTTTCACCTCATGCTCCGCCCGGGGAGCGAGCTGATCCAGAAGATGGGCGGCGTGCACCGGTTCATGAACTGGGACGGACCGATCCTGACAGACTCGGGCGGGTACCAAGCGTATTCGATGGCGGGCATCAACGCGATCGATGAGGACGGCGTGTCGTTCAAGTCGTACCTCAACGGAGACATGATCCGGCTCAACCCCGAGATCGCGATGCGGGTGCAGAACGAGCTTGGCCCGGACATCATGATGGCGTTCGATGACTGCCCGCCTTCGGTGGACCCACGGGCGGGTCATTCGCATCAGCCTCGGCTGGTCAGCGCGACCAAGCGGGACACCAAGAAGCACAAAGACTACGACCACGACGCGCGACTCGCGATCGCCAACGAGCGGACGGTGCGCTGGCTTGAGCGGTGCAAGGCGGCACACGCGCGTCCGGACGAGCAGGCGCTCTTCGGGATCGTGCAGGGCGGGACGGATCTGGACCGACGGGATTGGTCCGTTGAGCGGGTGTGCGGGATTGATCTTCCGGGGTACGCGATCGGGGGGGTCGCGGTGGGGGAGACGCCGGAGGATATCGCGCGGATCGTTCGGCACACGGCGCCGAAGATGCCGAGCGACAAGCCGAGGTACCTGATGGGGGTGGGGTACGAGCGGGACATTGTCGCGGCGGTGCTCGCGGGGGTGGACATGTTCGATTGTGTGCTGCCGACGCGGAACGGGCGGAATACCTATGCCTTCACGAACGAGCCCGGGCAGGGTGGGCAGATCCGGCTCAAGAACGCGAAGTTCGCGGAGGACCCGCTCCCGATCGAGCCCGGGTGCGACTGCCAGGCGTGTGATCCCGCTCGCTATGGGTGGATGACGGTGGACGGCAGAGGGTTTTCACGGGGGTATCTGCGGCACCTGTTCAATGTCAACGAGATGCTCGCGCCGACCCTGGTTACGCTGCACAACCTGCGGTTTTTCCAGCGGCTGATGGGCGATCTGCGGGAGGCGATCCGGGCGGACGACTGGTCGGGGTTTGTTTCCAAACGCCCGCATCTGGCGGAACTGGTGAATGCTGGGCGGTTGGGGTCCCAAGAACGCTGATCGGGTGTCTATTTCCGGTTTGCCGCCCAAAAACGCGGAACGGCGGTCCTAGGATCCCGGCTCACAAGAAGAAGCATCCCGTCCGGGATATGAAAGGCATGATCGAATGAACTCACCCAACATCTTTGCGATGTGGACGCCCCCGGTGCTCGCTCAGGGCGACCAGGTCCTCGGATCCCCGGATGCCGGCGCGAGCGGGACACCCGCGGTTGCGGCGGACGGGTCGACGCCCGGTGGATCGGGGGGCGCGGCGCCCGCTCCGAATCTGTTCGGCGGGTTCATCCCGATCCTGCTCGTGATGATGGTCCTCATGATCGTGATGACGAGCATGTCCGGGCGGAAAGAGAAGAAACGCCGGGCGGAGTTGATGAGCTCGATGGGCAAGCGGGACAAGATCCAGACCTCGAGCGGGATCATCGGGACGATCATCGAGATCAAGGGCGAGGAGCTGCTGATCGAGACGGACCGCGCGTCCAACTCACGGCTGCGGATCGCGAAGGGCGCCGTCTCGCAGATCCTGCGTTCCGAGGGGAACGCGGGCGCGGAGAAGAACGAGTTTGCCGGCAACGGCATCGAAGAGAAATAACACCACACTCCGGGCAAGCCGGGGGCACGCGCGGGTGACGAAGCACGGCTGTGCTCGCCCGCAGACGAGGTTTAACACATGCGACACTTTGTCCGCAACTCCTGTATCGCCATCGCCATGCTGGTCATCGCGTTCTGGTCCTCGTATCCGACGAGCGAGACGATCGGTCTGGGCAAGGATCTCAAGGGTGGTGCGTCGCTGACCTACGCGGTGCAGATCAACGCCTCGGAGAACGCCAACGAGGTGATCCCGAAGGTGATCGAGGTGCTCAAGCGGCGTATCGACCCGAACGGTCTGTACGAGATCTCGATTGTGCGTCAGGGGCAGGACCGCATCGAGATCACGATGCCGCTTCCGGGCGAGCATGTTGTTGTGCTCAAGAAGGCGTTCGAGGACGAGCTCGAGAAGCTGTCCGGGACAGCGATCTCGGAGGGTGAGTTTGATCGTGTGATGCGGATGGACGGCGAGTCGCGTGCTGCGGAGTTCGGGCGTCTGAGCGGCGGGAGCGAGACGATCCTCAAGGAGCTCGAAGAAGCCGCGGACGCGAAGGATGAATCCGATGGTGTGCGCACGCAGCTCGATCTTGCTGAGCGGAGTGGCGTGGGAGACGAGACGCTCGACGAGCTCGCGCAGCTTGCGGCGGATGCGGAGATCCGCTACGACCTGCTCCGCGACCAGATCCTCGCGAATGCCGTGAGCCCGGCGCTTGTCCGCAAAGCGCTCGACCAGTCGACAGAGCCCAAGTACATCCGCAACGACCAGGCGACCTCGGAGAAGGATCGGCTGGTGAAGTTCGACAGCCCGCGGGACCGGGCTCTTGGTCGGATCCGCGAGCGTCACCCCGAGCTGAGTGACCAGCTCGACCGGGTCGTCGAGGCGTTCAATGCCTACGACGCGAAGCGGGAATCACTCGATGACGCATCCGATCTCAAGCGGCTTGTGCAGGCCGCGGGTGTGCTGAGCTTCCGGATCACCTGCGATCCGGTCGGTGGTCCCGATGGGTCGACGGCGTATGTGCACCCCCAGGAGCTTGAGCTGCGTGCCAAGCTGCAGTCCAAGGGACCGCGTCAGGCGTCGGCACGCGACGCACGCTGGTTCAAGATCAACAAGATCGATTCGTGGTACGACACGGTCGCCGGCTACCGACAGCTCGAGGCGGACCCCGCGGGCTACTTCCGCGGGCGTGGGTATGTGGTCGAGGAGTTCGAGGGCGATTACTACATGCTCGGGTGGGACACCCGGAGCCTTCGGATGACGCAGGCCGACGGGCACTGGGGGATCGCGAACTCGAGGCAGACAACGGACCAGCTCGGCAAGCCGGCGATCGGGTTCGAGATGAACCCGAGTGGTGCGTTGTTCCTTGGTGAGCTGACCGGCCCGAATGTCGGCGCGAACATGGCTGTGCTGCTTGACGACGAGGTCTACACCGCACCGAATCTGAACTCGCGGATCTCCAAGCAGGGCATTATCCAGGGTGATTTTACGATCGCGGAGATCAACTATGTGGTCCGCGTGCTGACCGCGGGTTCGCTGCAGGCAAAGCTGAGCCCCGAGCCGATCTCGGAGAACACGATCGCGCCCGAGCTCGGGCAGGACAATCTCGACGCGGGTATCAACGCGGGCATCTGGGCTCTCGTGATCGTGTCCGGGTTCATGATCGTCTACTACTTCGGCTACGGTGTCGTCGCGGTGATCTGCCTCGCGGTCAACGCGCTGCTGATCATCGGCGCGATCGCGCTGAGCCGAGCGTCGCTGACGCTGCCCGGTATCGCGGGCATCATCCTGACCTTTGGTATGGCGGTGGACGCGAATGTGCTTATCTACGAGCGCATCCGCGAGGAGCTGGAGAAGGGGCTGGATCTTCGCCAGGCGGTCCGCATGGGTAAGGACAAGGCGCTGAGCTCGATCGTCGACGGCAATGTGACGAACCTGATCGTCTGTTTCGTGCT
>JAGQOC010000133.1:5923-6197 GCA_020427745.1 Phycisphaerales bacterium | reverse complement strand
CGCGGATCACCGATGCGTATCGCGCGGAGCACGCCTGGCGGGTGTAGTCTTTCTCAAAGAGCGCCCGCGCGTTCTTGCCCATGGTTCTTGTTCGATCCGCGTCGTTCATCATCTCGCGGATCTGATCGGCGAGCCCGTCGGCGTCGCCAAGCGACGCCCAGATGCCGCAGTTGTTGTGTGCGACGATCTCGCGGAGTTCGGACCATTCCTCAGAGATCGCGATAATCGCCTTGCCAGTCGCGAGTGAGGTATAGAGCTTGCTCGGGAAGCTGAT
>JAGQOC010000133.1:0-5722 GCA_020427745.1 Phycisphaerales bacterium | reverse complement strand
GGATCGTCTCGAACTCGTAGTAGAGGCCCATGTTTCCCGAGTAGAGCACCGTAAAGGGCTCGACAAGCTTGTGCTCTTTCGCGAAGTTTGTTTCGGCTTTGTCGACCGGGAAGATCTTGTCGCCGTCTGCCCAGTTAGGGATTTGCACGATCTCACGCTCTTCAACACGGTAGTTCTCTTGCAGGAGCCTCGACGCGGCTTTGCAGAGCACGATCTTGCGCCGGGCACCCGCGTACATCCGCCGGTTCACCCAGTGCCAGACCCGCTCGATGAACCCCCCCTTCTTGAATGTCCCGACCCAGACACCCAGATGGGGGTAGGAATCGTACAGTAGCGTGCAGTATGTCTGTCGCCGGAGGAGCTTGGCGATCGCGCCGACGAACGCGCCGTAGGGGGGGGCGGTGGTGTAGACATACACGGTGCCTCGCTGCTTGCCGAACACAGCGCGGAACCCGAGCTGGATCAGGAAGGTCAGATCCTTGATGGCTCGCCCCGCGAGGATATTCTTGCTCAGCCTCGGCACCCAGACGCGTTTGAAGGTCACGCCCTCCTCGACCATGACCGGCGGGAGCTTGGTCCATGAATCCTTGTCGCCATAACTGGGCTGGGTCGTGAGGACCTCGACCTCGAAGCCATGGTTCTGGTGGAGCTCGTGCGCGAGGATATGGATCAGATGCCCGGTCGAGGCGACATCGGGCACGCAATACTGGTTGACCAGCACAACCCGGGGTTTGGTCTCGTTCGCGGAAGCCATCAGCGAATCCCCGCCGGCACAGAGATGCGGTGTTCTGGTTGGGGGATCGTGCGGTCGAGCATGGGCTGGTTGGTTTCCGTGCGGTGTGTGCGAAACGCGATGGGCTGGGGACTGTACTGATCGGCGATCGGGGCGTGATGATGCACCCCTCGGGAAGTATTGGCGGGCACTTGGGCCCGGGCAGTGGGCAGAACAATCGTTATCCGGACACTCAAGAAGATGTTTGATGTGATTCTTGGGATTGACCGATCCGCCCGCAACGCCGATAGTAGAAGACCGGCAGTGCCGTCGTTTTTGATTGTTTGAGCCCGAGCCAACACCATGCCCATCACCCACCGAACAACAACCCGAGCCGCGCGTTTGTCGGAGGGGCGATGAGCGAGGGTGCGCAGGTCGATCTCGCCAAGGCGCCGAGCCCGCATTCGCTCAAGAACCGCGTGATGCGCGTGCTCTGGGGCGTCGTTCAGGGGACGCTGTTCCGCTGGAGCCCGCGTCCGCTGCACAAGTGGCGTGCGTTCCTGCTCCGCCTCTTCGGCGCGGAGGTCTCGATGAAAGCGCGGGTGTATCCCAAGGCGAACATCTGGGGCCCCTGGAACCTGATCATGGAGGACTACGCAACGATCGCCAACGATGTCGATTGCTACTGCGTCAAGCCCATCCGCATCGGCCGTCAGTCCACGGTCAGCCAGTATTCCTACCTCTGTGGTGCGACGCACGACCATGAGCATCCAAAGCTGCCGCTGATCCCCAAGGAGATCACGATCGGATCGGATGTCTGGATCGCGGCGGATGTCTTTGTTGCCCCGGGTGTCACAATCGGGGACGGCGTTGTGGTCGGCGCGCGGTCGAGCGTGTTCGGCGATCTCCCGGAATGGACCGTCTGCTTCGGTTCGCCCGCCAAACCGAGGGGCCCGAGGAAGATGGGCACAGAGCCCAAAGCGGATGACGAATCAACGGATACGGAAGGATAGAGCGATGGGTGTTTCGGTGATGATCATGACGCTCAACGAGGAGGCGAACCTGCCTGGCGCGCTGCGGAGCCTGTCGTGGTGCGACGATGTCGTTGTGTTCGATTCCTACTCAAGCGACCGGACGACCGAGATCGCCGAGGAGATGGGGGCCCGGGTGGTGCAGAGGAAGTTCGATTCGTTCGGGCCGCACCAGACCTGGGGGCTCAAGAACATCGACTACAAGCACCGCTGGGTGTTCATGCTCGACGCGGACGAGCGGATGACCGATGGATTGCGCGAGGAGCTCGAATCGATCGCCGCCAAATGGGAGTCGGGGGAATACAACGAGCAGGACCATCCGGTCGCGTACTACTGCGGTCGCCGGAACTTCTTCAGCGGCAAATGGATCAAGCACGCGATGCCCCCGGGGAACAACATGCGGTTCTTCCAGCCGCCGCTGATCCGCTTCGAGCGCGAGGTGCACCAGGTCCCGATCGTCGATGGGAAAATCGGGTACATGAAGGGCATGTTCGACCACTACAACTTTTCAAAGGGCATCGGCGAGTGGTTCGATCGGCACAACCGGTACGCGACGATGGAATCACACGAGACTATCCGGGCGATCAAGGAGAACCCGGTCAAGCTCGGCAATCTGTTCTCGGGCGACCGCAACACCCGCCGCCTGGAGATGAAGAACATCTCGTTCCGGCTCCCGTTCCGCCCCTACTTCAAGTTTGTCTACATGTACCTGCTCAAGCTCGGGTTCCTCGACGGACGCGCCGGGCTGACCTACTGCACCATTCAGTCGATCTACGAATACATCATCGTGCTCAAGGTCCGCGAGATCCGCCGGGGCGGGGAGCGTGCGGATGGCTGACGAGGCGGGAAAATCCCGGCGCGTCGCGATCGTTTACCACTACTTCGCGCACTACCGCAGACCTGTGTTCTTCGAGCTCATCGAGCACGGCGAGCACCACTACGAGTTCCTCGGATGCGACCACGCATTCGGATCGGGCATCAAGCTCATCGAGGACTTCCCCGAAGGACGCTTCCGCAAGATCCGAGGCTGGTGGCCCGGGCCCTTCCTGCTCCAGCCCGGCGCGGTGCTCGCCGCGATCGGTTCGCGATACGACACACTGGTCCTCCTGGGCGATTCCAAATGGCCCACCACCTGGCTCGCGGCGATCGCCGGCCGATTGCGGGGCAAACGCGTGCTGATGTGGACGCACGGCTGGCTTCGTGAGGAGTACGGGCTCCAGCGTCGATTCCGCGATCGGTTCTATAAGCTCGCCAGCGGATTGCTCCTCTACCACAACCGGGCCAAGTCCATTGGAATCGCGCACGGCTTTCGCCCCGAGCGGATGCATGTCATCTACAACTCGCTGGACACCAAAGCCCAGCGGGCCGTTGCGGACGAGATCACGGACGCGCAGGTTGCCGAGCTGCGATCCTCGGCGTTCCCGGGATCCGAAGGCACACCGATCGTTGTCTCCGTGACCAGACTCCTGCCAGAAAAAAAGCTCGACCAGCTCATCGACGCCGCGGCGGTTCTGAAAGAACGCGGCTCGCCGATCAATGTGATGATCGCGGGCGACGGCCCAGAACGAGAACGCCTCGAAGCACAGGCACGAGACAAGGGTGTGCGCGTGCACTTCGCGGGTGCTGTGTACGACGAGCGGGTGCTCGGCACAATGTTCCGCTCCGCGGACCTGACCGTGATGCCCGGCGCGATCGGGCTGCTTGTGATGCACAGCCTCGTGTTCGGCACGCCGGTCGTCTCACACAACAACTTCGATCGTCAGGGACCCGAGTATGAAGCGATCGTCGAGGGCGTCACCGGCGGGTTCTTCGAAGAAGATTCGGTGGAATCTCTCGCCGACGCGATCGCGAAATGGACCAGCGATGATTCGGTCAAGGCACGCGGGCGCGATGAATCGCGGTCGATCATCGATCGTTTCTACAACCCGAGCACGCAACGCGAGCTCATCGATCGGGCGGTCTCCGGACGCCCGCCGGAAGTGGAGGAAGCATGATCTCCAGACTCCGCAGCATGATCAAAAACAACGAGCGGATCTACCATTTCGCCCGCGGAACCGCGATGGCGTACCGCCGACGGCGATACGGACTCCGCGGGGTTCACAAGACATTCTATATGCTCGGGGGATCAACGATCAGCAAGGACCTCGTTGCGCACGAGTATTCCTTCATCGCCCAGGGCGCCGTCATCGGCCCGAAGGTTGAGATCGGTCCTTATGTCATGTTCGGTCCACGCGTCATGATCGTCGGCGGCGACCATGTCTTCGATATCCCCGGAACGCCCACAATCTTCTCGGGACGCCCGGAACTCAAAGAAACAAAGATCCACGCGGATGCATGGCTTGGCGCGGGCGTGATCGTGATCGCGGGCGTGACGATCGGGCGCGGATCCATCGTCGCCGCGGGCTCCGTGGTGACCAAGGACATCCCGCCGTACGAGATCCACGGCGGCGTACCCGCAAAGAAGATCAAGGATCGGTTCGCATCCCAAGCGGACATCGACACGCACGAGGCGATGCTCGCCAAAGAA
Source organism: Phycisphaerales bacterium (assembly GCA_020427745.1). Classification (GTDB taxonomy): domain Bacteria; phylum Planctomycetota; class Phycisphaerae; order Phycisphaerales; family UBA1924; genus UBA1924. The sequence goes on along the minus strand of JAGQOC010000133.1, from coordinate 1,452 downwards.
CCGTTCCGCGGGACTTTCTGTGCGCACCTCGAGGTGCAGGAACGGGGACCAGAGGTTACCGGCTGACATACTCCCCGTCGCCGTACTCCGCGGAATCAAGATCCTCATATCCCTGATACTCGGTATGAGTTCCGGATTGGACGCGGTTGTCGATCTTGGCGAGCACGAGATACCAATAGAACGGCAGCGGGATCAGTGCGTACGAGCCCTGCTTCAGCGAGATCAGCGTGACATAGGCACACAACGCAAACAGGATCGCGAGCACCGGGCGATAGACCGGGTCCTCGCGATAGTGCTTGAAGAGCCGGAGTGCCGCCAGACCCGTGGTCAGGAAGATGCCCATCAGCAGCCCGAGACCGATCAGCCCGTGCTCAGTGAGCACCTCGATCACCAGATTGTGCGGATACAGGAAGTTCTCGGAGTTCTCGTCAACATACGCATTGAACGCGCCCGAGCCCAGCCCGCCGAGCAGCGCCCCGGGGTTGCCGACATACTCACCGAGCATGGTAGTGGCGTAATACATGCGGCTGGACATGCCCTGCGACAAACCCGCGGCGCTCCAGCGGTCGTTGGATTCGCCCGAAACAAAGAAGACTTTGATCGCGAGATAAAACAGCCCGCACATCATCCCCACCGCGCCTGAGGTGAGGAAGAACTGGGCGGCGCTCTTGATCCGGTAGGCCACCGGGAAGAACGCGACGGACAACGCCACCGCGAAGAGGAGCTGCCCGCGCGTGCCGCTGAGGACCATAATGCCCATCCCGGCAAAGATCGAGGCGATCCGGAGAACCAGGATCGGCTTCGGGAACCTACTCGGCTTGAACAATGCCGCCACGATCAGGATCGCCCCACCAAGCTCTGCGGTCGTGAGCGGGCTTGCGCGATCACTACTCGATCCGGTCGAATAACTCAGATCCACAAACAGACGCCCCGCGTAGATCTCGGTCCTCGGGCTGTTCAGAATGAAAAAGATAATCGCCGAACCGATGACCATAAACGGGACAACAAACCGGCGGATGTTCTCCAGATCCCGGATAAGCCCCGGGAGGATCACCAGCAGCAGCATGTAGTACGGGAATCCGGTCCGAAGAAAATACTTCCCGGCTTCCGGGATCGGCGACCAGAAGATGCCGAACGCGGTGAACACATACAGAAAGAACACAAGCAGCCAGGTGGTGTTGAAGTACCCACGCATCGGCTTCTGACCACGCAGGAACTCGATGCCCAACGCGAACATCGCGACAAGCCCCACCGCCACATTCGTGATCCAGCTCTTCCGCGCAAGCAGCGGGAGGTAAGAACCCAGGAGCTGCTCGAGAGGAAGGAAGGACAACACCAACAGCAACGCCCACTGGGGTTTGAGGATGCCCTGGAGGATGAGATACATCATCCCGAGCACAACAAGTGCGGTCAGAATCGCGGTCATCGGGCTGCTCGTGCTCCTGTGCTCGG
>JAGQOC010000132.1 GCA_020427745.1 Phycisphaerales bacterium | reverse complement strand
TTCGGCGGGATCATGCGCTGCGATGTGATCGCGCAGGGGATCGTGAACGCCGCGAAGTCGATCGGGTTCAGCGTGCCGCTGGTTGTGCGTCTCGAGGGGACGAATGTGGAGCAGGGGCGCAAGATCCTCGAGGCGGCGGCGAGCGATCTGCCGACGCTGCAGGCGGCGAGTGATCTGGGGGATGCGGCGCAGAAGGTTGTTGCGGCAGTGGGGTGAGAGAGAACCGCTAGCTACACTCTTGCCTGTTCGTGCGACCTGGCCAGCCAGCATCACAAAATTGAACTTAATTACAAACGAGGCCTGGATATATCCAGGCCTCGTTTGCAATTACACCATACTTCGCTTCTGAATAAATCAGTCTTCGCTTGGCGGCTCGTACCAAGTTCCATCGCTCAGAACGATCACACCATCAGGGACGGGATCAGATTCCTCCCCTCCGAGACCAATGCCCAGCAGCAATGGGCTCTTGCCTCCAAACGCATAGACCGGAAGCGACACCGAGAACAGATCATCCGGAACCCTCTCGCCGATAAACATCTCGCTCAAGTCTGACACTGTCATCTGTGGCGACCTTGCGACATCATATAGACACCAATAAAGCTCATCGTAGTAGTTTGAAGTCGCGACAATTCTACATGCCATCGATGTACATTCGTTGTACTCTTTACGGAACACTATGCAAGCGGCTACAAAGCAAAACTCCGTCAGAGCATCCGACCCAGGCGGTGCGGCATAACAGTTCGGACCATCGATGGGCGCGGGCTGTGCAAGTGCTGCACTCGAGGAAAGGGCGACAATACACGCTGCAATTTTTGTTTTCATTTGGACATCCTTTCTGTTCCCAGTATCTTTGCAGGAGTTTAAAATTGATAGTCCGTTTCTCATTTTTATCCTCTAAAATTTGCCAGAGGCCTCGCTTTGGCTCCACCCCACGCCCTCCTCATCCGCCCTGGCTTTCCGTGCGGGCCTGTCGCAGCAACAGCGTACGAAGGAAGGCCCGGGGGACTTTGGGTCGCCCAGGGCCTCACGCCGGGTGTCCTGCTTTGACCCGCCGTTGCTCTTGAACACATCATGTTTTTTTGAGGAGGCGGGTCAGTTCTGTGCCGTTGGTTCGTACCAGGTGCCGTCGCTGAGGACGATCACGCCTTCGGGGACGGGTTCGGTGTCGGCGGGGGCGAGGTTGAGGCTCAGCACGAACGGGCTGCTCGAGCCGATCGCGTAGATCGGGAGCGAGACGGGCGGGAGCGGGAGATCTTCTGTGGATCGGGTGATCCAGTTCAGTAGGTCCTCGGCGGTGTATGCGATGGTGTCCGAGCACGATGACACCGCGTTCAGATACGCCGCCCATGTCGCAAACTCGCAAGCATTGTTGCCCTCGCAGAATGCGTACAAAATCCTGTAGACGGCGCAGGTAACCTCATAGCACTTGCGTTCTTCGGCATCCGCGTTGTCAGGCACGGGTTCGCACGGCATCCCGACGGATACAGGCTGGGCCATCGCGGCGGCGGAGAGGAGAGATACGGCCAGGATAGCGGCTTTGATGTTCATGGGGAACACTCCTTTCTGTATCTCTAATAGCACAAATCAAGGCCGGATTGGACACCCGATTTCAGAACTCTGAAGAATCCCTCTGGCATCCATGCTTGACTCCTCCCGCACCCCCGCTATTCTCCTGCGCCCTGATTGACCGGGCAGAAAGGAGTGATCACGCATGCATACGCAAGATTCATCAGCTTTGGCGGACGGGGGTAGGCCGTGTCATATGTGCCCGTGGTCCTCCAATCCATCACGACAACCGCGATCGTAACCGGCACCATCTTCGCCGTCCTCGCGTACCTCCGCGGTGCGCGCATCCATCGTGAGGCCGTGAACGCACAGATTTTTTTGAACCTCACGCAGCGTCACGCGGACCTGATCGAGTTCCGCAAGCTGGAGGCACGCAACGGGCTTGAGGAGGCTTTCGACGGCGATCTTGCTATCGCCGCGATCGTGCGCGACTACTTCGACCTGCTGCATCAGGAGTTCAACCTCGCGAGTGTGCGGATGCTCGATGATTCGGTCTGGGCGTTGTGGCAGGGCGATATCCGGCGGACGGTCTGCACCCGGCTCGTCCGCGAGGTCTGGCATGAACGGACGAGGCTGTATTACCGCAGTTCCCCGGCGTTCCGCGCGTACATCGAGGGGATGATGCCGAGAGAATCGAGCCCGAGCAACGGGCACAGCGGGCGATCAGTGCGGGTGCTCGTCGCGCACTCTGCGGTGTAACGGAAGCGAGGGAGAGCGTGTGCACGCCGGGTGGCGGCCTACTGGAGAGAGGGGCCGCCGCCCGTGCGGGCGCTTTGTGATACACTCTCTCATAAAGGAGTATCCCATGGCCGACACCGGCGTGCCCACAATCGTTCTTGTCATCCTCGCGTTCTTCCTCCCGCCGCTCGCGGTCGGGCTCAAGGTCGGCGTCACCGGGCAGTTCTGGATCAACCTGATCCTCTCGTTGCTCTTCTGGCTCCCCGGCTTTATCCATGCACTGGTTGTCGTGCTGAAATAAGACAAGGCCCCTTCGATAGAAAGGAAGGCCCGGGGGATGCTGGCATCTCCCCGGGCCTCACGCACAGGATCTGGATGGTTGGTTCTTGGGAACCAACGCTCTGGGATTGTGTGTTATTTCGGTCAGCGGGAAAAATCGCCCGCTACTCGATCGACCACTGCCCGTCGCTCATCGGGTCGTAGCCGAGCCGGAAGAGCTGCATCTGCTTGGCGGCCTCGGGGTCCGTGAAATGGAACCCGACCTCGAAGTTGCGGAAGCCTTTTTTCTGTGTCCACATGACTTCCGCAGTGCAGTTGTGCTGCCCGAGGTTGCTGTAGAGCTCGAGATCGATCTGGTCGCCGACCTGGAGCTTGGGGCATTTGGCGTAGCGGATCCGCAGCCCGGATGCGGAGAAGTCCACGACACGGCCTCGTTCGCACGCGATCTCGCGAGCAACGAACCTGGGTTTCACCCGGTGCTCGCTCTTGCCCTGCTCCTGGAGCAGGTGCGCCAACGCTGTCCATTTGTTCCCCATAGTCATGTTCAACAAGATCGTCGCAATCGGGGGGTTGTGCAACCAATCGTGCGGTGCTCGGTGTGCATGGATGCCGCTCCGCCTGCACAATCGGCACGCCCTCTCAGAACCGAGGGTTTCCCCACGCGGTACCAACCGGTTATCGCCCGTTCCGGACCCTCGACCTACCCTCCCGTATGGACATCCTCAACACCCATCCCGCCCCGGACCGCGACGAGCCCGTCTGGACGCCGCCCGGCGGACCGCCGCAGACGGACCGGATCCCGGACGCGGTCTACCACGCGATGGGCGAGGAGAACATCACCGCGTTCTTCCACGCGTTCTACCGCAGACTCGGCGAGTCCGCCGTTGCGCATATGTTCCCGAAGTCTGAGAGGAACCTGATGCGGGCCGCGGACAAATCCGCGGCGATGTTCGTCTTCCTCTTCGGGGGCCCCCACCTCTACCAGCAGAAGTACGGACGACCGATGATGCGTGCACGGCATCTGCCTTTCGTCATCGATGAAGCCGCCCGCCAGGAGTGGCTGCGTTGCTACCGAGAGACGCTGGACGAAGCGCCGGAGAAGTACGCGATGCCGGGCGAGCATGTCGGGGCGGTGTGGAAGTTTGTCGTGGATTTCAGCGGGTGGATGGTCAACACCAAGAAGGAGAATACATGAAATACCTCACGATCCTCATTGCACTGCTGCTCGCCGGATGCGCATCCCAGCAGACCCGCCCGAACCGTGCCCGGACAATTATGCAATCCACCGGCGTGAATCTCACACTTGATACTTTCCATCAGGCCGCGAAGATCGGTGCTTTCGATATCTACTTCGACCTGATGACCGACGATTCCGTCTTCATGGGCACGGACGAGACCGAGCGGTGGAACAAGCAGCAGTTCATGAACTACGCGCGTGAGCCCTTCGCCGACGGGCACGGCTGGACCTACGAGCCTTCCGATCGCCATGTCGCGTTCAACGATGACCTCACCATCGCGTGGGCCGACGAGCTGCTCACGCACGAAAAGTACGGCACGCTCCGCGGCACCTCGGTCCTCGAAAAGCACGGCAACGAGTGGCTCATCGCTCACTACTCCTTGACTTTCCTCGTCCCCAACGATATCGCGAGCGAGGTCGTCGAGATCATCAAGCGGTTTGAGGAGAACAACGACCAATGAACCCGACCATCGAACTGATCCACGAGCACCGATCGATCCGCAAGTACACCGACGACGCGGTCCCGCACGCGCACATCCTCGAGGCGATGCGCGCCGGTCAGATGGCCGCGACAAGCTCCGCCGTCCAGCCCTACTGCGTGATCCGCGTCACCGACGACGAGAAACGCCAGCGGATCGCCGACCTCAGCGGCCCCCAGCAGAAGGTCCGCGACTGCGGCGCGTTCTTCGTGATCTGCGCCGATCTCCGCAAGCACATGCTGATCGTGGATCGGGCGGGCGAGGACTACAACGCGAGCCTCGAGGCGTTCCTCGTCGGCACGATCGACGCCTCGCTGTTCGCGCAGAACTTCACGCTCGCGTTCGAGTCGCTCGGGTACGGCACCTGCTACATCGGGGGCATCCGCAACGATCTGCCGCTGCTCGACAGGCTCCTCAACCTCCCCGAGGGGGTGTGCCCGCTCTACGGGCTGTGCGTGGGCGTGCCCGACGAGTCGCCCTCGAGCAGACCGCGCCTGGACGCCGAGGCGATGCTCTTCGAGAACACCTACCCCACCGACGACGAGACGCTCGCAGCGATCGATCGGTACGACGAGGTGTACACCAAGTACCTCACCGACCGCGGCGCGCAGCCGAGCACCTGGTCCGCGGCGATCGCGAAGAAGTTTTCGTACGCATCACGCAGTGGGCTCGGCGATTACTACGCCTCCAAGGGCGCCAACCTCTGCTAACCACACAAGGAACACGACATGAAGATCTGGACCGCCCTCGGCGTGCTCGCTCTTGCCATCATCGCTGCCCTTGCGATCGCGCAGCCGACCAGTACATCTCCCGAGCCGGCATCGCCCGACGCGATTACCGGCACACATGTCGTGTTTATCGTGCGCCACGCGGACACCGACCCGAAAGTCAGCAAGAACCCGCCGCTCACTGCTCAGGGGCAGGCCCGCGCCGAGCACCTCGCCGAGGTGCTCCAGGACGAGGAGCTCGGTGCGATCTTTGTCACCAACACCGCCCGTTCGATGCAGACCGCCGCCCCCGCTGCGGCCGGTGCGGGCATCACCCCCACCATCTACCTACCGATGGACGCCGGGGGGCTCGCGGACACGATCAACGGGCTCGGCACCACCAACGCCACACTCGTGGTCGCGCACTCGAACACGGCCCCGATGATCATCGCCGCCCTCGGCGGACCAACGCTCCCCGACCTTGAGCACGACGCGTTTGACCATTTCTACGCGGTGGTTCTGAGCCGGGGGCGGCATGTGCGGACGGTGAAGTTACGATTCTGATCACAGTATCTGACTTTACACCTTAATGCAGATCCCAATCGGCTCAGGATAAATCAGGCATATAGTCATTTCCATTTTGATTTTTGGGAAATCTTCCACAATGGAAACCAAGGAGATTCGCGCAAGGAGTTCTTGGCATTCTCAAATTCGGCGTACTCACGAGCGACAAGCCCTAACCCTGCAGGCCCTAAAAATGCAGCTGTGGCTGCTGACAAACCACCTGCACTCGCTGCTAATCCAACACCTACAGTACCAACAGCTGCACCAGCAATTCGCAGAGTCCGATACGACGCAATAGCTTTGAATCGACGAGTGATCCCATCAATTTCGGGACCCACAACATCAGCCAAGTACTCACTAGGCGCAACACCATCATGCCGAATACTGTCGCAGGCTTGACGAATTGCTCTCCTCAATGCACGAAGTTGATCAGACTCGTCTATTAGTATTTTTACCAAATCTTCGAGAGGCACACCGCGGACAATTGGTATTAACAATTCCGCCGCTATGGCGTCAGCACCAACAATCCCGCCACTCCAGTGCATTGACATGCCAGTGCGCGTGCTGTCACGCTGTATATTCCAGACACCGTCTAACCTCGTCGAATCTACATCATGAACCAAATAGTTATTCCCGCCTACTTCTGATGTATTAGATTCTAAGGAAATTAAAACAGGTGTAGGCGTAACAATCAGCATTCCAGCTTCTAGCAGAGGCGAGCATTTTTTGTCGATCAAATTCCAGACCGAATCAACCGGACTAACACATCCCGTAGTAACTGGCCGGGCCGCTCCGGTGTTTAGCCCTAGCCCTTCCGCCATCGCCTTATCGCATTCCAAGAAAAAACCGCCCCACTGAGCACTCATGATAATATTCATTCGCTTTGATGCTTGACTAGGACGAAGATTAACTATTGTTCTTTCTGATAAAACCAGTGACACCCGGAGCATGGAAACCCAGTCAGCCGATTTCCCTGAGCTCAGAAACACATGAGATCCGTATCCCTTATCAATTTCATTGAGAATATCAATACGATGCGATGATAACTCTGAGGCCAGCATGCCCCACTGCCCCCGGTATTTGCGATAAATCTCTAAATATTTCGTATCATCCATTTGTAAAAATACTCACTCCCCCGTATCCAGCACGGCCATAAACGCCTTCTGGGGGATGTTCACTGAGCCGATGGATTTCATCTTGCTCTTGCCCTTCTTCTGGGCTTCGAGCAGCTTCCGCTTGCGGCTCACATCGCCGCCGTAGCACTTGGCGGTGACATCCTTGCGGAAGCCCTTGATGGTCTCGCGGGCGATGATCTTGCCGCCGATTGCTGCTTGCAGCGGGATCTCGAACTGGTGGC
>JAGQOC010000131.1:13332-14408 GCA_020427745.1 Phycisphaerales bacterium | reverse complement strand
ACGCACGCCCCGATCCCAATAAGCGAGTGGTCTCCCACCACCACCCCCCCGCCCAGGACCGCCCCCGGCGCGACATGCACATTCACCCCGAGCACACAATCGTGCTCAACAATCGCCCCCGTGTTGATAATCCCGTGCAGCCCAACCGCCGCATCCGCATGAACAACCGCCCCCGCGCCCACCAGCGTCCCCACGCTCACCCGCGCGCTCGGGCTCACCACCGCCGACGGATGCACGATCGCACCGCACGCCCGCACCGGATCAACGCCCCCAACAATCCGCTCGCGCGCATCGATCGCCCCCACCGCGATCACAAGACGCGATTCATCGTCATACCCCGCCGGGATCTCCCCGAGCCAGCGCACACGCCCATCCGCGCACGCCGCGGGCGATGCGTGATCGTCATACACCCCGTGCGCAACACGCCCCGAAGCCGCAATCGCATCGAGCACCACCTTCGCGTGCCCGCCCCCACCGATCAGACTGATTGGGATCCCGTCCATGCCCAAGCTATCGGCGTTCAACACGCGCATGCAAAAGCCGCACCAATAAGACAGGGTGCGGCCTTGCAAAGCGACGCCGGGCTGTAGCGCAANNAACCCGACGCCGGGTGGGTAGGTGATCCGTTTCCGCCCGCGATCCGAATCAACCGGCTGGTGCCACCGATCGTCCGTCGCAGGGCCGCTCCTCCAGAACACAGGGAACTCGAGAATCCCACCCTATTTGTAGGCCCGATAACCTTCGAATCCTCCCCGCACCAGCACCCACCCGGATCTTTCAATCCGTCCGGAATCCCTCTCGCGCCCATTCATCTCCTCAGGGCAGAAATCCCGTTTCCAAGGGCATTGTGCGGTATAGTTCCGAGCCGATTTCAATGTACGCCCAATGCGCGGATGTGCCAGCCAATCGGTGTGATGGTCCGAAGAATTTCTCCGTTCTTCGGGGTTTTTCAGGGGTTTCCACCCCTCACCCACGCCCGGAAAGCGTCCCATGCCCGATTCTCCCCTCACCATCGCCGCTGTCCGCTACCTCAACACCACCCCCCTCATCCACAGCCTCGACCAGTGGACGGGCTA
>JAGQOC010000131.1:0-13324 GCA_020427745.1 Phycisphaerales bacterium | reverse complement strand
GAGTCGTCACCCATCCCCCCGCCGAGATCGCCCCCCTCGTCCTCGATGGATCCGCAGACCTTGGGCTCATCTCCATCATCGACGCCGCACGCCACCCCGGAAAGCTCACCCTCGTCCCCGGATCCATGATCGGATGCGACGGCCCAACCCTCACCGTCCGCGTCTTCTCCAAGCTCCCCCCCACCCAGATCATCCGTGTCCACGCAGATACTGAGAGCCACACCTCCGTCGTCCTCGCGGATCTCGTCCTCTCCGGATTGCACGGCGTGAACGCCGAGTTCGTCGCCCGCGATGTCAACACCCTCGACTTCAACGCACCGGACGCACCCGAGACCATCCTCATCATCGGCGACAAGGTCGTGACCGATTCTCCACCGGCCGTGCGCTACCCGTACCAGATCGACCTCGGGCAGGCGTGGCACGAGCTGACCGGGCTGCCGTTCGTCTACGCCGCGTGGATGTGCCGAACCGAACACGCATCCGATCCACGCATCCACCTCGCATCCGCGATGCTCGAGCGCGTCTACAAGCGCAACCGCCTCCGCCTCGATCACCTCATCACCACCGAAGCCAAACGCCGCGCCTGGCCCCTCGAAACCGCACAGCACTACATCAGCGAACTCCTCCGCTTCGAGATCAACGAAGACGCACGCCGCGCCGCCGCCCTCTTCCTCTCGATGGCCGCCCAACGCAACCATGTCGCGCACCTCGAGCCCGCCTGGCTCGACCCGCAGCCCGCCGGAGCGGTCTAAGCATGCCCGCCGTCTCGTCACCGAGGACCGAGTGCATCGCACGCCTCGCAGACGAGCTGTGCTACGCCTCCAAACCAACCCTCGTCCGCCACCTCGCCCGCATCGACGGGCTCGCCCCCAACATCGAGCAAGACGGGCTCTACCCAGAGGACTGGATCATCTTCCGAGTCACCGGCTACCGAAAAGAAATCAACGACCCCGCACTCATCCCCGGCTCCGCGCTCCTCGGCGACCTCTCCGCCCTCGCCGAACGACTCAGCGAAGCCGCATCCCTCACAAAGGAAGACATCGGACCCAACGCGCACAGCGTCCACTCACTCATGGAGCGCTGGGGCGTCAGCAGAAAAACCATCGACCGCTACCGACGACTCGGGCTCATCGCCCGCCGGATCGACGGCGGCAAGGGCGTCCGCACCCTCGCGTTCCTCCCCGATGCCGTCGACTGGTTCGAACAATGCAACAGCGAACGCCTCGGACGCGCCGCAAAGTTCTCCCGCTCGAACAACCAGGAAATCCAACGCATCGAACGCTGGGCCCGAAGATACCGTGACCGCCTCGGCTGGTCCCGCTCGCGCACCGCCTCGCGCATCGCCGAGCGCACCGGTCGCTGCCACGAGGGCGTCCGCAGGATTCTCCTCCGCCTGGATGAGCACCGCGAAACACCGATCTTCCCAGAGCCGGGCCCGCCCAGCGACCGCGAACAACTCTTCGCCCTCCGCGCCTACAACCGCTGCATCCCCACCGCCGCGATCGCCCGGCGCACCAACCGCAACACCCCCGCCGTCCGCCGCGCCATCAACGCGGCCCGATACGATGTCCTGCTCGACTGCGCCCCCGAACCCCCGCACACAACATCGCCAATCCCCGACGAGAGCGCCCTCGAAACCGAACCGATGCGCTCCGGGCTCGCTGTCGAGCCCTGCACCGATCTCAGCGCACTCATCCGCCATATGCGGATCAAACAACCCACCGTCGTCTACGAAGAACACACCCGCGCCACCGGCTACCGCGTGCTCATGACGCGGGCAAGCGCACTCCTCGCATCCCTCGAACCCACCCGCCTCTCGAGCGTCAAACTCGACGAACTCGAAACATCCCTCCGCTGGGCGTCGCGCGTCAAAGCCGCCCTGCTCAGCACCCAGCTCCCCGCCGTCCTTACCACGATCGAGAACCACATCGGAGGCCCCATCGATTCCCTCCAGCCACAGCGCGCCGCGTCGATCCTCCTCGAATCCATCCGCGTCGCCGCCAGCGCCCTTGAACGCTACGACCCCACCCACGGCGGACGCCTCGCCGCACCCGTTGGGCTCGCCCTCACCCGCTTCGCAACCAGACTCCCCGACGCCGTCGCCCCCATCGCCGAGGGACGCGCCACCCGGCGCATCACCCCGGGATTCGAGATCCCCGACTGGACAAGATCCGTCGCCCTCTGGCAACGATACCTCGACCCCGACCCACGCATCGAAGCGAATCTCGCTCACCTCGACGAACGCGATCAAACGGTCCTCACCCAACGCTTCGGCTTCGCAGGCACACCCCCACACACGATCGATCACCTCGCAACCGTCCTCGACCTCCCCCGCGTCCAAGCCGCAAGGGCCCTCCGCCGTGTCTACCGCCGCGGGCTGCTCGCCGCTCGCAAAGAATCCCGGTATCGGACGCAATAAGCCCAACAGTGCTAGAGTTCCATCCCTCATGCTGATCCGCGCGATCATCTCGGTCTTCTTGGTGCTGCTGCCCATGCCGCTCAACGCGCGGGCCACGATCCAAGCCGCCGCACCGATGAGCGATTCGTGCTCGATGCTCGAAGAGCTTGATTGCGCGTGCCCGCTCTGCGTGGAGATCAACGAGTGCGTCTGCGAGATGGGCTCGGACAACCAGCCGCTCCCGGACAAGCAAACCCCGATCGCCCCCGCGCCGGGCAACCCGCTGCCCGCGGCACTCTCGATCGAGCCCGATTCCATCCCGATGCCGATCGGCATCGAGCCCGTGCGCTCCCGCGCCCCCGCAACCACCCGCATCGCCTCACCCCCGAGCGTTGCCGTCTTCCTCTCGATGGTGTGCATCTGGACAACCTGAAGCCCGCGCTTTCCCCTGCGCATTCTTCGTTGTTGTCCAAGATCCATCACACCCGGGTTTCTATGCCCGAAATCGAAAGGTATTCCGATGTCATTTTCAAACTTCTCTCGCTGTGCGCTCTGCGCGTTCGTTGCCGCCGTCCCCATGCTCGCCATCGGCTGCGGGTCCGCCCAGACTCGGACCAAATCAACCTAGCAGGTCGCGTCGGCGCCCGTGTTCGCATCCGAGGCCACCATGCAGGTCGGCGGGCTCGGCTGCCCGATGTGCGCAGAGAGCATTGATATCCTCCTCAAAAATATTGACGGCGTCACCGGATCCGATGTCGACCTCGCCACCGGCATGGTCCATATTGATCTCGACCCGAGCGTCGGCGTCTCCCCCGCGGACCTCAGAGCCGCCGTCGTGGACGGCGGGTTCACCTTCCGGAGTGTCGAGTTCGGGGGGACGAAGTAATGCGGCTCTGGATTGCACTCTGTGGTTTGTGCGCCGCCGGTTCGTCATGCTTTGCCCAGCTCGCCCCGCTCACCGAAGCCGCGACCCAGCCGGCGAAGGGGCGGATCACCTGGCGGCAGTCGTTTTCGTATACCGAGTTTGATCTCTCCGGGCGGACGATCGAGCAGGCGGAGACCTCGACGAATCTGTCCTATGGGATCACCGGGGAGCTGTCGGCTTCGCTGACCTTCTCGTATATCGGCCGCAACGACACGGGCGGGGCGGCTTACGACCAGGACGGGTTCGGGGATACGGATCTGCGGCTGAAGTGGCGCTTCTGGCAGCATGATCCGGGGGCGATCAGCACCAATCGGCTTGCGTTGGTTGGCGGGGTTCGTCTGCCGACGGGGACGGATGGGTTGTCGTCGGGCGGGTATGACCCGTATCTCGGGGTGACCTTCACGCGCGTCGAGGGTCGGCATGGGCTGAACGCCTCGGCGTTCTATCGGCTGACCACGGACGGGCAGAGCAGCCCGATCGAGGCGGGGATGGGCTCCGCGGATCTGCTGACGCTCGAGACGAGCTACCTGTATCGCTTGTCGCCTGCGGAGTACGCGAGCGACACGGAGGGGTCGTTGTATGCGGTGCTGGAATCGGTCGCGGACTATGAGACGAACGGCGATTTCGAGTGGAGGCTCGCGCCGGGGATCTTGTGGGAGGCGAAGCGGTATGCGCTGGAGCTGTCGGTGATCCTTCCGGCCGTGAGCGAGGTTGATGCCCGCGCGGAGACGGACTGGGGGCTGAACGCGGGGTTCCGCGTGCTGTTCTGAGTGTTGGTTGTTGTTGATTGCATGCCTCGGGCTGGTTGGTCCGGGGCGTTTTTGTGCGCGTGCGGAGGAGGGTGGAGGCGGCTTTGCGGAGGGTCTCGGCGTGCTGCTGTGAATCGGGCTGGTCTTTGAGCTGGTCGGTCAGGCGGGCCTTCGCGAGGGTGCGCGATTCAGGGTCAAGGATCGCGCGGCGGGCGGCGTTGATGCGCTCGATGGATTCGCGTGCGCTGTGGAACTCGGCGGACTCGAGGATGTCGGCGAGCTGCGCGAGTTTGAGGTTGTGGATCTGGCAGAGCTCGAGGGAGCCGAGCGAGGGGTTGAGGAGGTCTTCGAGGAGTTCGCTTGTGAGTTGGGGGTGAGGAGGAGAAGAAGAAAGAGCGGGAGAAGAAGAACCCTCACCCCGGCCCTCTCCCTCGGGGAGAGGGAGGGGGGACTTTGTGCGTTCGGTTGGTTGATCGTTCGTGTTCATCCGCGCATGTTCGCACATCGGCGGGACGGTACAAGGGGAAAGTTGCGGAGGACGCGGTGTTTGCGCACGGGGGGAGTTCGACGAGACTTTCTGACCCCGCCTACTGCTTGCCTCGACTCGTGATTTATTCATGTGTCGCTGCTCAAATCGCAGCACCAGCGAGCACTATATGTAGTATTTAAAAATATGCCCGCCCACATATGGCCCTAGTGATTGCTGAAAACCAGAGACTCGCCGGTGAGTGATTGATTGATCAATCAATCATTTTTTGTCACAAATGATCGATTAGGGCGTCGAACCAAGCCCTTGCGACAATCGCCCGTCAGCGATGTTTAGCAGCTCGGTGAAGGCAAGAATTGCAGGCCTTGGACCGCTTGATGATTGGATTTCGGATAACAAGCCCGCATCCCGAACAAGTCTCACAATCCTTGTTGCGGTGGCATCAGGAATTTTGGTCGAGTGTATGAAGTCTGGAGTTCTAAATATGGGACGTTTAAAAAACCAATCCAGCGCCTGAACCGCGTACTGCGAGCGTGTTGCTTCTGCAATCCAAGTTTTCTTTGAATCATACAGTTTGAGAACCGCCCTCGCCCGCATCTCGTTATCGACAGCCTGCTTCGTAATCGCTTGTAAGAAAAACTTGCACCACCCTGTCCAATCATTTTGACTCGACACCAACGACAATCGGTCGTAGTACTCTTCTTGGTTTGCTTCAAGGTACGCACTAATATAGAAGTTGGGGCTACTCAGGATTTTTTTATGTACAAGAAAAAGCGGAACAAGCAGGCGACCTAATCTTCCGTTCCCGTCTAGGTAGGGATGTATCGCTTCAAACTCGGCGTGTAAAAGAGCGAGTTGAACCAATGTATCATCAAAGTCGGCATGAATAAGCCTCTCCCAACGAGCCATGCAATCTGCAATCTCATTTGCGCCCGGAGGAACAAAGCGAGCCTGCTCAACAGTACAGCCGTGAGGACCGATCCAGTTCGGCACTTTGCGATACTCGCCCGGCGATTTATTCCTCCCCCGAACCCCTTGCATCAGGACTCCATGTGTATCTTTCATAAGCCGCTGAGATAGCGGGATTGTCTCCATCTGCTGAATCGCGAAGTTCATCGCCCTTCGATAGTTCAGGATCTCATTGATATCGTTCTTTTTTTCGTCACCAATAGCCAGATCCTCTGATGCCTCAAACTGAAGAACTTCTCCCATTGTTGCCTGAGTACCTTCTATCTTGCTAGACAGCACGGCTTCTTGAGTAAAAAGAGGAGACAACAAGACATTCGCGTTTGGAATGGCGTTTAAAGTGCTCTCGTACCGAGCAACAGCCGCACTCGCGGGGCCGAGCAACGGGATCAACTGCGACCACACAATATTGTCGGGCGGGAAAGGTGTATTTTGATAGTGGACCGGTGACATTATATGAATAGATCTCGCATTACATACCACAAACAGATTATCTTGACTCTATCCCCGCCAAACGCGTTCTTACATTATCGAGTACATTCATGAAGTTGATGTAGCCGTCGTATGGTGAGTCGTAGGGGGAGAAGTATTTGTGGACATCGCCGTCGGCCCAGTATTTGGTGCACATGTAGTAGAAGTGGTCGCTGGTGGTGAGCTTTCGCCAGTCGTTGAGGAGGTGGCCCATTTCTGTTTTCTGGGCTTCGGTGGCTTTGGGTTTGAGCTCGGTGATGCGTGATTTGATGGCGCGTTCGAGGCGGTAGGTTTCTTCGAGGGCGTTGTGCTGCATGGCGTTGCCGCGCCAAGCGGTGAGGTCGCGTTCGGTGTCGGCCCAGGAGATGTATTCGGGGACATCGTATTCTCCGATCGGGTCGAACTGTGTGAGCGCTTCGGAGGGTGTGATGAAGTGGTTTTCTGTTGTGCCGTCGGCTTTCTTGGCGACGTCGAAGACCGCTTCGGGGAGTTTTTCGAGGAACTTGAAGATCCCTGTTTCTTCCCATTGGTGTTCGCCGAAGGTTTCGTAGTCCATGAAGAGGTTGCAGAGGTAGCCGTCGCCGTTGATCTGGTGGACCCACTGTGCGAAGCGTTCTGCGGAGAGGGGCCATTCTTCCCAGCCCTTGTTGCCGAAGCGGAATGCGATGTCGTCGGAGAGTTTGTAGTTTTTGAGGAGGAGCCCGAAGGGTCGGTTGTTGGGGCCCATGATGGTGTTGCCGTCCTGGTCGGCGGGGGGGCGGTAGACATAGTTTGGTGAGCGGTAGCCGAGGTGTCGGTCGACGCCTTCGCAGATTGCTCCGAGGAACCGGGGGTCGCCGTTGGCGTCTTTGATCTGGGCGAGTGCTCTGGAGAGTTCGTTGGCGTAGATGAGCTCGGTGTTTCGGAAGACCTTTGGGGTTTGGCCGAAGAGGTCTTCGGTGAGCTTGGTGTGCATGTCGACTTGTTGCTGGAACTCGTCCTGGGAGTAGATGAAGCTGAGGGAATGGAAGTAGGTCTCTGCGACGAACTCGCAGCAGCCGGTCTCGGCGAGCTGCTGGAAGAGGTCGATGACATCGGGGGTGAACTTTTTGAACTGGTCGAGGACGGTGCCTGTGATGGCGTAGGAGATGCGGAAGTTGCCCTCGTGGCGTCGGACGAGGTCGAGCATGAGCTTGGTTGTTGGGCGGTAGCACTTTTCGGCGACCTTCTCGCAGATCTGTCGGTTGGCTTCTTCGTTGAAGTAGAAGGGGTCCGTGTGGAAGACGGAGTAGGGCTTGAGGCGGTGCGGCTGGTGGACCTGGAAATAGAAGACGATTGATGCCATGGTTTTCTCCCGACGGATGGTACACCCATTCTGCTGTACGGGGTCGGCCCGATACAAGAGAGAAAACCAATATCGGCGGGGATATTCCGTTCAACTACTCGGCGGGGTCGGATTCGGCCTGGCTGCGGAGATCGGCGGCGCGGTCGATGAGGTCCGTCAGGGCGAGCTCGGGGTCCATCGATCGCTCGGCGACAGGGGTGAGGTCGAAGTGCCAGGTGATGGTGTTGCTGAGCTTCGAGGGGGCGGCGGTCGCGGCGAGGTCCACGACGGGGTACTCGTGGAGCGGGGCTTTGGCGGATCTGAGCTCGTGGATGGCTTCGTACCCGGGTTTTTCGAGTCGGAGGTCGTATCCGCCGTAGAAGGTGAACCCGGATTCGCAGGGGGTGACGCCGATCTCCTGGTCGTTGAGCCAGACGCGGGCGCCGGGGGGAGTGGAGGTGACGCGGATCTGGCGTTCGACGCATCCGGTGAGGAGCAGTGCAGATGCGATCAGGAGGACTGATTTTTCCCGCTTATTCTGCATGGCTGACCTCGCGGTGCTCGTCGGGTTGGTCGTGGTCGTCGAACTCGTCGCCTCGGAACATGGAGCCGAGGTATGCCTGGCGTACGCGTTCGGAGTTGATGAGTTCTTTGGGGGTGCCTTCGGCGAGGACGCGTCCGGAGGTCATGATGTAGGCGCGGTCGCAGACGCGGAGGGTCTGCTGGACATTGTGGTCGGTGATGAGGATGGAGATGCCGCGCTCGGTGAGTCTGCGGATCTCGGACTGGAGGTCCTCGACGGCGATGGGGTCAACGCCGGAGAAGGGCTCGTCGAGGAGGATGAGCTTCGGGTTGGTGACGAGCGCGCGGGCGATCTCGAGTTTGCGGCGTTCGCCGCCCGAGCAGGTTCGCGCCTGGTCGTTGGCTTTGTGGGAGAGGGCGAACTGTTCAAGGAGCTCGGCGGCGCGGTGCTTGCGGGCGGCGCGGTTGAGGTCGAGGGTCTCGAGGATCGCGAGGAGGTTTTGTTCGCAGGTGAGTCGCTGGAAGACGGAGGGTTCCTGAGAGAGGTAGCCCATGCCGAGCTGGGCGTGTTTGTACATGGGGAGCCCGGTGACCTCGGTGTTGTTGAAGATGACGCGTCCGCCGTCGCGTTCGATCATGCCGATGGTCATGCGGAAGGTGGTGGTTTTTCCTGCGCCGTTGCGTCCGAGGAGTCCGACGATTTCTGCGTGTTGGACATCGAGGGAGACGCCGTCGACGACGGTGCGGTCGTTGTAGGTCTTCTTGAGGTTGAGTGCTTCGAGGAGTGCCACGGGGAGATTGTAGGGCGTGTGGCTGGGTTTAGTGGAGGAATCGCATGGTCATGGGATATCGGTAGAACTCGCCTCGGTTGGCTGCGATGGAGGCTTGGATCATGCCGACGAGCCCGAGGATGTAGGGGAGGAGTGCCGCGGGGACGAGGAGAACGAATCCAACCCCGCAGGTCAGGAAGCCGACGATGGCGGCAATGACTGGCAGCACGAGCGACCAGATCAGGAGGGAGATCTGGAAGTTGATGGCCTCGCGTCCGTGGTCATCGAGGAAGGGTGACTCGGATTTTTTGACGGCCCACATGATGATCGGGATGGCGATGGCGATGACGGTGAGCACGATGTGACCGAGGAGAGATAGGTGGATGAACATCGCATAGGTGCGTTCATCGCTGGTCGCGTCGGGGTCGTAGGCGCGGCCCATGGCATTGACGGGCGGCTCCGGGTTTGCTTTGTTGTTCCCTGCGGCGTTCATAGAGCATCATTCCCCCGCGGGAGCATCCCCGCAAGGGGTGGTTGGGAGAACGGGGCGGGGGATTTCAGCGGGTGCATCGGCGCCGACGGGTGGTGAGGAGCCCGGAGATCGCGAGGAAGATGCCGGAGGATGGGGCGGGAACGGCGTGGAAGGTGACAGCGGCGTTGAAGGAGCCTGAGTTTTCGCCCCCGGTCTCTTCGACGACGCTGGTGGAGCCCCAGAACTCGAACTCGTAGAGACCGGGATCGAGGGTGAAGCTGGTGTTGATGGTTGCGGACGCGTTGACGACGGCTTCTCGGTAGATGGGGTCGAGTGTGGGGTCCTGGTAGGCGAGCTGGACATAGGTTGAGCCGGAGAAGCCGGCGTCGTTGTCCATGTCGGCGGAGAGCTCGAAGGTGGTGGTCTCGAGGAGGGTGAAGCGGATGGTCTCGAAGTGGAGGGAGACGGAGCGGGTGCGGTTGGTGCTGAAGGAGTCTGCCTCGACGGTGGAGCCTGATTGGAGATCGAAGGCGGAGGCGGTGAGGTTGGAGTCGAAGTCGAGGGCGGCGGCGGCGCTGCCCCAGAGGGGGTTGTCTCCCCAGATGCTGAGGTTGTGCTGGAAGAGGCCGGGTGTTTGGGAGAGGCGGGAGGTGCTGGTTGGGTCGTCGGAGGTGGTGAGGGTGATGGCGGCGTAGCGGAAGGCGGAGAGGTTGGTCATCTGTGCGGACGCGTGGGCGCAGAGGATGAACAGGGTGATAAGGGGAAGGTATTGACTATGGCGCATGGGTGTCCCTTCGGTCTGCTCCCTGAAGGTACACCGTGGCTGGGATGGGTGCCAGTGCTTTTTAGCGTCTGCGGCGGATGGCGGGGGCTCCTGCGGCCACAAGAAGGGCGAGGGAGGAGGGGGCGGGGATGATGTTGAGTTGGGCAGAGAAGTCCAGGGTGGACAGCCGAGAGAAATCCGCGTGGTTGTTGTATGAATCTACTGTTTCAGCGAAGACCGTGAATCTGTACTCACCGGCGGAGAGCGTGAAGGTCTCGTGGAGATCGTAATGATGTTCCGCTCCGCCGCCGGGCACATAGTCTCCAACACCGACAGAGGTGTTCCCGCCGTCGGTGCTCTCTAGGACTGCGTAGGTCAGGAAATCACCAAGAGCGGTTGTTGCGGCTGTGATCTCGATATCGAGCGAGAAGGCTGTTTCTTCGGCCAGCATGAATCTCACGATGTATTCGTTTATCGCGCCGCTGATTCCGTTGTCGTAGAGGCCGCCGGGGTTTTGGGTCTGGTGATTGATCGAGCCGCTGGCCTGGAGCTGCGTGCTTGTGGCGGTGGAGTTCTGGGTGATGATGTGCTCTGCGGTCGAGAACGAGTGTGAGAACATTGTGTTCCAGTTGGGGATTGCTCCGTTGTAGATCTCGCCGTCGCCCCATGCTTCGTAGGTATCGGGATTATTGTTTTCGAGTTCTCGAACCATCGTTCCCCTGACACGGCGCGAGTCCTCGGTGATCTGCATGATGCCCGCTTGTGAGACGGTGGCGCAGGCGGCGAGGGCGAAAGCGGTCAGTGTTGCGGGATAGTTCATCGTCTGGGGCCTCCTTATGGGGGAGTATAAAGTCTTCTGATGATTTCGCAAAGAAAATAGTCTTTTTCTCGGTCTTCTCTTGTTTGCCTCTGCTTCCTAACGAGAGCGGAAGATCGGCCTTCGAGCATGAAAAAAGCCCTCGCAGAGGGCTTTCATAGGCACATGAAAGTTGTTCGTTCCCGAAGATGTTTTCTGGGCGAACATGCCATTTTGTTCGAAATATTATAGCGATTCTTCGGTGGACTTGAAGACCTTGGTTGCGGTCTCGGTGGTGAAGGGGGAGGGGTTTGGGTGGGCGTCAGCGGCGGCGAGCGGTGGTGAACACGCCGGAGAGCGTCAGGAGGGCGAGGGTTGACGGTGCGGGGACGACTGTAAGTGCGCCGTTGAATGAGGCGAGGAGATTGTGCTGATCGACGACGCCGGTTCCGCCACCGCTGAGATCTGTGCTCACAAGAAAGGAATAGCTGCCGGGACTAAGTGTAAAGGATTCGTTGATTGTGAGCGGTCCCGCGGTGGTGCTTGGTGTGTAGCTGAATGTTCCGGAATCGGTGCTTCGCAGGGACAACTCGACGGACGCACCGCTTGTCGGTGACGATTGTGCATCCATGGATGCGTTGAGCGTATAGGTGGTGGATGATGTCACGACAAAGTCGACAGCGATATCAGAGTAGCAATCGATCGCGTAGATCTCATAGAAAAGATCTCCAGGATTCGTGAATGCCTGGAGGAGGAGATCGACATCGAAGCCTGAGTCTGTAACGGAAGAATGGTGCTGGACGGATACGGTAGCGGTCTGAAAACTCTCGGTGTGGTCGATATCCCACTGAGAGAAATTGGCTGGCGCGTTGACGGAGTTGAAATCGATCTCATCGATCAGCGGTGGCCCGAAGGCAAACCGCTGGAAGTCGATTGTCCAGATCGCGGAAGTATCGGTAACCTGATGGACTGCGGAGTGCGCGTTTGCGGCGAGCATCACGGTGATCACGATGGATGTGCGGATCGGGTCCATAGGATTCCTCCTGTTTTGTTCTGAGAATATCACATTCTGACGAAACGACCAAGGAAAACTTGTGTCTTGGGCTGGCGGCTCGTCTGTGGGGCACGGTTCCCGCACTACTCGTGATGGATCCGTCCTTCTTCGCGTCTGCGGCGGATGGTGAGGAAGCCTGTTGCGAATATCGCGGTGAGTACAGATGGAGTGGGGACAACCGCGAGGGTGCCGTTGTAGCTGGCTGAGGCGTTGTATGGGTAGACAAAGCTGAGTAGGTTTGCTTGAAGCGAGAACTCGTAGGATCCTGCGGCGAGCGTGAAGGATTCATCGATCGTGATCGGGATGTCGTTGGTCGATGCGGTGTAGACCGTGGTGTTGCTGTTCAGATCGCGGAGCATAACGGAGCTGCTCGCCTGCTGCCCGGAGGCGCTCAGGGACGCGTCGAGATCGAAGGAGGTCTCGGTGAGGAGTGTGAATCGGATGGTGTAGTCGTTGAACGCGGCAACGGTGAAGATGCCCCCGTAGTTGAAGTTGCCGGTGGTCGAGGTTGCTGCAATGTCGCCCTGAGCGACAAGGGCGGTCGAACTCACGGAGGACGAATGCGAGGCGTCGAGTTGGACATCGGGTATTGCCGCGGAGTGGGTGTAGTCCCAGTCGGTGAAGGAGGTCGGGGGCGGGCCCTCGATGAAATCGCTATAGAAGTCGGGCGGGAAGTTGGAGGTTTCGCCGCTGAGATCGTAGAGGCGGTAGCGAGAATCTGTATCGAGCTGCATCCCGCCGGCGAGGGCTGGGGCACAAGTGATCGCTGCGATGGCGGGGACGATGAGTTTGGCGCGGTTATTCATATCGATCGCTCCTCGGACAGAAACTAATCGATCCGGATCATGCAAACAAGAAGAGAATGGTATTTCTTGCGTGAAGTTCGTGATCGTCGCCCGTAGGTGGTGGGGGCGAGCTAGTTCCCGAAGAGGTTTTTCTGAGCGAACATGCCTTTTTCTTCGAAGTACTGCAGCGCTTCTTCGGTGGATTTGAAGACCTTGGTTGCGGTCTCGGTGATGAAGGGGGAGGGGTTTTTGGTGGGTTTCCAGACGACATAGACTTCTTTGGCGTGCTCCCATGCGTGCTGGAGCTCGCGTTCGACGCCGCTGGAGAGCCCTGGGATGATCTTGCCGCCCTCGCTGATGAGTTCGGGGACGAAGGAGACGATCATGTCGGCCTGGTCGATGAGTTTGAAGTCGCGCATGTAGATCTGCCCGTCGATGTCGCCTCCGATATCGAGGACCTCGCGTGTGCGCATGCGGATTGTTTCGGCGCCCTTGTCGAGCCCGCCGAGCTGGAGTGGTTTGTGGTCGAAGAAGTCCTTACCCTCGCGCATGGCCTCGATGGCGCGGTCGAGGAGGAGTTTCTCGTCGACATCGCCGGGGTCGAAGCAGATGAAGTGCTCGGCGAGCGCGGCGCGGAATGCGTCGATCTCGGCCATAACTTCGGGCATGTCGATGACATGCGACATGGGGAAGCTTGGGTAGACCTTCTTCATCTCGGGTCTGCAGAGGAGCTGGAAGAGGGTTTTGGTTGTCTGCCCGTGGCGGCCGCGGGAGACGATGTAGAACTTGGAGCCGGAGATCGCCTGGCTCATGAGCTCGGTCGCGAGGATTTCTTCTTCGCGCCAGACCATGCAGTCCTTGAG
>JAGQOC010000130.1 GCA_020427745.1 Phycisphaerales bacterium | reverse complement strand
CTCAGAAAGGCGTAGACCGGTGCCCAGTACTGTTTGAGGAGCTCGGCATGAGCCTCCGGGCTGGACGCGGCGGCATCCAGCTGGGTCCATGCGGTGTTCGGGAAACGGGCGGTTGTTTTCTCGTTCACGATCGGTTCTCCGATCAAGTCATGCGTTGGGACAAAGAGTTGGATCGCTGCCTGCGATATTTCTGCAGCTCGATCGTAGTAGCCAATGGCGGCCCGGTTGTGTGGATCGGGCGACCCGATCTTTTTAGGAGGTGTTCATGAATCAAGGGAGTCCCATTTTTCAGGGTCCGATCCTCAACGCACTCGGACAACAAACAGGGCTATCGGTATCAGGGCAGAGTTTTCGGGTATTTGATAGTAACGGGGTTGCCACTCCGTACATTGTTCAGCCGACCGGCCGTATCACAGACAGGCTCGGAGAGCCCACCGGCTGGGAGATCTCCAGAGGCATGCAGCTCCAAACCAGTGCGGGGCATGGGGGTGCGATGCCGTACCGCCCGAGTTTGTTGGACGGCTGACGGGTCGATCTTGTTTCGGGTTACCGACTTGGAACGCAACGGATATTGTTCCGCGCTTGCCGTTGCTCAGTGAACCGATGTTGCCGGGGCGGTATCGCGGGAGATCAGCGGACTGGATTCCACCGGTAGACAGCTTCCAGCCCGAGGGTGTACGCCCACGATTCCGTGGCGACCACATCGCCCTGATGACCCTGCGGGACGCACGCGTATAGCCGGTCGGCCAGCGTCCGGCCGATCTCGGCATGCGGCTCTGGTATCGGGTAGCCGCTCTCGCCAAGCAACGCGTTCATCTCGATCGCGTAGGCGGCGTACATCGAGGCCATGGGCTCGATAAGTTCTGGAATGAGTGTGTCTGAATAGGCGCCGATGAACACCGGGCATGGCCCGTGTTCCTGTGCGTAGGCCCACAATGCGTCGGTGTGCCCGGGGTGGGCATCGAGGATATCGCGGTAAACGCGGAGGTCTGTTGGGATGCGGGCGATGGACTCGAACAGAACATGCCGCTGCTGATCGATCGGGATTGGGGGTAGGGCTCCAACGGTTTGTGAAGCTTGGTTCATTGATATGTGGAATGGGAGCGATCCTGTTGGCTCGGGAACGAGACGGGACTCGATGGGCGCTTCTATCATCCGCCTGATCTTGGTCGCCGATTCGAGGAGCAGGTGCTCTCGGTGCTGCTCGAGGTCGGGCCTGTACGCAAGGCTGTGGAACGGCGTGTGCCTGTCGGCGTATCTCAGCGAGACATCGGACTCAAGATCGTGGACAGCCCGCTCAACGATACGCCCCCCGCTCGCCCCAACGGACCGGGCGAGTGCGTGCTGGATGTAATCTGGGAGATCCTTGTTCTGGTGGTGGGTTGCCATGCGAGGGGGAAAGACGCACGGGTCAATAAAGCTTGTCGCGGATCGGTGTGCTCCCGAAGCGTGTTCATGGCTGCAGGGCGTCCCATCTCAGGAGCTGCGCGGGGGTCATGATCGTGACGGGGCCGGGCTCCCGGGTGAGCGTCGTGATCGCGCCGGGGTCCCCGATCCAGAGCATGGCTCTGTGCTGGGCGGTTGAGGATCCGAGCGTTCCGAGATTCTCCCGCCACCGGCTCATCCCTGTTTCGACCTCGATGAGCAGGAGCTGGTTCTCTTTCCACGCGGCGACATCGAAGGCGTGGTTGGTGTCTTCTGGTTTCCATTCGAGCTTCACCTCCCAGCCGTGTTCTTCGAGCAGCCGCTTGCATTCGTGCTGCCAGTAGGCGTGCCGGATCCCGCCGTTGAGCGGTGCGATCTTCGCCCGTCTCTTCTTGAGCCAGCCGCGTGCGGGTTGGGTGAGCTCGAGCAGGGTGGTGACGCCGCGCGGGGTCGTGACCCTGACCGGCGTGACGAGCCCGAGTGTTTCGAGCTGCTGGCGGAGCGTGTTGCCGCGCCGACGAGAGAATCCGCACGCCGCGTACTTCGCCGTCACTGTTGTGAACGGTTCGGTCGCGATATGTCCGAGCAGTGCTTGAAGATCGGGATCAGATTCAAGCTGAAGGATCATTGATCCAGAGGAC
Source organism: Phycisphaerales bacterium (assembly GCA_020427745.1). Lineage (GTDB taxonomy): Bacteria > Planctomycetota > Phycisphaerae > Phycisphaerales > UBA1924 > UBA1924. The sequence continues at coordinate 7,347 of JAGQOC010000130.1, read as the reverse complement.
GAGAGAGTTGTATCTGGATCCCGTGATCCCGCAGGTTCTCCGTCAGGAGACCACTCGCAATCACGCGCCGGGATCGCCCTGTTTGCGGCCTGCTGGCTGGGAAACGCCCTATTCGCCGTGGAACACCCGGGATCGCCGGGATGCCCCCCGGCAGCGGCGTCGATGGCATCCAGGAGCTGCTGACGCCGTGCGTGCGTTGCCGATTCGCGGGTGAGCCCCGCGTCATCGACCGCGCCCTTGGGCAGCTGCAGCGTGGGGGCCTCGATGCAGACCGGGCTGTTCCAGTGCGGGATCCTGCACACCGCCTGCCCGACACCGAGCGTCCCGATCAGCGGCGTCGCGTGCTCGGGGAGCATGAGCATGCGGGCGATCACCGACACATCGTCGCGGTGGTGGGCGCGCATGGCGATCAGGGTGCCGAGGTTCTGGAGGATGGTGGGGGTCATGCGCGAGATCGATTGACTCGCGACGATCAGGCCGAGCGAGGACTCCCGCGAGGTCCGGATCAGCCGGTCGATCAGCGATTCCCGCATCGCGTCTCGGCGGACCAGCAGCTGCTCGGCCTCGTCGATGAGCACGGCGAGCCGGAGCTGCTCGCGTGCAGTGCCCGCGAGCAACCGCTGGTGGATCTGCAAGAGCAGGGTGCTCACCAGGAACGACGCTTCTTCTCTCGTGAGCCCGTCGGTCTCGATGATCGTCCAGCCATTCAGCATCGCATCGATCGGATCGCGCGTTGAAGTCGCGGGCGCGAACACCCGCCCGAGTCTCCCCTTTGCTGCCGTCGTCAGGATCCGCCGGGCGCTCTGCATCCACTGCCCCTCGCGGTGCTTGAGCGACATCGCGTCGAGGGCGTGGAGCACACCCTCGAATGTGGGCACGCCCTCGGTTTTCCACGCATCGCCCACCGCACGCTCCAGCAGGCTCGCGATCCCGGGCCCGCCGTGCCAGGTGTCCGACAGCAGCTGGATCACCTCGGCGGTGTGGGACTGGGGATCGGTCCCCGGCGGTGGGGCGAATGGATTGAACCGCAAGCCAGTACCCACAGGTCTCCCGGTGGTCCGCACGGTCACCGGCCTGGGTGTGGGCATTGCATTCATGCACCGGAGCGACCTCTTTGGGTCGAGTGATATCCACGAAACACCCAGCTCCATCAAGCGCAAGAGCACCGAAACGCACATCGTGGTCTTCCCCGCACCGGTGGTCCCGAAGACCCCCATGTGCGTGGTGAGCTGCTTCCGGTTGAGCCCCGCCCAGCCGAGCTTCTGCTCGCCGTGCACGATCCGGCCCAGCCAGACCTCGCCGTCGGCCTGCTTCTTGTCGGGCGGGTCGAGCAGGGGCCTGCCGCCGGGGCTGATGGTCCGGCGGAGGAGCTCGGCGGCCATCTCCATCATGCGCTTGTCCTGCATGTCCGCGGTGACATACGCGAGCTGCATTCTTTGGAGGCTCTTGCCCAGCACCGGACGCAGCCCGTGAAAGGGTGATTTGGTCATGGTGTGCGGCGTTCCTCCGCGTGCTTCCCATCACCGACCAATCGTGCGAACTCATTGAGAAAGCCGCTCCGCAGCTCCTCGATCGCGGCGTCCTTCATTTCACGGGTGAGTGGCAGGAGGTCCTTCCACGCCGAGAGCCGCTCGTTGTGCAGGGCGGTCTCGACCTGCAGCACCCGGCGTTCGAGCTCCGAACGGTGCTCGAAGGGCATCAGCGGCGAGGCGTTGAGCAGGCGGTCGTTGAGCTCGTCGATGCTCGATTGCAGCTCATCGCAGCGGCGTGAGCCGAGTTTAAGCCGCGAGGATGCGAGCACGAGCGGCAGCCGCAGCCGGTTGGCGGACTCGTAGCCCTTCTGAAGGGTCCAGCGTTCAAAGGGGTCGGGCGCGGGTCGGGTGTCGCTCTTGTGGGGTCGGTACCCCGTGTCGTACTTGTCGGGTGGTGTCATGCAACACGGGATCAGGCAGCCCGCTATACGCTTTGCACCGGATCGGCCCGCAACGGCGGTGAGGTGCTCGACCCCGAGAAGACCGATCCGCGGCAGCGCACTTCAATCCATCCATCCGGCCGGTTGGTATGGCGCACACACCAGACCGCACATCCGAGGATTCGATGGAATCCAGACCGAGCACACCGATCCGCACGCACGATCTGGTGCAGGACCTGCACGCGATGATGGAGGCGTTGTTCCAGCGGTATCAAGAAACACAACGGCTCGGGATCAAGCCGAGCACCAGCGACCTGCTCACGCTCTCTGAGCTCGCCATCCGGCTCGATCTCCTGATCGAGTCCTCCGAGACCCGCTGAATACACATGCTGTGTATTTCACACACCCATCGGCTAAAAACCATCGGTCTTGATTGTTGATGGGGTGGATTTGTCCCGATGCGGTGACCAAACAGGCGCAGGCCGATCCGCGTCAGGGCATGTAGCCGCCCGGGGGTGATGGGTGCTCATGGCAATCATGGGCGATGGATTCTTGGACAATCTGCACCTAGCGGAGCTCTACAGTGCCGCTCCCCACGCATGGGACAGCGTGCTCTATCTGATCCTCTTCGTCGGCATCGCCCAGGTCACGCTCGGTCGGATCGACCACGGACGCGGGGGCCGGGCGATCGTGGCATCGGTGGGATCGATCCTCGGCACATCCGCCGGTGTGACGGCGTGGCGTACAGGGTTTACGCTCGATGCATTGGGACCGATCGCGTGGCTGCTGCTGGCAGTGGTCGTGCTGATCGTGATCCTTGGGCTGTTCCGGGGATTCGGGTCTCCGATCCCAGATCACCAGAAGCTCTTTGGTCATCACTCCGAGCCCATATATACACCGAGGCGTGGCTTCGGATCCGGCAATCCAGCACCGCAAGCCCAAACCCCGAGTCGTGACCCGTTGCACGCCGGAGAAGTGCTCGCCGATGGCTCGGAGATGGAGCGGCTGCTCGAGGTGTTCAGGGGCTACATTGGGGTGCACGGTCTGGATCGGCACGCGGGTGAGTTCCTGATCCAGATCGCCAAGACCCAGCGTCGCACCGATCGGCTCTACACCCAGATGCTCACCGCGCTTGCCCGGTCGGGCTGGAGGCGTGATCCTCGGAAGAAACGGCTCGCGGGCGATGTGGAATCGATTATCCGGGCGATGTTCCGCAACAACGCCCTCTTTGTTGAAGCCATGCGGGTCGCGGAAGCCGCGATATACGGGGGGAACCAGCAGCTGCTCAGGGAAGCGATCGTGCGGATGCAGCTGCTCGAGCAGGAAACGGTGCGGCTCGCGGAGTCCCTCCGGGGAGTTGTCGCGCGGATCACATCGAGAGCAGGCCCAGCAGGCACCGACACGAACACGCCAGGAGGTGGGGCATTCCATCATCCGTAGAGAGGCCCACCCGTCACCGTGTGCTGCTGTTGCTCGGTGAGCCGAGGTGCCCAAGGGAGATCCGCGAGCGGATCCCGGGCAGCCGCCGCAAGCAGATCGAGACTTCTCTGCACCGATTAGCGCAGGACCGGCTGATCGAGTGTGTGACACCGCATGTCCTGCAGAGCCGCCTGTACCGGCGGACCTACCTGGGCAACCTGCTCGTCCATGAGCTCACCGGCCAGGAGCCGGGGCCGTGGACGATCCACACCGAGGAGGAACTCACCACCAGGGCCTTTGTGCAGGCGGGCAGGTACCGGCGGTATGTGCTGCGGGCGATGCACCCCGATGGGAACCAGACCCCGAAGGAGATCCGCAGGGCGGTGCTCCCGATGCACGAGCGGATCGGGGCCAACCATGTGCACCAGGTGCTGCGTGAGTTTCGCGCACGCGGCATCGCGGAACGCGACGAGCGCAGGCGCTGGTCGCTCACCGCGCTGGGGAGGAAGCTCCGGGTCATCGAGCTCGATGGCCTACCGGAACGGCCACCGGTCAGTAGACCGCTCTGGGAACGCATCCAGCCGGCGGATCAGCAGGGCGAGCAGGGCAATCCCAGCGGCAACGAGCAGGATCCGGACGAGTGAATCGGGCGTGGTGTGTCTCATCACGCGACCGTATCAGAGATGCCGCGAGAGCGCCACCCAGACAAGCGCCGAGAACCGAGAGAACGAGAACCGGGAGTAGATCGGTTTACTTCGCGTTCGCCCGCGTGGAATACACGCCGCGGCGGACTTTCCTGAACCGCTTGTCGCTGATGAGCTTCTGGTTGACGATCGTGCGGAAGTTGTTCGCGGTGGTCGCGTAGCCCGCGGCCTGCACGGCCTCGGCCGCCTCGCTCACCGTCATCTCCCGTCCGCGGAGCAGCTTCACGAGCGCGTCGCCGAGGTTGCTGGTGTTCTTGGGCCGGTGGGCGCCCTGGGGGTGGACGCCGGTGAGCTCGAAGATCTGGCGGTTGACCCCCTCGAGCTCGGCGGCCAGGCGTGCCCGCTGCCTCTCCAGCCGGCGGACGATCTTCTGCCGCTGCTTGAGCTCGGACTGGATCTCCGTGAGGCTGAGGTTTTTCGGGGATGCTCGTTTGGGCCTGGGCATGGGCTCGCTCCATATGAATGCGTGACACAATATCGAGTCAGTATAGAGAAAAATACACAAAAATGAGTCATGCATGATCGCGATTTGATGTGGTGAGAAAAATTACATTGTGTAAGCGCATGGAAGACGGTAACTTGATCCGGATCCATGCTTGCGCGGCGAGGCATGCTCTGGCTCGGTGCACACGGTGTGGGCCGGATGGATCACAATGAGATATGCAGAGCGCTTTGGGAGGACTTGCAATGACCACACTTGCGGCGATCGCCCTCGGGATATGCGGCCTGATCGCTGGGTGGCGCACCGGATTCCGGAGCGATCAGCCCGGGCCCTGGCACCGCAAGATCACCGGGTTTGGGTGGTGCATGCTGATCCTGATCATCGGGCTGACCGCGTACATCACGGTGCAATCCGGGCGGATGCAGAAGGCTCAGGTGGTCTTCTATGGGTGGTCGGTGGATATGGACGAGACCATCAGCAGCATGGATGACCAGTGGAGCACGCTGATCTCTCAGGCGGCCGGCTCGGTCGCCTACTCCCCGAAACCGGGCTGGGATGATGCGTTGATCGCGGAGACGGTCGGGCTGACAGGAGAGTTTCTCGACTCGATCACGGATCGGTTCTACGCGGACCACAGCGCGGTCGTGCTGCATTACGATCCGAGCGCCGAAGAGGCTCTTGCCCTGGATTTCAAGAAATACACGGACCACAAGGAAGCGATCCGGAACGCGGTCGAGCGGGATGAAACCGACAACACCGCGATGGTGCTCGCGGACATCTACGCGCAGCTCCCCGAGAATCTCTACCGGTCGAAGAAACTGATCCTCTCGTTCCTCCGGAAGCACCGCAAAGAGCAGATCGATCTGTTCACCGATGACCCGCTCGGATGGGAGCGACCGCCAGCGGTGGGTCACTAGTTCCTGCTGTATCCGTTTCCAAGTCGGTGCACGGCCGGTTTGTACGCTCCGCGGCGCATGGGCCGCCGCCGTGAACAACCGCACAGACTCAATGCGGTGTTTGCGTGGACGAGATGTCGATGTATCCGATGCGGTGGCCTCGGTGCACAACTGGCCCCCCGAGGATCGCTGGGAGACGGAAACGGGTAGAGTACCATCGTGATGACCAAGCAATCCTTCGACGGGCAGCCCCCAGACACTCCCCGGCTCCGCGCGGGCACCCAGGCCGAGCGGCAGATGGGTTTCTATCTCCACCGCGCGTTCGCGCAAGACCAGACGGTCCGCATCCTCAACGATCTCCGGCTCGTGGACCCCGAGCAGCCCGAGCCCGACGGGAAGCCGGGTGTCTGCCAGATCGATCACCTCCTCATCCATCGGCACGGCCTCTTCATCGTCGAGAGCAAGTCGGTGTTCGACGCGGTGAGCGTGCGGGATGACGGGTCCGGCGGGGACGAGTGGACCCGCCGGTACAAGGGGAAGGAGCGGGGGTTCCCCTCGCCGATCCAGCAGGCACGCCGGCAGGCCGCGTTCCTGCGAAATGTCCTCCAGCGGCACCGGGAAGAACTGCTCGGGCTGGTTCCCAGGGGCTTGCGATCGATCGCGAAGGTGGTGGTCGGGACTGAACAGCGGGGATTCCTCTGTATGCCGATCCAGCTGCTCGTCGCGATCTCGGACCAGGGGAAGATCCGGAGGGTCGGTGGATGGACAGCCCCCGAAGAGCCGTTCCAGACCTTCGTTACCAAAGCAGATCTGGTGCCGGAGAAGATCCGTGAGGAGATCCGGAAGCACAAGAAGGGGAGCGGGCTGCTCGGCGAGCCCAGGGGTGACTACGGCCTGTGGTCGATGAGCCTCGAGGAGACCAACCGTGTGGCGGAGTTCCTGCTCCGTAAGCACACCCCGAGGGAGGAGGGGGCCAGCAGCACGGTACGAGCAGAGCAACCGGCTGCGCTCGGAAGCCATGCGTCGTGGGCCTCCTGCTCCGCGTGCGGCGGTGTTCGGCTGACCGCGTACTGGGGGAAACGGGCGTATATGTGGAAGTGCAATGGATGCGGCGAACGCACGCCGATGCCGGTGGCGTGCGGCGTGTGCGGGGCGGTGGGGTCTGATGGAGAGGTCGTTCGGATCCGCAAGCGGGGTGCGAAATACTACCGGTGCTGCGAATGCTGCGAGATCGAGGAGTGCATCTGGATTGAGCGGTAGGGAGAGCGCAACGAGGTGTTGCTTGCGAGCTAGGTGTGATCCGACCGATCGGACACATGCCTTTGCATGACAGGCCATTCTTACAGACATGGTTCGCGAGGTGATCCAGTGTTACGCGTACTCACAGATTGGTTCTCCGCATACAACACCCTGTTGAGGGGACGAGAGGGTCGATGAGCAAAGATACTGATCAAAGCTCTGGGGACACTCACACCGAGAATCGGGCAGCTTTTTGGAGCCGCCGTGTGATGGGTTGGTGGTTTCGACGCGGATACGACTCAGCATATCTCGCAGCTCTGGACGCCTTTGTGGAGGTATTCGATTCGTTTAGGGATCGTTTAATCGAGCCAGATTCCGCGATCAGTCATATTCGCTTCGATTGGGATCCCTCGGTGCAGGTAGGCGCGATCGCCTCAAGGATGCGGAATCGCCGTGATATCCGCGTTGCACTCGGGTGCTGGAGCCGGGTTCAGGGACTCTCCAACATCCTCATGGCATGTAATGATGTTGCGCCTTGGTTCGGGGACGCGTGTACGGAGAGGGTTTCACTCGATGACTGGGCACGATTTTCTCAGATCCAGCCTCAACCGCAAGCGGAATCTCGGATAGAAGCCGCGAATGTCTTGGCGGAAACCACCCTAATGATGATTTTCATGCATGAGCTCGGGCACCATGTGTTGGGTCATCTTGATCGGAACAAGTCACACAGCAAAG
>JAGQOC010000129.1 GCA_020427745.1 Phycisphaerales bacterium | reverse complement strand
CAACAAGTCAATGAGCTTTCGACTTCAGCGCGGGAAGCCGCCAACGAAGGCGATCGGACCATGAAGCAGCTCAACGTCGCGATGGCTGACATCAACGCGTCCTCGGACAAGATCAGCAAGATCATCAAAGTCATCGAGGAAATCGCATTCCAAACCAATCTGCTCGCACTCAATGCCGCGGTGGAAGCTGCCCGCGCGGGAGAGCACGGGCGTGGATTCGCGGTGGTCGCCGATGAGGTGCGCAAGCTCGCCGAGCGGACCACCGTCGCAACCGAGGAGGTCAGCTCAAGCATTATCGGGATCCAGAAGGAGACGACCTCCGCGGTCACACTCATCGAGGCGGGATCCGAGCGGGTCGGGCGCGGTGTTGAGCTCGCGGGCGAAGCGGGCGCAGCCCTCGAGAGCATTGTTGGTGGCTCCGAGAACCTCCAGTCGATGGTCCAGGACATCGCCGCGGCGGCAAACCAGCAGTCCGCCGCGTCCGGGGAGATCGCCCGAGCGGTGGAGGGGATCAACTCGATCACCCGCCAGTCCAGCCAGGGAGCGGCCCAGTCCGCACAAGCGGCGGGGGATCTCGCGCACCAGGCAGAACAGCTGCAGACGCTCGTCTCGAAGTTCCGGTTGGAATAAACACATGTCGCTGCTCCTGCACCTGAGTCCCCGCATCTGCGGGGATTCTTTCGTTCTGCTCGTTTGCAGCTATCGGACCGCGTTTCGGCGCGCCGCCCCTGCATGTGCTGCACAGGCCATGGGACGGCCCGCACAATCGGCACAGGGTCCGCCCGTTCACCCCATTTTCCTCGCCCGATGCTGGTGTATTTTCGATGATGTACCTGTGGATCCGCCATCTGCGGCGTCCGCACACGAGGAGGATTCAGGATGCGACTTCGGAACCCAATGATTCACGGCATGCTCGGCGCGGTCATTCTTACGGCAGGCATCGCCACGCCGATGAGTATGGCGGCGGAGGAGCCCGCGAGTGAAGCAGAGGCTGTTGAGGTCCGCATCAAACTTCCCGACGGCAGCACCGTCGTTCAGAAATCCACCAAAGATTCTTCTCGTGTGAATCTTCAGACGAAGGAAACGACCACAAGCCATCTCAGCGACGGATCACGCGTCAGCATGGGATCGTCGGCGAGTGGGTCGAAGAAGTCCCGATCGAGAGGGGCACGCTCGGCAACCAAAAAAGGCGCCAAAGCCAACGCACCCGCGACCACCCACCGCGTCGTGGTCAGCACCCGACCCAGCGCTCCCGCTCAGGAGCCCGCACCCGAGCCCGCCCAGGCAAGCAACGACTCCGTCGAGTCGGATCTTCAGGTTCCCACCGTTGGGGCGGCGCAGCATGACGGCAACACCGCCTTCGGCGGGCAGACTGTGAACTTCGCGGGCACCGGGATGTACGGCGCGGTGATCGGACGGACGATCTACCTCGTCGGCGTCGAGCTCGCCCACGCCGACCAGGACTTCGAGGTCTCCCGAGGAACCCGGATCGGGAGCGACAGCGTGATCATGGACGAGGCTGACCTCGGCACCATGAACACCGCACGCAACGCGATTGAGGCCAAGGCACACCTGAAGCTCACCTTCGATTCCGCGACCGTGGTAAACCTCGTGATGTACTCCGACCCCGGGGATTCCGAATCGAGCACCCGCGAGGAACGCGTCTGGACCGTGCAAATCCGTTGATGCACTCCGGTGAGCGAGCCGATACAGGGGTGTGCAGGCACCGCTGAACAACCTCATTGAATCGATCCGTTCGGCGATGACGCCGGGTGATCGAGGCATCCGGGCATTGATCGTGCCCAACGACGATCCGCTCGCCAGCGGGTTCGCTTCGTTTTTGAGCAAGCAGCAGCGGGCACGCTGCCGACGCTTCGACGATCCGGCGGATCGTCGCGCGGCTCTGGTCTGCAAGGGGCTCTGGCGCCTCGGAGCGGGCGTACTGCTTGGGGAGAATCCCGCACGCGTCGAACTCAGCCGCGATCGCTGGAATCGCCCGCAGCTCATCGGGCTCGCTCGGGACACGGTGGACCTGAATGTCTCACGCACCCGGACACACTCGGGGCTCGTTCTGTCTCGAGGCTGCCGGGTCGGGATCGATCTTGAATCCGTCGCTCCTTCCCTCGTCACCGACGAACTCGTCCGGGCGGTGATGCACGAAGCGGATCCGCTCGATGACGCCTCCGATGCGGACGTGTTCTTTGGCCTCTGGACACACAAGGAAGCCGTGCTGAAGGCGGACGGGCGCGGGCTCGAAGTTGATCCACGCCAAGTGCACCTGAACGGTCTCGGTTCACCTCAGAGCGATTGGTCTTTGTGCGGGTGTCATGGGCAGGCGTGGAACACGCGGCCGTTGGAATGCCCCCCTTCGATCAAGGGGGCAATCGCTTCGAACCATCTCCCTGCATCGTGTGTACAAGTTGCATGGGAATCAATCGTTGCAGCCGTCATCGAGCGCGGAAGTTGCGCCCATGTTGCGTCGTCGAATCCCTAGACTCCACGGGGACTGTGCAAAGGCGGGGGCCGGATCGGCCGATCGTATTGAGGAGCGCGGTGCGTGACGCGATACGCCGACGCCCGCGAGGTTTTAGCCACGATCGCGTGTTGGTCGGCGTGGTGAGGGAGATTGCTTGCGTGGGGCCATTGGTACAGAATCCAACAGATCAGACGGGAATCCTCAACCGAATCGACTCGGTGATGGTCCTCTGTGGGTCCGTTCATTCGACCCCCCTCGCACGGCGCGTTGGGAGATCGCTTGTTGATCTCCCCCTCCCGAGCGGGAAAACGCTCGCAACCAGACACTTCGAGGCACTAAGCGGTTTTTCTCAGAAGCATTCGCGGGGCCCGATCCGGATGCGGATGATCTACGACGCCGACGGGCAGGTCCCCCGCGGGGTGGGCGAGGCCCCGCCCGGTGAGTGCGTGATCGAGCAGGACCCCTCGCCGATCCGAGGCGTCGCGGGGCTGCTCTCGGATGCGACCAAAGAGATCGCCGACGACCGCTACATTGTGGTCTGCAACGGTGCGTTGGTATTCCTTGAACCGTTCGGCGAACTCGTGCGATCCATGGCGGCGACCGAGGCCGATGTCTCCTTCGTTTCATCCCGTGATGGGGCACCCGTTGGTATCTGGCTGATCCGCTGCGGGGTGCTGCGGTCGGTCAAGCCAGTTGGCTACATCGACCTCAAGGAGCAGGCGCTGCAGTCCTGGAACGAATCCCATCGGGTTCGGGTGGTCGAGCGTCCGCGTGCGTACTCGATGACGACGCGTTCTCTGTCCGAATACCTCGATGCGCTGCACGCGATCTCGGGGGGGGCTTCGCACGGAACATCCGTCGACGAAGATCCGTACCGCGAAGAGTGGGAGAGCAGTTTCCGCATCCAAGAGCCCGGCGCAGAGGTCGCGGCGGGCGCGGTGCTCCATGACGCCGTTGCGTTGGAAGGATCCCGGGTCGGTAAGGGGGCGGTTGTGGTCCGCTCGGTGCTGTGCGCCGGAGCGGTTGTGCAGCCCGGCGCGATGGTCGCCGACCAGGTTGTGACCGGCACTGTCCGCAAGGAGCGGAGGCGATGAAGCTCATCAGGACAAAGTACCACTGGGGCGCACGCCATATCGTCGCGCTGATCTGCATGATCGCGGCGGCGGTGTTCGCCTCATGGGAGCAGTGGAAAGATATATTCACCATCGCGTGGAACGACGAGGAATCGAGCCACATCCTGCTGGTCATCCCGATCGCGGTCTGGCTGGTCTGGATCCGGCGCATCCGGTTCCGTCGATGTCCGCCCAAGGCGAGTTGGGTGGGATTCGCGATCGTCGTGTTCGGCTGGGCCCTGAGCGCATGGAGCTACAACAACGCATTCGACGCCGGTCTGCACGGCGGCGCGGTCCTGATGCTTATCGGCGCGATCACCGCTGTGGTCGGCACCCAGGTCATCGCCAACCAGGTCCCCGGGATCGCGATCCTGCTGCTGCTCATCCCGGTCCCGGGAACGATCAGGCTCGCTATCGCTGGGCCATTGCAGAACGCTACCGCCCGCGCGACCACCCTCACGCTTGAGCTCTTCGGGTTCTGGGTCGAGCGATCCGGGAACCTGGTGGTTATCGACGGTGTCCCCGTCGCGGTGGCCGAGGCATGCAACGGGATGCGGATGGTGTTCGCGTTGATCCTTGTGGTGTACGCGTTCGCGTTCACGATGCCTCTGCGGAACTCCGTGCGGATTCTGGTGCTGCTGCTGAGCCCGGTGACCGCGATTCTGTGCAATGTGATCCGTCTCACACCGACAGTGCTGCTGTATGGGCGTGCGCCGTCCATCGCGGACCAGTTCCACGAGATCGCGGGCTGGATGATGCTCCCGATCGCGTTTTTCCTGCTTGTTCTCGGGATGAAAGCGCTCCGCTGGGCGCTGATCCCGACATATCGTTTCACGCTCGCTTCCCAGTCGATGTAAAGGATTCTTCGTGCTGAGCCGACTCGCCATCCCGCTGACCCTCGTGCTGCTCGTGATCGCGGGGGTTCTCCGCGCCGACCAGGCGGATCCGGCGATCGCGGAGGGGTACCACGCCGAGATCCTCGATGCCGTCGAGCATGTTCCCCTGGATTTCGGGGATTGGGAGGGGGAGGAGGTCCCCCTGCCTCCGGCAGCAATCAGTCTGCTCAAGCCCAACGCGCTGCTCGCTCGTCAATACACCAACAAACAGCGGGGCGTCCGCGCGACGCTCATGATCGTCCAGTGCCAGCGGATCCGTGACATGGAGGGGCACTACCCGCCCCGGTGCTACCCCGCCCACGGCTGGGCGATGGAGCAGGAGCGTCCGCCCACGGTCGCCGTCGGGGATGTTCAGCTGCAGCCCTACCGATTCAATCGGGTGATCGGCGACCAGACCCATACCATTACGGTGTACAACCTCTTTGCGCTCCCGACAGGGGAGACATCGGTGTCCATGGCAAAGGTTCGGGAAGTCGGATCGGACTACCCGATGCGCCCGTATGGGGCGGCCCAGATCCAGATCGTGATGGATGAGAGCGTTGCGCCCGAAGACCACGCGTGGGTGCTTGAAGAGCTTTACGCCATCGCCCGCCCAACGGTTGAAGTTGTGGTTGAGAACAGCGCCCAGAACAGAGAAGGGCAACCCAATGGCAAATGATTTTACAGACTGGCAGAGCGGCGAACAGCAGCATGGGCACGGCAATGTGCTGGTGCTGGTGCACCGGCTTCTCCGCGGACGGATGATCCTCACCCTCGTGCTTGCAGCGGTGATGGCGTTGTGCGGCGCGTTGGTCGGGTACTTTTCCCAAGAGCCCATGTACCAGAGCCGGGGCACGATCCGGATCCGCCCGCGTGTGGAAAAAGTACTCTACGAGAATGACCAGAACACCTCTCCTCGGGAGTTCTCCGGTCTGGTGTCCTCGCAGGTTGGGTACCTGGAATCGAACCGTGTGCTGAGCCTCGCGTTGTCTTCGGATCGTGTGCAGGAACTGCAGGCGGTCTCGGGGCTCTACTCCCCCGAGCAGATTGCCAGCGGGCTGCGTGTGTCTTCGGACCGCAAAAAACCCGAGTTCATCTATGTCAACTACGAGCACATCGATCGCAATGTCGCCCGCGCGGTTGTGACCTCGGTGATCGACGCCTACATGGAACTCTTCGGCAACCTCGAGAACCTCTCCAGCAGCCCCGAGGTCGTCAACAAGCTCGAAGAGAAGCTGCTCAACAGCAAGAAGGAACGCGACAATATCAAAAACCAGATCCAGATCCTTACCAACGAATGGGGATCCGAGGATATCGGCATGCTCGTCCGCAACGCGATCGCCAAGGTTCGCCAGTACGAATCGCAGGAGATCGATCTGCAGAAACAGATCGGGCAGTACGAGGCCTACGCGCAGACGAGCTCCGAGGGCGAGGAAGAGCCCGCGCTCACCGTCGAACGCGCCGCCGCTCTCGATGAGCAGATGGCGGTCCTGCTCAGCAAACGCATCTCGCTCGAGAACGGGCGCGCGGACATGATGACCGCCGGGTACGGCGAGAAGCACCGCGAGGTGAAGATGGTCAACGCCGCGATCGAGAGTGTCAACCGGCAGATCGATGCCCGGATGGAAGAAATCCGATCGGGCGATGCGCAGGTCCCCGGGCTCGGCCCGAGCGGGACAGCGGCGTCGATCGACGAACTCAAATACCAGCTCCGGGATCTCGGTCAGCGGCTTGCTGCGGCCAAGGAAGCCCAGCGTCTGCTCGGGAACGCGGATCTGAAAATGAAGCAGCTTGTGACCGAGTTCCAGCAAGCAGAGGACAAGGTCAAAGCCGTGAACACCCGGCTCGATGAGATCGAAACAGAATCAAGCACCGAGGACTTCAGGGAAGGCTCTCAGCGGATCAGCGTCGTCGAGAAGGGGGTCACCCCGTCCGAGCCATCGAGTGATCGGCGCCGAAAGTATGCCGCGATGGGTTTCCTCGGGGCGGGGTCGGTGCCGGTGGTCGCCATGCTCGCGATCGGGCTCTTCTCTCGGAGCGTCCGATTCAGCGATGACCAGATCCTTTCTGACTCGCAGGGGATCATCGGGATGCTCCCGGACCTGGGCGATTCGCTCGGGGACCAGGAACTCGCCGAGGCCTCCGCGTTCGCAGTCCACCAGATCCGCTCGCAACTCCAGATCCTCCACAACCACCGCGATCACGGGCATGTCTACGAGGTCACCAGCCCCTCGTCGCAGGACGGTAAAACCAGCCTGATTATCGCGATGGGGCTGTCGTTCGCCGAGTCCGGCGATCGCACACTGCTGCTCGATCTTGACCTGATCGGGCGGGGGCTGAGTATCCACTTCGGTCGCCCGAACTCGCCGAGTCTTGTCGACGGGATCATGACACCGGAGCGGGTGACAGACCTCGTTGTGGACACCGACTTTGCGGGGCTCAGCGTGCTGCCCGCGGGCTTCGGGGACGACGCCGAGATCAGCCGTCTTTCACCGACCGCGATCCGCAAGCTGCTCGATGTGCTGCGTGACCATTACGACACCGTGCTTGTCGACACCGGCCCGATCCTTGGGAGTATCGAGGCCGGGTTCCTCGCTGCCGAGGCAGACGGGGTGATTCTTGTCGTCGGACGCGGGCAGCTGCGTCCGCTGATCCGCCGGGCGATCGATCAGATCAACGGGGTGGGTGGGAAGATCGTTGCAACGATCTTCAACAGAGCCTCCGGCTACGAGCTGCGTCAGTCGACCGGAACGATGTCCGTGCACTTCTCCCGTCAGGCAGCTCGCCAGGCCGCAGAAGCGGCGGCACGCTCCGGGCCACGCGTGGGACCCGTCGCGGGCACCCTCTTCGCGGACCGTGCAAAGACAACCAAAGACACTAACAGCAAGGCGGTCTGATCGTGGGCGCCATGGGTACACAAGAACGCGACACCCACACACTATGGGGGCTCACCCCCGAGCAGTTGCACGCTCGGTTCTGGAGAGCCCGTGGCGTGCAGGTTGTCCCGAACCAGATGCCCGAGCTCGAGGTTGACCGCCGCGCCGAGCTCTACCTGCTGGTGGACCATTCGCACATGGTCATCATGCCGATCCAGCCGCTGCTCGATGTCCTCTTCTGGCTCAAGCCGGATCTGCTTGTGGTGCGTGTTGCCGATCGCGCATCAAACCAATACCGCGAGCTGGTCGACGCTCGTGCGGACGGGCATTTTCTCCGTTTCCGCCGATCATATGAAGGCAACACCGGGCGGCTCGCGCGGGTAGCGCTCACGACTGATCCGGATATCGCCCGCGACTGGGCGTCGATGGAATCCGATCGCTCCGCCTGGTCCAAGCTCCGCAGACTCGTCCCCGCGGATCTCCGCTCGGCCCTCGCGGTTGACGGGCGTGTGTACGCCAACACAAACGACTCCGATCGTGCCAGATTTGTCCGCGACCTCACCAAGGTCTGGCGCCACCCGGACGCAACGATCTCGCGTGTTCAGCGTGTTGGCTCGCAGAGCTGGCGCGATGTGGATGCGCCAGCAATCAACGCTTCGAGCGTCGCCGGCCCGATATGGATCGGTGCCGGACGAACACTGCCCGACGGGAAAGTGGGCGTCGGCCCCGCGGTGCTCTGGGATGACCCCGCAAGCCGCCCGGAGACCGACGAGATCGACTGGCGGGACATCCAGACGATGCAGCCCCGCTCCGAGCGGCGGATGAAAGACGCAGCAAGGTGGACCCAGAACCCCGTGCGTCGGGTGCTCGATGTCCTCTTCGCGCTCTGCGCGATCCTTCTGACATTGCCGCTCTATCCGATCATCATCGCGGCGATTTATATCGAGGACCGAAGCCCGATCTTCTTCGGGCACAAACGCGAGACCACCGGCGGGCGGGAGTTCAGGTGCTGGAAGTTCCGCACCATGTACCGCGATGCTGAGAAGATGAAGGCACAGCTCCAGAAGCAGAACGAGGCCGACGGCCCGCAGTTCTTCATGGAGCACGACCCGCGGATCACCCGGGTTGGTAGGGTGCTCCGCAAGCTCCAACTCGACGAGTTGCCCCAGTTCTTCAATGTGCTCCTCGGGCAGATGTCGGTGGTCGGCCCGCGCCCGAGCCCGTTCTCAGAAAACCAGTACTGCCCGGGCTGGCGCGAGGCGCGACTGAGCGTACGCCCCGGTGTCACCGGGCTCTGGCAGATCCGACGCACACGCGCCGACGGGGCCGATTTCCAGGAGTGGATCCGCTACGACATCGAGTATGTCGAGCAGGCAAGCTTCTGGCTGGATGTATACATTATTTGGAAAACGATCGCGCTTGTAGCCGGTGCATTGGCACGCAAGTAAGAGATCCGGAGGAACCCCATGGCTATGCGCCCCCGCACATTCCGTCGCCTCGTACTCTCCGGTGTGCTGCTCGGCGTGATCGTCCTCGGAGCGATCGGCTACTTTGTCATCGCGCCGATACAGGAACGCCGCACGGTCGAGAAACTCCGCGTCGAAGGGATGAAGGCGTATGAGAGCGGGGACTACGCCAAGGCAACCAAGGATCTCCGGCGGTACCTCCGAAACACCCAGCCGAACCCGCCAGCTGAACTCCTCACCTTCGCTCGCTCGCAGGCACGCGTAGAAGCGGGGGATGGCGGGCATCTCCGCGTCTCGATCGATGCATACCGGAGCTACCTGGTACAACGCCCGGATGACATCGAGGCATCCCAGGAACTTTTGTCGATGTTCAACCGGGCCGCGATGTGGCCAGAAGCAAAGAATCTCGCGACTTCACTCCGCACGAACCCCGAGAGCGATCGCCGTCTGGTTCTCTCCGGGGAGATCACCGCACGCAGAATGCTCGACCGCGATGACCCCGAACTCCAGAAACTCTTTGATGAACTGATCGCTCTCGGTGACACCGATTTCTCGACTGTCTGGGGCTACTGGTACTGGCTCGAGTCCACCGACCGCGCTCTCGAAGCACTGGAGTTCGTCCAAGCCCAGATCGAAGCACACCCGGATCGAGTAGGCCCGCGGGTCCTCCGGGATCTGAGCGGTGATGCGCTCCTCCGGACGATCTCCCAGCCGACCAACGATCAAGCGGTGAAACTCGCTCACTCAATCATGCAGGACATCGCTTGGGACAGAGTAAATCGCCGCTGGAACGCCGAAGCCGGGATCGATTCACCGGATCTGGCGAAGGTTGTTGGCGCCGCGTTTGATGCGCTCGGTTTCAATCAGGTATCCCTCGAGGTATTTCTCAATGCAGCCCAAACGACGGGCGACCGCATTGTGTGGGCCGCCGCCGCCCGCCGGATGTACTGGGCAGGGATGGATGAACGCCTGCTCGCGGTCGAGAACAACTCGACCTCTGTGCTCGGCTTCCGGGCACTGGCAGCCCGCAGACTCGGGCGCGAGCAGGTCGCCGAGGACCAGATCCGTCAGCTCGAAGCAATCGACACCGATTTCCGCACAAAGGCATGGATCAACTATCTGCAGGGCGAAGCCGCCCATCGTGAGGGGCGAGAGATCGAGGCACGCGGGCTGGTCGCCGAGGCGATCGATATCCACGACCACGATCCCGAGCCGATGTTCTATCAAACGATGGGCGAGATCTACGCTGCTCTGGGCTTCGAAGAAGACGCCATCGACGCGTGGAAGCTCGCGGACAGGACCGCGGGCTTGGGCGCGTGGACCGCTCCCACGATCAGCATCATCGGTTCACTGATCGACTCGGGGCACTACGCCGATGCGGGGAAAATGGCAACTGATTTCATGCGGATCAGCGACGGCTCGCCGCAGGTCCGTTACATTTGGCTGACCTCACAGATGGCGATGGCCCAGAACGGGATGCTCGACGAGCAGCAGGTTCAGATTGCAATCACACTCGCCAAGGAGTTCGCGGAGAACTCCGACGAGGGCGAGCGGGCTCAGCTCCAGCTGATTATCGCGGAGCTCTTCGCAATCGCGGGCGATCGTGTGTCGGCTCAAGGCGAGTTGTCGAGGCTCATCGCTTCCAATCAACAGCCCCTGGTCGTTGACCAGATCCTGCGGATCACGCGTGATTACGACCTCGGCATGATCGACCAATCCGCGCTCGATACCCGCGAGATCGCCATCGGCGATCCGAACTATGCGCTGGGGTACGCCATGCGCAGCTTCACCCGCGACCAGAACCGCGATTCCGCACTCGAGGTGTTCAGCCTCGGCGAAGAGGGGGTGTCTGCGGACCAGAAGCTGCTCTGGGACACCGCCCGGGCACAGTTCCTCGATGCCATCGGCGATGACGAGGCAAAGGACGCATGGGAGCAGATACTCAAGCAGAACCCGGAGGATATCAAGCTCCTCTACGCGGCGCTCGATTCGCAGATCAAGGGTACCGACCGACCATTTGTCGAAGCAACCATCAAGAGGATCATGGAGCTTACCTCCTCCAAGGGGCGCGCCGAGCCGATCCGACTCCGTCTCGCCAGAGCACGCGCGATCGCCTTCGGCGGAACACTGACGAAGACAAAGCGTGATGAGGCCCTGTCGATCGTTCGATCGGTCATCGCCACCGATCCAAAGCAGATCAAGGCACGCTTGCTGCTCAGCACGATACTCGATATGGACTGCTCACCCCTGGTTGCCGAGGGCGAGCGATTCGAGAGCGATCCCGAGGCCGCGGCGGCGGAAAAACTCACCATCTCACGCCTGATCGCCGGACCCGCATCCCGCGATTACCTCTTCGATGTCTCGAAACTCAATGTCACACTCGGCGACAACGAGGCCGCGAAACAGAACCTGCTTGAGGCATACGCGAGGTCCGAAGGCAACCTCGATGTCCAGTTCGAGATCATCAAAGAACTCCGACGCGCCGGCGAGTTCGAGCTCGCGATCCCGCGTCTGGAAAACCTCACACAGCTCGCGGACGGAACGAAGAAAGTTGAATACGAGCTCGTACTCGCACGCCTGTTCGCCGGTCTCAATCAACGCTCCCGGATGCTCCCCGTGCTCCAGTCCATCGCACGATCCCCGAGGCTCACAAGCGAGCAGCATACCGAACTGATGAATCTCTATGTCCAGAGCGGCTACCCCGCAGAAGCCGAGCAGGTCCTCGCCGAGGCAGAAAAGTACGGACTCTCGCCCGCCGAGGTGCTCGGTGCGCGGGTCAAGTTTGCTCGGCTCGTGGGCAACCACGAACAAGCCGCGGATCTCCTCAGATCCATCGTGGATTCCGAACCAACCGATGTCGGGGCATGGATCCAGCTCGCGCGTCTCACCCAGCAGGCCGGCTCGCCGGATCAAGCGATCGATATCCTGGAAGAGGCGCTCGTCGCCAATCCCGAGAACGAGCTCCTCCAGTACGACCTCTCCTTTATGCGCAAAGACCCGGACAAGATCGTTCAGGTCGTGCAGAGCGGGGAGGAATACGACGAGGAAAGCAAGCTCGCGATGCAGCAGATCGCGGCATACGAGCAGGCATCCACCGGGATGGATCGGGCTCAAAGAACCGCCGAGCTCGAGCGCATCGCCCGTGTGTTCCCAAAGAACGCGGCGGTCCAGGGGTATGTGTACGACGCGCTGCTCGTGTCCAGCGACGATCTTGAGGGGGTCGGGCTCGGGGCCGAGGCGGCTTCACGACGCATCGGAAGAGACAACACCCTCCTCTCGATCGCCGCCAAGGCCTACACACTCGCGGGCAACTGGCCCGAGGTGCTCCGTGTCACAAGCGTCTGGCGTGGAGCGACGACAGAATCAACAATCGAGCCCGATATCTATGCTGCCCGTGCGAACTTCGAGATGAAGGACTACCAGAAGTCAAGAGCACTCCTGGCGCCCTACATCGATGTCGCATCCAAGAAAGTCGATGAGCCCCTGCACCGCGAACTCCTCGTGAACTATGCCAGCACACTCGTCAAGCTCGGCGAATCCGGGCCGCGAATCGCAAGCGAGTTCGAACCGATCGCCCGTTCCTCCGAACTGTTCCGCAACACGGTCTGGCTCGGGCTCGCCCGCGACCAGCTGAGAGAGCCGGATGAGGCAGTTCGCTGGATCCAGCTCGCTCAAGAGATGAGCACACCCGAGACACTCGGTGCCGTGGCCGATGCGTGGCTCGGACTGAGCAAGCGGTTCCCGATGCGCCAGCAGGAACTGACGGACCGTGCGCTCGACACCAGCGAACAATGGCTCGCGTCCTATCCCGGGAATCCGTACACCCTCGCCATGACCGCGCGGGCACTGCTCGCCGCAAGCGAGCACCCCGACCTCAGCCCCGCGGATCGCGATGCAATGCAGCGCAGGGCTCTGTCGATGTTCGACGAGGCCGCGGCCAAGAACCCAGCCGATCTCAATAACCTGTTCCAGGCCGCCCAGATCGCAAAGAATCTCGGTGACCATCGAGGGGCAATCTCGCGTTACGAGCACATGTTGGGCGATGTCGAGGGCACCGGGATCTTCGGTGCCGCCGTCAAAAACAACCTCGCGCGGGTCATCGAGCTCGAGTCCGATGACCCGGCCCGGCTCGCTCAGGCGGCCGACTATGCACGCGAGGCCATCGGGTTCCAGGAGGAACCGGCATTCTTCAGCACCCTCGGCTGGATCGAGCTCAAGCGGGGGAACAATGAGGAAGCCGTCGTCCAGTTC
The DNA here is from genome assembly GCA_020427745.1 of Phycisphaerales bacterium. Lineage (GTDB taxonomy): Bacteria > Planctomycetota > Phycisphaerae > Phycisphaerales > UBA1924 > UBA1924. Next base: position 3,700 of record JAGQOC010000129.1, on the reverse strand, counting down.
CAGAAGGCGGTCGCGGCTGATCCGGACCTCATCGACGCCTGGGCCGGGCTCTCTGTCGCGTTGACCGGGCACGACGAGTCCGGCGCCCGACAAGCCGTCCGCCGGGTTGAGTCACTCATCGGACCGAAGGGCCTCGACCCGATCCTTGAGGCTCAGATGAAGCGGTATGGCGTCCTGGTCCAGGTGGAATCAGAGGTCCCATAACGCAGAATTTGCGCAAAAAAAGTCCGGGCGAGGCTTGCTTCGATTCGGACCGTCCCAGAATGTAAAAATTTCTGCAAAGTCGTTGATTTTCTGACTTTCCGAGCGTCGCCCCCCAAAATCCGTGCTATTCTTCATGCGGATAGGCAGTTCTGCCCATGGGCGGTGCCACCTATTCAAGGGATTTTCGGCTCTCTAGGCCGAATGTGGGTGGCTTGACCTCGACTGAGATCAACCACAAATCTGAATGAGTCCACAACGACTGGAATCGTTGTGGTTGTGCTGAAGGGCTCATCGTGAGTCCCCGGCATGTTTCTCGAAAGTGGACGAGTGAAACCGCTTCCCCGGAAGCACTGAGAGGATTGAACAATGAAGAAGAGCATGACCATGACAGCCGTATTGGCGATCGCCGGTGCATCCGGTCTCGCCCTCGCAAGCGACTTTTCCGCCGAGTTCATCGGTCGGATCGGTGTCGCGGACGCAGTGACCATCGACGGCGTGCACCACGCCGCCGGTCAGTGGGGCTTCGAGTACACCTCGGCACGCCCCTCGGACACCGCTGGTCAGTTCAGCGGCACCCGCTTCTACACCTTCTGCATCGAGCTGCAGGATATCGGTAACGGCAGCCACGACTACGACCTCGGGGAAATCTCCGACGCCCCGAATCCCGTCTCCTCCAACGGCGGCATGCCCTACGGCGAAGCCGACATGCAGGAAGTCAACGCGGTTGTTGCCGCCGCGATCCGTCTCGACTGGATCCACGGTGACCTCTCCCGCGTTGCAGGCACCTCGCCCGAGCAGCTCGCAGCGATCCAGGGTGCAATCTGGGCAGTCCTCTTCGACGGCAGCACCGTTGAAGGCGTCGGCTCCGTCGCGACCTGGATGGACACCCTCATGGCTGAAGCAGCTTCCGATCCGACCGCTCGCGTCAGCGGCATGCTCGCGATGAGCTCGGCCGATAGTCAGGACCAGCTCTTCATCGTGCCCCTGCCCCCGGCAGCGTTCGCGGGTCTCCTGACCCTCGGCGGCATCGCGGCTGCCTCGCGCATCCGCCGCAACCGTGCATAATCAATCGCACGATTGACAACAACCAGAACGGGAGGAGCTCCGGCTTCTCCCGTTTTTTATTTGGTCTCTTCCAGCCTTGAGAGCACATCCTCGACCGATTCCTGCCAGCTTCTCATCGGGCCGCACAGGGTCTCGGTTGCCTCGATATTCAGCACCGAGTACGGCGGGCGGAACGCCGGGCGGGGGTACTCTTCGCTTGAGCATGGATGGACGACACAACTCGGGTTCACCCTCGCCGCGATGAGCGTCGCGAGTTCATGCCAGGTGCATTCACCCCCATCGGTCGCGTGCCAAACTCCCCGGGCTCCGGAGCGATGCAGCGCGAGCGAAGTCGCCGCGAGTTGCTCGGCGGAGGTCGGACGGCCGCGTTGGTCGTCGACGACGCGGAGTTCTGGCTTTTCCGCGGCGAACTTCGCGATCGTGCGCACGAAGTTCTTGCCCCACGGGGCGTAGACCCAGCTCGTGCGGATGATGATGTGATCCGGTGTGCCTTGGTGGCGGATGAGTTCCTCGCCGGCGGCCTTGGATTTTCCATAGGCGTTGCACGGGTCGATCTCTGCATTGATGGGGTAGGGCCGCTCCGCTCGTCCGTTGAACACATAGTCCGTGCTGTAATGGATGAGCGTGGCCCCCAGGGCGTGACAGCGGCCGGAAAGCAGCCCGACCGAATCCGCGTTGGCCTGCATCGCTGCGTCAGGATCAGATTCCGCACCGTCGACATCGGTCCAAGCGGCGGCATTCACGACGAGATCCTCCCCGGGATTGATGGCCTCGCACACCGTGCGCCGGTTCAGGAGATCGAACTCCGGGCGGGATACGCCCCGATGCTCAATGCCCTCACGATCGAGCAACTCACACCAAGCCCGCCCGACCATACCGGTCGAGCCGAGGACAAGAACCCGCTTTGGCCCTCTCCGATGCTCTCCGATGCTCTGTGTCGCTTCGGCGGTCATTTGTGCTCGACATGCCAAGGGAAGCCCGGGAACGCGTCGGGGGTGGTGCGGTCCTCGTCGGGATTGGCGGGGTCGTAGGCGTGGGTGACATAGTACAGCAGCCCCGCCTGGGTTGGTCCGACGGTCGCAGCGCCGTGCCAGAGCGGCGGGGGGATGATCACGGTGCCCGGTCGTTTCTCGCCGATGACAATTGACCATGCATGGTCATTGTCCTGGTCGTAGACACCGACCTTCAGGTGTCCGACAAGCCCCATCCAGAAATCAGTCTGCTTGTGGTGTCTGTGCCAGGCCTTGATGACACCCGGGTACTGCACGGAGAAGTTCACCTGTCCCTGCTCGGACATCACGCCCTGGAGCTGGTTCATGAGCGACCAGCCGCGGTCGTCGGTGAAATGCTGAGTCGGGACGAATACCGGCTCACGCTTGCTTGTCGCGTGAGCGAACGCCTCGGGGAGGCTGCCTTCGAATCGTTGAGGGGTCGAGATCTTCACTGGTCCTCGCTCCGTTGGGGTGTGGTGGGTTCGTGGTCGCTGTTCAGGTACTTGTGTGATGCCGAGCGTTGGGCGAGTTGTGCTTCGCGGAGCTTACTCTTCCACGGGCGGATCTGGGTCGCAACGGACGCGAGGATCCCGAGCCCGATGATATGCACAGGTGTTCCAAACGCGTTAAAGAGCGCGTCCATCGAGTAGATCGTGACGCCGAGCATGATTGCGATGGTGGGGGCCCAGAAAGGCCTGGCAAGCTCCCGTCCACGCAGACGAAGAACGATGAGCAGCGGCGGGATGAGATTCATCGCGAGCAGTGTGACGAGCCCGACCACGCCGTTCTTCCCGAGCGTGATCATCGTCAGGCTGTCGACCGGGGTGGTTTCATCGAACTCGTTGGTCGGGCGGTAGCGGTTGAAGCCGCCCCAGCCAAACAAGGGTCTTTTGAGCGCATGATCGGTAATAAACTCTTCCTGTTCGAGGCGGGCCTCGAGCGAAAACGCGCGTTCGGGGCTGTAGAGACCGACGACCGAGGACAACCGCTCGGCGGGGACGAGCCCGGTCAGCCGCACCGAGAGGTAGACGCTCGGGGTGAGCAGCAGCGCGATGAACACAATCCGCAGCCCGGTGCTCCGCACGAACAAAGCCGCCGCGGTCGTCCCGAAGAGCAGGATCAACGCGCCGAGCGACCGGCAGAGCACGGTCGTCCCGAAAAGAACGATCGAAAACCCGTTGATCTTGTAGCCCATCAGCTTCACCGTCCCGCGACCGGCGAGCAGCAGCCAGAGCCCGGCGGCGGACGCGGTTGCCATCCACAGCCCGACCTCCAGCCCGTGACGCATAAACAGCATCGGGCGGTATCCGCCCAGACGCACCGCCATATGAAACTTGGCAACCTCGAACCCGTACACGGTCTCGTGCAGGTGCGGGCTCATCCGGATTTCCCACAACGCAAGCGGGACCGCCGCGAGCCCGGCACAGACAATCGCGATC
>JAGQOC010000128.1 GCA_020427745.1 Phycisphaerales bacterium | reverse complement strand
CGCCGGTGGTGAAGCCGTGCTTGGGCGCGCCGTCAACGGACACCGTCAGCGGCGTCCCCCGCGCCGAAGTATTCACGGCACTCTGCCCGTGCAGATCGAGCCGATCGCAGTCGGACTCGGGGAGCGAGACGAACATGTACCCCGTTGCTTCCTTGAGCATGAACATGATCGCCTCGGGCGTGATGAACTGGGCGGGGAGGATGAGATCGCCCTCGTTCTCGCGGGACTCGTCATCGGTGACGACGACCATACGCCCCGCGCGGAGCTCGTCGAGGACCTCGTCGATGGGCGAAAACGGCGGCTGAGGCGTGTGCGGCATCGGGGATTGTAGAACCCGCTGGGGGTGTTTGGCCGTAGACTAAGAGAATGTTGAAAAGCAAAATTTGGATTTTGATTGCAATTGTTTTGGGGCTTGCATTGCTCACAGGTTGGATTATTTTGTCCAAGGCTTGGATGCCACCGATGGGCTCTTACTGCAAAGAGTATCGAGTTGAACTCGAAACACCAGGCGGACCACTTCCGTTTTTCTTGGCGGTTGATTCTGGTGGAGACGAAACATGGTCTGCGACAATTACCAATGGTGTGGGTCATGGAGTACTCCATGATGGATACGAGGAATTTCCTGTGGAGATCAGCGGGTACCCACCGAATGATTTTCAAATTCTCTTTCCACACTACGATTCAGTCATTTCTCTTAAGCTGGATCAGCATACGAACCATCTTGTTGGGTTGTGGGCTAAGAACCGTGGCCGAATGGATCCGAGTATTCTTCAGCTTACTGCCAAGCATCGCATTGATGGACTATTCGATCCAGCCTTAACCGAGTGGGATGATTTCAGTGGACGCTGGAGTGTTGCCTTTGAATCTTCTACTGACAACGCGATCGGTATCTTCAAAGTATCCAGTACCCGAGAAGCGATCGGCACCTTCCTCACAACCACCGGCGACTATCGCTACCTCGCCGGGCGCGTCGACGGCAATCTCATGCGCCTCTCCGCCTTCGACGGCGCCCACGCGTTCCTCTTTCACGCGAAGATGCTCGACGACGGCACGATCAAGGGTGACTTCTGGTCGGGCAACTGGTGGCATGAGACATGGACAGCCTTCCGCGACGATGATGCGCAGCTCCCCGATGCGTTCAGAGAGACCTCGATTACCGATGAGTCCAAGCTCGGCGACATGGTCTTCAAAGACCTTGAGGGCATCCCCACGCGGGTGCTCGACCTGCTCGATGAATCGGGCGCGAAAGCACGCGTGATCGAGGTCTTCGGCACCTGGTGCCCGAACTGCGCCGATGCCGGGCGTGAGCTCGTGGATATGAGAGCGAAGTACGGCGACGACCTCGCCGTCGTGGGGCTCGCGTTCGAAGTCACCGAGGACTTCGATCGCTCTGTGCGCCAGGTGAAACGCTACGAGGAGCGGATGGGATCCGACTGGCCGATCTTGGTTGCGGGGCTGAGCGACAAAGCCAAGGCGTCCGAGGCGCTCCCCGTGCTCGATCGTGTGCGATCCTACCCAACGCTGATCTTCCTCAACGAGCGCAACGAGGTCGAGGCTGTCTACACCGGGTTCAGCGGCCCCGCGACGGGTGACGCGTACACCGAGCAGCGGGCACGGTTTGAGGCGGTGATCGAGAAGCTGATCCGCGAGTAGTTAGTCACGCCATTTTTTGATCGCGACGCCGTCCTTCATCTGGATGTGCACGGATTCGGCGACGGTTTTTTCTGTTCTCCCCGCGAAGACGAGGAAGACGGCACCGCTGTCGCCGGTGGTCTTGGTCCAGTTCCAGTTCCAGGTCTCGGTGCCGTCGTCGTTGGCGGTGACGAACGAGGGCTGCCCCATGATTTCCTCGACTTCTGCGGCGGTTGTCTGGTTCACACGGACCCTCGACACCGCCCCCGGCTGGACATAAGCCCCCGAGATGTCGGTCTTCTTGTTCGATGCGATCAGACACCCGGACATCCCGAGCGACGGGGCGAGGAGGGAGGCAGTAAAGATCGTGGCGACGATTCGGGTGCGGCTCATGGGGGCTCCTTGTTCGTGGATAATACGGGATTGAACCGCCCGGATTTTGCGGGGCTGACACGCCGGGGATGATTTTGATGAGATACGATCGCGCATGAGCAGATACGACGAGTTTCAGGCGTTCCGCGGCGAGCTGAATGAGAAGATCCTCGCCCGCGGAACCACGACAACCAAACGGTTCTTCAACCTCGACACCAAAGCCTACGAAGCGGGGGCGCTCGATGCAAAGACCAAGGAGCTCCTCGGGTTGGTCGCGTCGATGGTGCTGCGGTGCGATGACTGCATCGCGTACCACATCGACCAGTGTGTGAGCGCCGGCGCGAGCGATGAGGAGCTCTTTGAATCGTTCGATATCGCGTTGATCGTGGGGGGGTCGATCGTGATCCCGCATCTCCGGCGCGGGGTGGCGTTCCTTGAGGAATGCCGGGGGCGTGCGTGATGGAAGTGGTCGAACAGATCCATCAGCTGCGCGACGGACGCTCGGCCTGTTTCAGGGCGTTGCTCCCGGAGCACGCCGCGTTGTACCGTGATTACACGCTCTCTGTTGCGCATGAATCACCCTGGAGCGGGATGGTTCCCAGCGAAGTCCGCTCGGAGGATGAGCAGCGGGAGCTCTTTGCGAAACCCGACGAGCATCGTCGGCACTGGAGGCTCGGCGTGTTCGATGAGACGGGGGCTCTGGTCATTGGTGATTGCTCGATGGCCCGGTCCGATCGCGTGAAGTTCGGGCATGTCGCCCGTCTCGGGATCGGGATCCGCGAGGGGTGGCGCGGGCAGGGGCTCGGCCGGCGGATGATGGAGGCGGCGATCGAGGCGGCACGGCGGGACCCGGCGGTGCTGCGGCTCGAGCTGATGGTGTTCGCCAAGAACGAGATCGCTCGGAATCTGTACCGATCCGTGGGATTCCTCGAGGAGGGGGTGAACATCCGTTCGGTGCGTCAGCCCGACGGGTCGTTTGATGATGATGTGAACATGGCGATGTGGGTGGGTGATTGAAACCTTCCGTGTTCGGGG